>NZ_JARVSX010000026.1:0-112423 GCF_030208975.1 Pseudomonas sp. ME-P-057
GATTAAATTCCAGAACCCCATCTGCTTACGCAGATGGGGTTTTGTTTTTGCGCGCTATTAAGTGCCAGTGCCAGTGCCCAGCCATTAGGCGAGTTGGGACATCAGGAGGGGGCGGGGCTTCCTGCGGATGTCTTACGCACCCTTGTTTGGCCTGACTAAGCGATTATCATGCGCTGCTTACTCCCACACGGTCGAAACCATGCAAACGCTGCTGAAGCTACTAGGGGATGGTGAATTTCACTCTGGCGAGGATCTCGGGCTGGCACTTGGTGTAAGCAGAACCGCAGTTTGGAAGAAGCTGCAGCAAATCCAGAACGAATTGGGGATCGAATTTCATAAGGTGCGGGGTCGTGGTTATCGTCTGGCGTCGCCGCTCTCTCTGCTGGATGCCAGTGCTCTTGATATCGAGCATGCGCGGCTTGGTTGGAAATGTAAGGTTCACGTAATCATTGACTCGACTAACGCGGAAGCATTGCGACTACTCCAGACCCAGGAGACGCTTCCTGCTCTGGTGGTAGCAGAGCAGCAGACCGCCGGCAGAGGTCGGCGGGGTCGGCAGTGGGTGAGCCCCTTCGCTCAGAACCTCTATTACAGCATTGCGCTCAGGCTGGACGGAGGAATGCGTCGACTCGATGGTCTGAGTCTATTGGTTGGTCTTGCAGTAGTGGACACGGTACGGGACCTCGGTGTCACGAGCGCTGGCTTGAAATGGCCCAATGACATTTTGGTCGGTCCCAAGAAGCTTGCAGGCGTCCTGTTAGAGCTTACTGGGGATCCTGCCGATGTCTGCCATGTAGTGATTGGTATTGGCCTTAACATCAACATGCGTGAGTCCGACGGCGTGGGGCAGGCTTGGACGTCAATGTCCCTGGAGCTGGGTCGCGTTTTAGACCGCAATGAAGTGATTTGCGCGCTTAGCCACAAACTCAGCTCATATCTGGCAGGGCATCAACGCGATGGATTTACCGCATACAGACAGGGTTGGGAGAGCAAGCACCTCTGGCAGGGATTGATGGTCACGTTGTCTACAGGCGCTGAATCCATTGAGGGGCGTGTGCTGGGAGTGGGGGTCGATGGCGCTCTGCGTTTGATGGTAGACGGACGAGAGGAGCACTTTAGCGGCGGAGAGGTGAGCCTTCGACTCGTCGGCGATTAGTCGGATACATGTCCTCAAACTGCAGCGATTGCCACCTGGCGCGGGTTGATGAGGTAGATATGCCCTGGGCATTTTGATGTTGGTTTTGATAAATGTTCTATACGTTGCTTGGCGCTATCGGGATGCGGCACTGCAACCGAAAGAACTTGCGCCGCTGCTGACCAATCGCTCCTATGGCGGGTCAATCCGCATGCTCAACGAGTCAGTTCCGGAAGCAGTAACTTTAGGTTCTCTAAGCGGCGAGCAAGCATGCCTGTATTTAGGGGGTATGGCCAACGAGCGCGCGGCCCACCTGATTGCGCGACGCCTTAAAAGTTTGGACATCGACGCTCGTCGTAGCAAGAGGACTGAGGTCCGTACTGATGATCTGTGGCTCAGCATTTCGCCCAAAGCAAGCGCCTGGTGAGTGACCCGGCCTTGGCAGATCTGCATTCTGATTTTCCGGGACTAAAAACTAAAATAATGTCATGCGCAGGCATTGCAACTGAAGATTAGTTTGAATAGAATGGCGCCCGCTTCGCAGTGCAGATCGAAAGAACGCGGCGAAGAGTGTGAAGTCAATCGTTGTAACCTCAAGTTTTTATTGAGAAAAAGGTTGACAGAAGGGTGGCATGATATAGAATGCTGCCTCGCTTAGGAGGGGTTCCCGAGCGGCCAAAGGGATCAGACTGTAAATCTGACGTCTACGACTTCGAAGGTTCGAATCCTTCCCCCTCCACCATATTTTGAGCGTAAGCATCAAAGCTCAGCGGGTATAGTTTAGTGGTAGAACCTCAGCCTTCCAAGCTGATGATGCGGGTTCGATTCCCGCTACCCGCTCCAGGTTTTGTTGGTTGTGCAGCATGTTTTGCTCTTGTAGCTCAGTTGGTAGAGCACACCCTTGGTAAGGGTGAGGTCAGCGGTTCAAATCCGCTCAAGAGCTCCATGAATAAGGCAGATACAGAAGTATCTGCCTTTGCTTTAAGCGTCGGTGCAGCTGCATCAAGATAGCTGCTACAGCGGCGACGCGACAGCGCAGCGACGTAGCCTCAGGGCTGTTTTTCGAGGCGGTGTTGAAATCTTCCCGTCGGGTCCGCATAATACGCGGCCTGATTTTGCTTTTAGGTCAGTAGCTCAATTGGCAGAGCGACGGTCTCCAAAACCGTAGGTTGGGGGTTCGATTCCCTCCTGACCTGCCAGATTTCGAAAAGTTATCTGGCTTTCTTTTCACAGGATTTTAGTAGATGAATCCAAAGGCTGAAGCCCAAGACTCCCGTTTTGATCTCGTTAAGTGGCTTGTTGTAGTGCTTTTGGTGGTCGTGGGTGTCGTTGGAAATCAATACTACTCCGCGCAGCCAATCCTGTATCGCGTTCTCGCCTTGCTCGTTATTGCCGCTGTGGCTGCCTATGTGGCGCTGCAGACTGGTAAGGGCAAGGCTTTTTTCGTGTTGGCCAAGGAAGCTCGCGCTGAGATTCGCAAAGTCGTGTGGCCTACGCGTCAAGAGACAACCCAAACCACGTTGATCGTGGTGGCTGTTGTTCTTGTTATGGCGCTGCTGCTGTGGGGTTTAGATTCCCTGCTCGGCTGGCTTGTTTCCTTGATTGTCGGCTAAGGGTGTCCCGTGGCTAAGCGTTGGTACGTAGTGCACGCCTACTCAGGCTATGAGAAGCATGTCATGCGCTCTCTGGTTGAGCGTGTAAAGCTTGCAGGCATGGAAGATGGCTTCGGCGAGATTCTGGTCCCCACTGAAGAAGTAGTGGAGATGCGTAACGGCCAGAAGCGCAAGAGCGAGCGGAAGTTCTTCCCTGGTTATGTGCTTGTCCAGATGGATATGAATGAGGGTACCTGGCACTTGGTCAAGGACACTCCTCGTGTTATGGGCTTTATCGGTGGCACAGCTGACAAGCCTGCGCCGATTACCGACAAAGAAGCCGAAGCCATCCTGCGTCGCGTGGCCGATGGTAGCGATAAGCCTAAGCCCAAGACTCTTTTTGAGCCTGGCGAAGTAGTGCGCGTGACTGACGGTCCGTTCGCTGATTTCAATGGCACGGTTGAAGAAGTTAACTACGAAAAGAGCCGGATCCAAGTGGCGGTGCTCATTTTCGGACGCTCTACCCCGGTAGAGTTGGAGTTCAGTCAGGTCGAAAAGGCGTAACTGAGCTCAGAATCCCATACCCCGCAGCCTTGGGCTGTGGGGTTTTTTCGTCACCGGGATAAACGCGCAAGTAACCGGGGAGCCCCTCAAGGGCGTTTGAACCCGTAATTGGAGTGCCTCATGGCCAAGAAGATTACCGCTTACATCAAGCTTCAAGTGAAAGCCGCTCAGGCTAACCCAAGCCCGCCTGTTGGTCCTGCACTGGGTCAGCATGGCGTGAATATCATGGAATTCTGCAAGGCTTTCAACGCTCGCACCCAGGGTATTGAGCCAGGTCTGCCTACGCCTGTGATCATCACTGTCTACAGTGACCGTAGCTTTACCTTTGAGACCAAAAGCACCCCGGCTTCTGTATTGCTGAAGAAAGCAGCTGGCCTGACCAGCGGCTCGGCTCGTCCGAACACCGTCAAGGTTGGCACTGTTACTCGTGCTCAGCTGGAAGAAATCGCAAAAGCCAAAAATGCCGACCTGACCGCAGCTGATATGGACGCCGCCGTGCGTACTATCGCCGGTTCCGCTCGTAGCATGGGCCTTAACGTGGAGGGTGTGTAATGGCTAAGCTGACTAAGCGCCAAAAAGCTATCGCTTCCAAGGTTGAAGCTGGCAAATCGTATAACTTCAACGACGCTGCTGCCCTGCTGGCAGAGTTGTCGACAGTGAAGTTCAGCGAATCTGTAGATGTTGCTGTGAACCTCGGTGTCGATCCTCGTAAATCCGACCAGGTCGTACGTAGCGCTACCGTGCTGCCGCATGGCACTGGCAAGACCGTTCGTGTAGCCGTGTTTACTCAGGGTCCAGCTGCTGAAGCTGCTCTGGCTGCCGGCGCTGATCGTGTTGGTATGGACGACCTGGCTGCTGAAATGAAAGGCGGCGACTTGAACTATGACGTCGTAATTGCTTCCCCGGACGCAATGCGGGTTGTTGGTCAGTTGGGTCAGATCCTCGGTCCACGCGGCCTGATGCCTAACCCTAAGGTCGGTACCGTTACTCCGGACGTCGCCACTGCGGTTAAAAACGCGAAGGCTGGTCAGGTTCGTTATCGCACCGACAAAAATGGCATTATCCACACTTCCGTTGGCAAGGTCGGCTTTGAAGCAGACAAGCTGCGTGAGAACGTTGAAGCGCTGATCGCTGACCTTAAGCGTATCAAGCCAGCTTCCTCTAAAGGTATTTATGTCAAGCGCGTGACACTGAGCACTACTATGGGCCCAGGCCTGGTCATTGACCAAGGTTCGTTGGACGCGTAAGACCGGCATGGCGTGGGTGTAACTGCGCTATTGCAAAAATTGGGGTCCCTGCCTGGCGGGGGCTATCCAAGACCGTAGGCGGCGCGAGCCTTAAACCAAAAGCCTACGCAGATGGTGCTCCCGGTTCCTTACCGAATCAGACACCAAAACGACATTTGGCTTCGGTCAGATGAAACGGTAACAAGCAGGAGTTAGACCCGTGGCAATTAAACTCGAAGACAAGAAGGCCATCGTCGCTGAAGTCAACGAGGCTGCCAAAGTCGCTCTGTCTGCTGTTGTGGCTGATGCCCGCGGTGTGACAGTAGGCGCGATGACCGGACTCCGTAAAGAGGCTCGTGAAGCTGGCGTGTACGTACGTGTTGTGCGTAACACCTTGCTCAAGCGCGCAGTTGCTGACACTGAATACAGTGTTCTCAACGATGCGTTCACCGGCCCGACCTTGATCGCTTTCTCCAACGAACATCCAGGTGCTGCTGCCCGCTTGTTCAAAGAGTTCGCAAAAGGTCAGGACAAGTTCGAGATCAAGGCAGCTGCGTTTGAGGGCAAGTACCTCGCAGCTAATCAGATCGACGTACTGGCAACACTGCCAACCCGCAACGAAGCGATTTCGCAGCTGATGAGCGTGATTCAAGGCGCTACCAGCAAGCTCGCTCGTACGTTGGCGGCAGTCCGCGAACAGAAAGAAGCCGCCGCAGCCTAAGGGCTGGCACTTCCTCTCGCGTAATTTGTTTATTTTGATGGTCGCGTAGGCCGTCCCCCAATTCAGGAATTAGAGTCATGTCTATCTCTCAAGACGATATCCTCAACGCCGTAGCTGAAATGTCTGTTCTGCAGGTTGTAGAGCTGATCAAAGCATTCGAAGAAAAATTCGGTGTCAGCGCTGCCGCTGCTTCCGCTGGTCCAGCTGCTGCTGCTGCCGTTGTTGAAGAGCAAACTGAATTCAACGTCATGCTGCTGGAAGCTGGCGAGAAGAAAGTTAACGTCATTAAAGCAGTTCGTGAACTGACCGGTCTGGGCCTGAAAGAAGCCAAGGCAGTCGTTGACGGCGCGCCAGCAATGGTCCTGGAAGCAGTAGCTAAAGACGCTGCTGACAAAGCCAAGGCCACCCTGGAAGAAGCAGGCGCTAAAGTCGAGCTGAAGTAAGCATCGACTTTGCGTTTCCAGCCCAAGCGTTAAGCGAAAGGCTGATGGCTGGTGGCTTCTGCCACCGGCCTTTTTCCGTTGTTGGCAGCTGATTCGGTTAGCGCTGATTACGTGATCTACCCACCTCGACGGTGGCGCGAACCATGGGGTTCGCAAGATTTTTCTGGCTGCTCCCGTCGGGGGGAGCCAAACAAGCAGGTGACCAAGCTGGGGAACGCTGATGGCTTACTCATATACTGAGAAAAAACGTATCCGCAAGGACTTTAGCAAGTTGCCGGACGTCATGGATGTGCCTTACCTCCTGGCCATCCAGCTGGATTCGTATCGTGAATTCTTGCAAGCGGGAGCGACTAAAGATCAGTTCCGCGACGTGGGCCTGCATGCGGCCTTCAAATCTGTTTTCCCGATCATCAGCTACTCCGGCAATGCTGCTCTGGAGTATGTGGGCTATCGTCTGGGCGAACCGGCTTTTGATGTCAAGGAATGCGTGCTGCGCGGTGTGACTTACGCCGTACCGTTGCGGGTAAAAGTACGTCTGATCATTTTCGACAAAGAATCGTCGAATAAAGCGATCAAGGACATCAAAGAGCAAGAAGTCTACATGGGTGAAATCCCCTTGATGACCGAAAACGGTACCTTCGTTATCAACGGTACCGAACGAGTAATTGTTTCCCAGCTGCACCGTTCCCCGGGCGTGTTCTTCGACCACGACCGCGGCAAAACGCACAGCTCCGGCAAGCTGTTGTATTCGGCTCGCATCATTCCTTACCGTGGCTCGTGGCTGGACTTCGAATTCGATCCGAAAGACTGTGTCTTCGTTCGTATCGACCGTCGCCGCAAACTCCCTGCATCGGTTTTGCTCCGTGCACTGGGTTACACCACTGAGGAAGTGCTGGATGCCTTCTACACCACCAACGTATTCCATGTTCAGGGCGAGAACCTGAACCTGGAGTTGGTGCCTCAGCGCCTGCGCGGCGAAATTGCCGTCCTGGACATCCTGGATGACAAGGGCAAGGTAATTGTTGAGCAAGGCCGTCGTATTACGGCTCGCCACATCAACCAGCTCGAAAAAGCCAACATCAAGACGCTTGAAGTTCCGCTCGACTACGTTATTGGCCGCACTAGCGCCAAGGCCATCGTGCATCCGGCAACAGGTGAGATCATTGCCGAGTGCAATACCGAGCTGAATACCGAGATCCTCGCGAAAATTGCGAAAGCTCAGGTTGTTCGCATCGAGACGCTGTACACGAACGACATCGATTGTGGTCCGTTCATTTCCGACACCCTGAAGATCGACTCGACAGGCAATCAGCTGGAAGCCCTGGTCGAAATCTATCGGATGATGCGTCCTGGTGAGCCACCTACCAAGGACGCTGCCGAGACCCTGTTCAACAACCTGTTCTTCAGCCCGGAGCGTTACGATCTGTCCGCTGTAGGTCGGATGAAGTTCAACCGTCGTATTGGCCGTACCGAGATCGAAGGTTCCGGCGTCCTGCACAAAGACGACATCGTTGCCGTGCTAAAGACCCTGGTAGACATCCGTAACGGTAAAGGCATCGTCGATGACATCGACCACCTCGGTAACCGTCGCGTTCGATGCGTAGGCGAGATGGCCGAGAACCAGTTCCGTGTAGGTCTGGTACGAGTCGAGCGTGCGGTCAAAGAGCGCCTGTCGATGGCGGAAAGCGAAGGTCTGATGCCTCAGGATCTGATCAACGCCAAGCCTGTTGCCGCGGCGGTGAAAGAGTTCTTCGGTTCCAGCCAGCTGTCGCAGTTCATGGACCAGAACAACCCGCTGTCCGAGATCACTCACAAGCGTCGTGTCTCTGCACTCGGCCCTGGTGGTTTGACCCGTGAGCGTGCCGGCTTTGAAGTTCGAGACGTACACCCGACTCATTACGGTCGTGTATGCCCGATTGAAACTCCGGAAGGTCCGAACATCGGTCTGATCAACTCCCTGGCTGCTTATGCTCGCACCAATCAGTACGGCTTTCTTGAGAGTCCGTACCGTGTAGTGAAAGAAGGCCTGGTTACCGACGAGATTGTTTTCTTGTCAGCGATTGAAGAAGCCGATCATGTGATCGCGCAGGCTTCTGCTGCCATGAACGATAAAGGCCAGCTGATTGACGAACTGGTAGCAGTGCGTCACTTGAACGAGTTCACCGTCAAGGCGCCGGAAGACGTCACCCTGATGGATGTTTCGCCGAAGCAGGTTGTTTCGGTTGCAGCATCGCTGATCCCGTTCCTTGAGCACGACGACGCCAACCGTGCGTTGATGGGTTCGAACATGCAGCGCCAGGCTGTTCCAACATTGCGCGCTGACAAGCCGCTTGTTGGTACCGGCATGGAGCGCAACGTTGCGCGCGACTCCGGCGTTTGCGTCGTGGCCCGTCGTGGCGGCGTGATCGATTCGGTAGATGCTAGCCGTATCGTGGTTCGCGTTGCTGATGACGAAGTTGAGACAGGCGAAGCCGGTGTCGACATCTACAACCTGACCAAATACACGCGCTCGAACCAGAACACATGCATCAACCAGCGTCCGCTGGTGAGCAAGGGTGATCGTGTACAGCGCAGCGATATCATGGCTGATGGCCCGTCCACCGATATGGGTGAGCTGGCGCTGGGTCAGAACATGCGCATCGCGTTCATGGCATGGAACGGCTTCAACTTCGAAGACTCCATTTGCCTGTCCGAGCGTGTTGTTCAAGAAGATCGCTTCACCACAATCCACATTCAGGAACTGACCTGTGTGGCGCGTGACACCAAGCTGGGTCCTGAAGAGATCACTGCTGACATCCCTAACGTGGGTGAAGCAGCACTGAACAAGCTTGACGAAGCCGGTATCGTTTATGTAGGTGCTGAAGTAGGCGCTGGAGACATTCTGGTAGGTAAGGTCACTCCGAAAGGCGAGACCCAGCTGACTCCGGAAGAGAAGCTGCTGCGGGCAATCTTCGGTGAAAAAGCCAGTGACGTTAAAGATACCTCCCTGCGCGTACCTACTGGTACGAAAGGCACCGTCATCGACGTCCAGGTCTTCACGCGTGATGGTGTTGAGCGCGATGCTCGTGCGCTGTCGATCGAGAAGAGCCAGCTTGACGAGATCCGCAAGGACTTGAATGAAGAGTTCCGCATCGTTGAAGGCGCAACTTTCGAGCGTCTGCGTTCTGCTCTGGTAGGTCGTACCGCCGAAGGTGGTGCTGGCCTGAAAAAAGGCCAGGAAATCACTAACGAGGTTCTGGATGGTCTGGAGCACGGTCAGTGGTTCAAGCTGCGCATGGTTGAAGATGCGCTGAACGAGCAACTCGAGAAGGCCCAGGCGTATATCGTTGACCGTCGCCGTCTGCTTGATGACAAGTTCGAAGACAAGAAGCGCAAGCTGCAGCAGGGCGATGACCTTGCGCCGGGCGTGCTGAAGATCGTCAAGGTTTACCTTGCCATTCGTCGTCGCATCCAGCCGGGCGACAAGATGGCCGGTCGTCATGGTAACAAGGGTGTGGTCTCCGTGATCATGCCGGTTGAAGACATGCCACACGATGCCAACGGTACCCCGGTGGATATCGTCCTCAACCCGTTGGGTGTACCTTCGCGTATGAACGTTGGTCAGATTCTCGAAACTCACCTGGGCCTCGCGGCTAAAGGGTTGGGCGAGAAGATCAACCGCATGCTCGAAGAGCAGCGTAAAGTTGTTGAGCTGCGCAAGTTCCTGAACGAGATCTACAACGAGATTGGCGGCCGCCAGGAAAGTCTTGATGACCTGTCTGATCAAGAAATTCTGGACCTGGCTAAAAACCTGCGTGGCGGCGTTCCAATGGCTACCCCGGTATTCGACGGTGCCAAGGAATCCGAAATCAAGGCGATGCTCCGCTTGGCGGACATGCCGGACAGCGGCCAGATGCAGCTATTCGACGGCCGTACCGGTAACAAGTTTGAGCGTCCGGTCACCGTTGGCTACATGTATATGCTGAAGCTGAACCACTTGGTGGACGACAAGATGCACGCGCGTTCCACTGGTTCGTACAGCCTCGTTACTCAGCAGCCGCTGGGTGGTAAGGCTCAGTTCGGTGGTCAGCGTTTCGGGGAGATGGAAGTCTGGGCGCTGGAAGCATATGGCGCGGCGTACACTCTGCAAGAAATGCTCACAGTGAAGTCGGACGACGTGAACGGCCGTACCAAGATGTACAAGAACATCGTGGACGGCGATCACCGTATGGAGCCGGGCATGCCCGAGTCCTTCAACGTGTTGATCAAAGAAATCCGTTCGCTCGGTATCGATATCGATCTGGAAACCGAATAACACGTGACGCGAATCGAGGGTGGGTCAGTATGACCGCCCTCTGCTCCGCCAGGAGGAAAGGCCTTGAAAGACCTACTGAATTTGCTGAAAAACCAGGGTCAAGTCGAAGAGTTCGACGCCATCCGTATCGGATTGGCATCGCCTGAGATGATCCGTTCGTGGTCGTTCGGTGAAGTTAAAAAGCCGGAAACCATCAACTACCGTACGTTCAAACCTGAGCGTGACGGCCTGTTCTGCGCCAAGATCTTTGGCCCGGTCAAGGATTACGAGTGCCTGTGCGGTAAGTACAAGCGCTTGAAGCATCGTGGCGTCATCTGCGAGAAGTGTGGCGTTGAAGTCGCACTGGCCAAAGTCCGTCGTGAGCGTATGGCTCACATCGAGCTGGCGTCGCCGGTTGCTCACATCTGGTTCCTCAAATCGCTGCCTTCCCGCATCGGTTTGCTGATGGACATGACCCTTCGTGATATCGAGCGCGTTCTCTACTTCGAGAGCTACGTCGTTATCGACCCGGGCATGACCACGCTCGAAAAAGGCCAACTGCTGAACGACGAGCAATACTTCGAAGCCCTCGAAGAGTTCGGTGATGACTTCGACGCCCGCATGGGTGCCGAGGCTGTCCGCGAGCTGCTGCACGCCATTGATCTGGAACACGAGATTGGCCGTCTGCGCGAAGAGATTCCGCAAACCAACTCGGAAACCAAAATCAAGAAGCTGTCCAAGCGTCTGAAGTTGATGGAAGCCTTCCAGGGTTCCGGCAACCTTCCAGAGTGGATGGTGTTGACCGTTCTGCCGGTTCTGCCGCCAGATCTGCGTCCACTGGTCCCATTGGATGGTGGTCGTTTCGCGACCTCCGACCTCAACGATCTCTATCGTCGGGTGATCAACCGTAATAACCGCTTGAAGCGCCTGCTGGATCTGTCAGCTCCTGACATCATCGTGCGCAACGAAAAGCGCATGCTGCAGGAAGCTGTGGATGCATTGCTCGATAACGGTCGTCGCGGTCGCGCTATTACAGGTTCGAACAAGCGTCCTCTGAAATCCCTGGCTGACATGATCAAGGGTAAGCAGGGTCGTTTCCGTCAGAACTTGCTCGGTAAGCGTGTTGACTACTCTGGCCGTTCGGTAATCACAGTAGGTCCGACCCTGCGTCTGCATCAGTGCGGTTTGCCGAAGAAGATGGCACTTGAGCTGTTCAAACCGTTCATTTTCGGCAAGCTCGAAATGCGTGGTCTCGCTACCACCATCAAAGCTGCCAAGAAAATGGTCGAGCGCGAGCTGCCGGAAGTATGGGACGTTCTCGCCGAAGTCATCCGCGAACACCCAGTGCTCCTGAACCGTGCACCTACGCTCCACCGTCTGGGTATCCAGGCGTTTGAGCCGGTTCTCATCGAAGGTAAGGCGATCCAGCTGCACCCGCTGGTCTGTGCGGCATACAACGCCGACTTCGACGGTGACCAGATGGCCGTTCACGTGCCGTTGACGCTGGAAGCCCAGCTCGAAGCCCGTGCGCTGATGATGTCGACCAACAATATCCTGTCGCCAGCCAACGGTGAGCCAATCATCGTTCCTTCGCAGGACGTTGTACTGGGTCTGTACTACATGACCCGTGAAGCGATCAACGCCAAAGGCGAAGGCCGTGTGTTCGCGGATCTGCAGGAAGTTGACCGTGTATTCCGTGCAGGCGAAGCCGCACTGCATGCAAAAGTAAAAGTACGCATCAACGAAACGGTCAATGACCGTGATGGTGGCAGCGTCAAGAACACTCGTATTGTCGACACAACCGTCGGCCGTGCGCTGCTGTTCCAGGTGGTTCCGGCCGGCCTGTCATATGACGTCGTCAACCAGCCGATGAAGAAAAAAGCGATCTCCAAGCTGATCAACCAATGCTATCGCGTTGTTGGCCTTAAAGAGACCGTTATCTTCGCTGACCAGTTGATGTACACCGGTTTCGCCTATTCGACGATCTCGGGTGTTTCCATCGGCGTTAACGACTTCGTTATCCCTGATGAAAAAGCTCGCATCATCGACGCCGCAACCGACGAAGTGAAAGAGATCGAAAGTCAGTACGCCTCCGGCCTGGTTACTCAGGGCGAGAAGTACAACAAGGTGATCGACCTCTGGTCCAAGGCCAACGATGAAGTTTCCAAGGCGATGATGTCGAACCTCTCGAAAGAGAAGGTTGTCGACCGTCACGGCGAGACCGTTGACCAGGAATCCTTCAATTCGATGTACATGATGGCCGACTCTGGTGCGCGGGGTTCCGCAGCACAGATTCGCCAACTGGCAGGTATGCGTGGTCTGATGGCCAAGCCTGACGGCTCGATCATCGAAACGCCGATTACTGCGAACTTCCGTGAAGGTTTGAGCGTACTTCAGTACTTCATCTCTACTCACGGTGCTCGTAAAGGTCTGGCTGACACCGCGTTGAAAACCGCCAACTCCGGTTACCTGACTCGTCGTCTTGTAGACGTGGCGCAGGATCTGGTTGTGACCGAGGTGGATTGCGGTACTGAGCATGGCCTGGTCATGACTCCGCACATCGAAGGCGGTGATGTCGTAGAACCGTTGGGTGAGCGCGTATTGGGTCGAGTAATCGCCCGTGACGTATTCAAGCCTGGCACCGAAGACGTCATTGTTCCAGGCGGTACGCTGGTAGACGAGAAGTGGGTCGAGTTCATTGAGCTGAACAGCATCGATGAGGTGATCGTACGTTCGCCAATCAGCTGCGAGACCCGCTACGGCATTTGCGCCAAGTGCTACGGCCGTGATCTGGCTCGTGGTCACCAGGTGAACATCGGTGAAGCTGTCGGCGTTATTGCAGCCCAGTCGATCGGTGAGCCAGGTACACAGCTGACCATGCGTACATTCCACATCGGCGGTGCGGCAAGCCGTACTTCTGCAGCGGACAGCGTACAGGTCAAGAACGGCGGTATCGTTCGTTTGCATAACCTGAAGCACGTCGAGCGTCTCGACGGCCATCTGGTCGCGGTTTCGCGTTCGGGTGAGCTGGCAATCGCCGATGAATTCGGTCGTGAGCGCGAGCGTTACAAGCTCCCGTACGGCGCCGTAATTCTTGTGAAGGAAGGTGACAAGGTCGACGCTGGTGCCATCGTGGCCAAGTGGGATCCGCACACTCACCCAATCGTCACCGAGATGAAAGGTACCGTGACGTATGTGGGCATGGAAGAAGGTATTACGATCAAGCGCCAAACCGACGAGCTGACCGGTTTGACCAACATCGAAGTACTGGATGCGAAAGACCGTCCCGCAGCAGGCAAAGACATTCGTCCTGCGGTCAAGATGGTTGGCGTCGATGGCAAGGATCTGCTGCTGCCAGGTACAGACGTGCCGGCTCAGTACTTCCTGCCAGCGAACGCCCTCGTCGGTGTTGCGGATGGTGTGCAGGTAGGTGTGGGTGACGTTATTGCCCGTATCCCGCAAGAAACCTCCAAGACCCGTGACATCACCGGTGGTCTGCCGCGCGTTGCCGACTTGTTCGAAGCGCGTCGCCCGAAAGAAGCATCGATTCTGGCTGAGGTCAGCGGTACGATCGCGTTCGGTAAAGAGACTAAAGGTAAGCGCCGTCTGGTGATTACACCAAACGACGGTACCGATCCGTACGAAGAGCTGATTCCGAAGTGGCGTCACTTGAACGTCTTCGAAGGTGAGCAAGTTAGCCGTGGTGAGGTTATCTCCGACGGCCCTAGCGATCCGCACGACATCCTGCGTCTGCTGGGTGTTAGCGCGCTGGCGAAATACATCGTCAACGAGATTCAAGACGTTTATCGCCTGCAAGGCGTGAAGATCAACGACAAGCATATCGAGACGATCCTTCGTCAGATGCTGCGTAAAGTTGAGATCGCTGAGTCGGGTGATTCCAGCTTCATCAAGGGCGACCAGATGGAGTTGACGCACGTACTGGTTGAAAACGAGCGATTGGCAGCAGACGAGAAATTTGTTTCCAAATTCACTCGTGTGTTGCTGGGTATCACCAAGGCCTCGCTGTCCACTGAGTCGTTCATTTCGGCGGCCTCCTTCCAGGAGACCACACGAGTACTGACCGAAGCGGCGGTTACCGGCAAGCGCGATTACTTGCGCGGCCTGAAAGAAAACGTGGTCGTGGGTCGTTTGATCCCGGCAGGTACCGGCTTGGCATATCACAGCGAGCGTAAGCGTCGTCGTGAGGCTGATAAGCCGATGCGTGTGAGCGCGAGCGAAGTTGAAGCCGCGCTGACCGAAGCGTTGAACTCAAGCACTAATTGAGAGTAGGGCCCCGGTTCTAATGGTCATTTGGCTCACCCGGTTTCGACGGGTGGCCACTGGCTGTTGACATCGGGGCTTTGCCTTGACTGGGGGCGGGATCCTCTTTAGACTCTTGTACCCCTAAATCTGGCGGGACGCTTGTCCTGCCATTTTGCTTTTCTTGTAAGACAATAGCGTCGCAAGACAACAGTGGAGCTAGTAGATGGCAACTATCAACCAGCTGGTACGTCAGCCGCGTAAGCGTATCGTCGAGAAATCCGACGTGCCTGCGCTGCAGAACTGCCCGCAGCGTCGTGGTGTGTGCACTCGTGTGTACACAACTACGCCGAAGAAACCTAACTCGGCATTGCGTAAAGTCTGCCGTGTGCGTCTGACCAACGGTTTCGAGGTTTCCTCGTACATCGGTGGTGAAGGCCACAACCTGCAAGAGCACAGCGTCGTACTGATTCGCGGCGGCCGTGTAAAAGACTTGCCAGGTGTTCGTTATCACACCGTTCGCGGTTCGTTGGATACTTCCGGTGTTAAAGGTCGTAACCAGGGTCGTTCGAAGTACGGGACCAAGAAGCCTAAGTAGTAGTGGCTTTTTGTAAAAACTGAATCATCTTATTTTCTGAGTCGATAAGAGTAAGGTCGGAGGCGCCAGTAGGTGCTGATTCCGAGCGAACCTGAAGACCGTTTGAGGGCTTATCCATGCCAAGAAGACGCGTAGCAGCCAAGCGCGAAGTGCTTGACGATCCAAAATACGGCAGCCAGATTCTGGCCAAGTTCATGAACCACGTTATGGAAAGCGGCAAGAAAGCCGTTGCCGAGCGTATCGTTTATGGCGCGCTGGAAAAGGTTAAAGAACGCAAGAACAGCGATCCCCTGGAAATCTTCGAGAAAGCTCTCGACGCCATCGCTCCGCTGGTCGAAGTGAAGTCGCGCCGTGTAGGCGGTGCTACTTATCAGGTTCCGGTCGAAGTTCGTCCGTCCCGTCGTAATGCTCTGGCAATGCGTTGGCTGGTAGACTTCGCGCGCAAGCGCGGTGAGAAGTCTATGGCTCTGCGTTTGGCCGGCGAATTGTTGGACGCCGCCGAAGGTAAAGGTGCTGCGGTCAAGAAGCGTGAAGACGTGCACCGTATGGCTGAAGCCAACAAGGCTTTCTCGCACTACCGCTTCTAATTTCAGCGTCACTAATTTTGCGAGGGCTTTATGGCTCGTACTACACCGATCAACCGTTACCGTAACATTGGTATCGTTGCTCACGTGGATGCTGGTAAAACCACCACCACCGAGCGCGTCCTTTTTTACACCGGTAAAAGCCACAAGATGGGCGAGGTGCATGACGGCGCCGCGACCACCGACTGGATGGTTCAGGAGCAGGAGCGTGGTATTACCATTACTTCTGCTGCTATTACTGCCTTTTGGCAGGGTTCCGAGAAGCAGCACAAAGACCAATACCGCTTCAACGTCATTGACACGCCGGGCCACGTAGACTTCACCATTGAAGTTGAGCGTTCCCTGCGTGTACTCGACGGCGCGGTTGTTGTGTTCTGTGGTACTTCAGGGGTTGAGCCTCAGTCCGAAACCGTATGGCGTCAGGCCAATAAGTACGGTGTTCCGCGTATCGTTTACGTGAACAAGATGGACCGTGCTGGTGCCAACTTCCTACGCGTTATCGCGCAGATCAAGCAGCGTCTGGGTCACACTCCAGTGCCGATCCAGTTGGCAATTGGCTCCGAAGACAATTTCCAAGGTCAGATCGATCTGATGTCCATGGAAGCGGTCTACTGGAACGATGCCGATAAAGGTATGGTCCCTGTCCGCAAGCCTATTCCTGCTGAATTGCAGGAGCTGGCTGATGAGTGGCGCAGCAACATGGTTGAGGCTGCGGCTGAAGCCAGCGAAGAGCTGATGAACAAATACCTCGAGGGTGAAGAACTCACCAACGAGGAGATCAAGGCTGCTCTGCGTCAGCGTACTATTGCTGGTGAGATCGTTCTTGCTGTTTGCGGTTCTTCCTTCAAGAACAAGGGTGTTCCCCTGGTTCTCGACGCCGTGATCGACTACCTGCCGGCTCCAGTCGACATTCCTGCTATCAAGGGTTCCAACCCTGATAACGAGGAAGAAGAAATGGAGCGTCATGCGGACGATAACGAGCCGTTCTCGGCCCTGGCGTTCAAGATTGCTACCGACCCATTCGTGGGTACCCTGACGTTCGTCCGTGTGTACTCGGGCGTACTGGCCTCCGGCGACGGCGTGATCAACTCCGTTAAGGGCAAGAAAGAGCGCGTGGGTCGTATGGTGCAAATGCACGCAAACGCCCGTGAGGAGATCAAGGAAGTACGCGCTGGTGACATCGCGGCCTTGATCGGCATGAAGGACGTCACCACTGGTGAAACCTTGTGCAACGCTGACAAGCCAATCATTCTGGTTCGGATGGACTTCCCGGAGCCGGTTATTTCGGTTGCCGTAGAGCCTAAGACTAAGGATGACCAGGAAAAAATGGGTATCGCACTGGGCAAACTTGCTCAGGAAGACCCTTCTTTCCGCGTTAAAACTGATGAAGAGACGGGTCAAACGATCATCTCTGGCATGGGCGAGTTGCACCTGGACATCCTGGTTGACCGGATGCGCCGTGAGTTCAACGTCGAAGCCAACATCGGTAAGCCTCAGGTTTCGTATCGTGAGCGCATCACGAAGAACTGTGAAATCGAAGGCAAGTTCGTTCGTCAGTCCGGCGGTCGTGGTCAGTTCGGCCACTGCTGGATCCGTTTTGCCCCTGCTGACGAAGGTCAGGAAGGTCTGCAATTCGTGAACGAAGTGGTGGGTGGTGTTGTTCCTAAGGAATACATCCCGGCTATCCAGAAGGGTATCGAAGAGCAGATGAAGAACGGCGTCGTTGCCGGCTATCCGCTGATCGGCCTGAAGGCTACCGTGTTTGATGGTTCTTACCACGACGTCGACTCGAACGAGATGGCGTTTAAGGTGGCTGCATCCATGGCGACCAAGCAGCTGGCCCAGAAGGGCGGCGGTGAGTTGCTTGAGCCGATCATGGCTGTAGAGGTTGTTACGCCTGAAGACTATATGGGTGACGTGATGGGCGACCTTAACCGTCGTCGCGGCATGATCCTGGGTATGGAAGATACGGTTTCCGGCAAGGTAATTCGCGCCGAGGTTCCGTTGGGTGAGATGTTCGGTTATGCGACCGACGTTCGCTCCATGTCCCAAGGTCGCGCAAGCTACTCTATGGAATTCAAAAAATACAATACAGCTCCGTCGCACATCGTCGAAACTGTAACCAAAAAACAAGGCTGATTCAGCGCCTTTAGGCTAGGAGTTATTTGTCGTGGCTAAAGAAAAATTTGATCGTTCCCTTCCGCACGTCAACGTTGGCACCATTGGTCACGTTGACCACGGTAAAACCACACTGACCGCTGCTCTGACCCGTGTTTGCTCCGAAGTTTTCGGTTCGGCTCGTGTTGACTTCGACAAGATCGACAGCGCACCAGAAGAAAAAGCTCGTGGTATCACCATCAACACCGCGCACGTTGAGTACAACTCGGCAACGCGTCACTACGCTCACGTTGACTGCCCAGGTCACGCTGACTATGTGAAGAACATGATCACTGGTGCTGCCCAGATGGACGGCGCTATCCTGGTTTGTTCGGCTGCCGATGGTCCGATGCCACAAACTCGTGAGCACATCCTGCTGTCTCGTCAGGTTGGCGTTCCGTACATCGTGGTCTTCCTGAACAAGGCTGACCTGGTAGACGACGCTGAGCTGCTGGAACTGGTTGAGATGGAAGTGCGCGATCTGCTGAGCACTTACGACTTCCCGGGCGACGACACTCCAATCATCATCGGCTCTGCCCGTATGGCGTTGGAAGGCAAAGACGACAACGAGATGGGCACCACTGCCGTCAAGAAGTTGGTTGAAACTCTGGACAGCTACATTCCTCAGCCAGAGCGTGCTGTTGACAAGCCGTTCCTGATGCCAATCGAAGACGTATTCTCGATCTCTGGTCGCGGTACTGTTGTGACTGGTCGTGTTGAGCGCGGTATCGTCAAGGTTCAGGATCCACTGGAAATCGTTGGTCTGCGTGACACTACTGTCACCACCTGCACCGGTGTTGAAATGTTCCGTAAGCTGCTCGACGAAGGTCGTGCTGGCGAGAACTGCGGCGTTCTGCTGCGCGGCACCAAGCGTGACGACGTTGAGCGTGGCCAGGTTCTGGTCAAGCCAGGCACTGTCAAGCCGCACACTCAGTTCGAAGCTGAAATCTACGTGCTGAGCAAAGAAGAAGGCGGTCGTCACACTCCGTTCTTCAAAGGCTACCGTCCACAGTTCTACTTCCGTACTACCGACGTTACTGGTAGCTGCGAACTGCCGGAAGGCGTTGAGATGGTTATGCCAGGTGATAACGTGAAAGTTTCCGTTACCCTGATCAAGCCAATCGCAATGGAAGACGGTTTGCGTTTCGCTATCCGTGAAGGCGGTCGTACCGTCGGCGCTGGCGTCGTAGCCAAAATCATCGCGTAAGCGTTGATCTTCAAAAAGAGCCCCCGCTTGCGGGGGCTTTTTTATTGGGTTGACACCCTGTTAGCTCGTCTATAGAATTGCGCCTCCTTTAAACGGGCGTATTGCGCTCGGTGGGACGTAGCCTGGAGTCTGAAATCCAATGCAAAATCAGCAAATCCGTATCAGGTTGAAGGCTTTTGACCATCGCCTGATCGACCAATCAACCCAGGAAATCGTGGAAACCGCGAAACGTACTGGTGCTCAAGTGCGTGGTCCAATTCCATTGCCAACCCGTAAAGAGCGGTTCACCGTTCTGGTCTCCCCGCACGTCAACAAAGACGCGCGTGACCAGTACGAGATCCGCACTCATAAGCGTGTTCTGGACATCGTCCAGCCAACGGATAAAACCGTTGATGCGCTGATGAAGCTTGACCTTGCGGCAGGTGTGGAAGTGCAGATCAGCCTCGGCTAAGACTTGGGTCTTAGTCGTGTAACGCTCTGAAATGGGCGGCCATAGCGGGTGAAAGCCCCGTACACTCATGAGGTTTACAACATGACTATTGGTGTAGTCGGTCGTAAATGCGGTATGACCCGTATTTTCACCGAAGAAGGTGTCTCCATTCCGGTTACGGTCATTGAGATCGAGCCGAATCGCGTCACCCAGTTCAAAACCGAAGAAGTCGATGGCTATCGTGCAGTGCAAGTCACTGTCGGCGAGCGTCGCGCTTCCCGTGTGACTGCTGCTCAGGCAGGTCACTTCGCTAAAGCGAACGTTGCCGCGGGTCGTACCGTCTTGGAATTCCGTCTTGAAGAAGGCGAATACAAGGCAGGCGATCTGATCAATGCAGAAATCTTCGCCGCTGGCCAGATGGTAGATGTTACCGGTCAGTCCAAAGGTAAAGGTTTCCAGGGTACGATCAAGCGCCACAATTTCCGTGGCCAAGATAATACTCACGGTAACTCCGTGTCCCACCGCGTCCCAGGCTCTATCGGCCAGTGCCAGACTCCTGGTCGTGTATTCAAGGGCAAAAAAATGTCCGGTCATATGGGCGCTGAGCGCGTGACCGTGCAGTCCCTGGAAGTAGTGCGCGTGGACGCTGAACGCAATCTGTTGTTGGTCAAAGGTGCTGTTCCTGGCGCTACTGGCGGCAATGTGGTTGTACGTCCAGCAGCCAAGGCTCGCGGTTAAGGGGAAGCTGACATGCAATTAAATGTAAATGACGCTCAAGCGATCGAAGTTTCCGAACTGACATTTGGCGGCGAGTTCAACGAGACGCTGGTTCACCAAGCGGTCGTGGCCTACATGGCTGGCGGTCGTCAAGGTAGCAAGCAGCAAAAGACCCGTTCTGACGTATCCGGTGGCGGTAAGCGCCCTTGGCGTCAAAAGGGTACTGGCCGTGCTCGTGCCGGTACTATCCGTAGCCCGATCTGGCGCGGCGGCGGTACCACATTCGCAGCGCGTCCTCAGGATCACTCGCAAAAGCTGAACAAGAAGATGTATCGCGCAGCACTGCGCTCCATTCTTGCTGAGCTGGTGCGTACTGATCGTCTGGTCGTAGTTCAGGATTTCGCTGTTGAATCGCCGAAAACCAAAGATCTGCTGGGCAAGCTGAACGACATGAGCCTGACCGACGTTTTGATCGTGTCGGACGCTGTTGATCAGAACCTGTACCTGGCTGCTCGCAACCTGCCGCACGTTGATGTGCGTGATGTTCAAGGTTCCGATCCAGTTAGTCTGATCGCATACGACAAAGTGTTGATCACTGTGTCGGCCGTGAAGAAATTCGAGGAGCTGCTGGGATGAACCAGGAACGCGTATTTAAAGTTCTGCTTGGCCCGCACGTTTCCGAGAAGGCTACGGTTCTGGCAGACAAAAAAGGTCAGTTCGTTTTCAAGGTTGCTACTGATGCAACCAAGCTGGAAATCAAGAAGGCCGTCGAAAGCCTGTTCAGCGTGAAAGTAGAGCGTGTCACTACCCTGAATGTTCTGGGTAAGACCAAGCGCACTGCTCGCGGTCTGGGCAAGCGTAATGACTGGAAGAAGGCAGTTATCTCCCTTCAGCCAGGCCAAGATCTCGATTTCAGCAGCAGTGCTGAGTAAGGAAGGGGTGCATCATGGCAATCGTTAAATGCAAACCGACTTCCCCTGGCCGCCGTTTTGTGGTCAAGGTGGTCAACCAGGAGCTGCATAAAGGCGCTCCTCACGCACCGCTGCTCGAGAAAAAATCGAAGACTGGTGGTCGTAACAACAATGGCCGTATTACTACCCGTCACATCGGTGGTGGTCATAAGCAGCATTACCGTCTGGTCGACTTCCGTCGCAACGATAAGGATGGCATCGCTGCCACCGTCGAGCGTATCGAATACGATCCAAACCGTACTGCACACATCGCACTGCTGCTTTACGCAGATGGCGAGCGTCGTTACATCATCGCGCCTAAAGGCGTGAGTGCTGGCGACCAGCTCATCGCAGGTGCTCTGGCTCCAATCAAGCCAGGCAATGCTCTGCAGCTGCGTAACATTCCAGTGGGTTCTACCGTTCACGGCATCGAGTTGAAGCCGGGTAAAGGCGCTCAGATCGCTCGCTCCGCTGGTGCTTCTGCTCAGCTGATCGCTCGTGAGGGTGTCTACGTAACCTTGCGTCTTCGCTCCGGTGAGATGCGTAAAGTTCTGGCTGAATGCCGTGCGACTCTGGGTGAGGTCTCGAACTCCGAGCACAGCCTGCGTTCGCTGGGTAAAGCTGGTGCCAAGCGCTGGCGTGGCGTTCGCCCAACCGTTCGTGGTGTTGCCATGAACCCGGTTGACCACCCACATGGTGGTGGTGAAGGTCGTACCTCTGGTGGTCGTCATCCGGTATCGCCGTGGGGCTTCCCGACGAAGGGCGCGAAGACTCGTGGTAATAAGCGTACCGACAAAATGATCGTCCGTCGTCGCAAGTAAATAGAGGGATACGACAGTGCCACGTTCTCTGAAAAAAGGTCCTTTTATTGATCTTCACCTACTGAAGAAGATCGAAGTGGCGGCGGAAAAGAACGATCGCAAACCAGTTAAAACCTGGTCGCGTCGCTCAATGATCCTGCCACAAATGGTCGGTTTGACCATTGCAGTGCATAACGGTCGTCAGCATGTTCCTGTTCTCGTGAACGAAGACATGGTCGGCCACAAACTAGGCGAGTTTGCCGGTACCCGCACTTATCGTGGGCACGTGGCAGACAAGAAAGCCAAGCGTTAAGGGGTAAGGAACGATGGAAGTAGCCGCTAAGTTGTCGGGCGCTCGAATCTCCGCCCAGAAAGCCCGCTTGGTCGCCGACCAGATCCGCGGGAAGAAGGTGGGCGAAGCGCTCAACCTGTTGGCTTTCAGCAGTAAGAAAGCCGCCGAGATCATGAAGAAAGTGCTGGAGTCGGCCGTAGCCAACGCCGAGCATAACGAAGGCGCAGACGTTGATGACCTGAAGGTCTCCACCGTTTTCGTCAACGAAGGGCGTTCGCTGAAGCGCATCATGCCACGTGCCAAAGGCCGTGCTGATCGCATCGTCAAGCGGTCTTGCCATATCACTGTCAAGGTTGCTGACAAGTAACGGAGTCGAAGAGATGGGTCAGAAAGTACATCCCATTGGCATTCGCCTGGGAATCGTCAAGGAGCACACCTCCGTCTGGTACGCAGACGGTCGGACTTATGCGGACTACTTGTTCGCTGATCTGAAGGTGCGTGAGTATCTCCAAGACAAACTAAAAAGCGCGTCCGTAAGCCGTATCGATATCCATCGTCCGGCTCAGACTGCACGCATCACCATCCACACTGCTCGTCCGGGTATCGTTATCGGGAAGAAAGGTGAGGACGTTGAGAAGCTGCGTCAGGACCTGACCAAGCAAATGGGTGTGCCTGTGCACATCAATATCGAAGAAATCCGCAAGCCGGAGCTCGACGGTATGCTGGTTGCGCAGAGCGTAGCTCAGCAGCTGGAGCGTCGCGTTATGTTCCGTCGCGCTATGAAGCGTGCAGTTCAGAACGCCATGCGCATTGGTGCCAAAGGCATCAAAATCCAAGTGAGCGGTCGTCTCGGCGGTGCTGAAATCGCACGTACTGAATGGTATCGCGAAGGTCGTGTGCCATTGCACACCCTGCGTGCCGACATCGACTATGCCAACTACGAAGCTCACACCACATACGGTGTGATCGGTGTAAAGGTTTGGATCTTCAAAGGCGAAGTAATTGGTGGTCGCCAAGAAGAGCTGAAACCACAAGCACCAGCGCCTCGTAAAAAAGCTGCTAAGTAAGGGGTACGCCAAATGTTGCAACCTAAGCGTACGAAGTTCCGCAAGCAGATGACCGGCCACAACCGTGGTCTGGCACTGCGCGGTAGCAAAGTCAGCTTCGGCGAGTTCGCGCTGAAGTCTGTTGCTCGTGGTCGTCTCACCGCTCGTCAGATCGAGTCAGCGCGTCGTGCACTGACCCGTCACGTTAAACGTGGCGGCAAGATCTGGATCCGTGTATTCCCGGACAAGCCTGTCACCAAAAAGCCCCTCGAAGTTCGTATGGGTAAAGGTAAGGGTAACGTGGAGTACTGGGTTGCCCAGATTCAGCCAGGCAAAGTCCTGTATGAGATCGAGGGTGTTTCCGAAGAGTTGGCGCGTGAGGCTTTCGCCCTGGCTGCTGCAAAGCTGCCGCTCGCCACCTCCTTTGTTAAGCGGACGGTGATGTGATGAAAGCGAATGAACTTCGTGAAAAATCAGCACAGCAACTGAACGAGCAACTGCTCGGCTTGCTGCGCGACCAGTTCAATCTGCGTATGCAGAAAGCAACTGGCCAGTTGGGGCAGTCTCACCTGCTCTCGCAAGTTAAGCGTGACATCGCTCGCGTGAAGACTGTGCTCAACCAGCAGGCAGGTAAGTAATCATGGCTGAAGCCGAAAAAACCGTCCGTACGCTGACTGGCCGTGTCGTCAGCGACAAGATGGACAAGACCATCACCGTACTGATCGAGCGTCGCGTCAAGCACCCAATCTACGGTAAATACGTTAAGCGTTCGACTAAGCTGCACGCGCACGACGAAACCAATCAGTGCCACATCGGCGACAAGGTCACTATTCGTGAAACCCGTCCGATGGCCAAGACCAAATCTTGGGCACTGGTTGATGTTCTCGAACGCGCTGTGGAAGTCTAAGGGCTAGGGGTCGGAGAAATTATATGATTCAGACTCAATCCATGCTCGATGTGGCCGATAACAGCGGCGCACGCCGCGTTATGTGCATCAAGGTGCTTGGTGGCTCTCATCGTCGTTACGCTGGTATCGGTGACATCATCAAAGTTACCGTCAAGGAAGCAATTCCGCGCGGTAAAGTGAAGAAAGGCCAGGTGATGACTGCAGTAGTAGTCCGCACCCGCCACGGTGTTCGTCGCGCAGACGGCTCTATCATCCGCTTTGATGGCAACGCTGCTGTTCTGTTGAACAACAAGCAAGAGCCGATCGGCACCCGTATCTTTGGGCCAGTGACCCGTGAACTTCGTACTGAGAAGTTCATGAAGATCGTCTCGCTCGCCCCAGAAGTGCTGTAAGGAGATCCGACATGCAAAAGATTCGTCGTGACGACGAGATCATCGTGATCGCCGGCAAAGACAAAGGTAAGCGCGGTAAGGTGCTCAAGGTTCTCGCTGATGACCGTCTGGTCGTTGGTGGGATCAACCTGGTGAAGCGTCATACCAAGCCAAACCCGATGTCGGGCGTACAGGGCGGTATCGTCGAGAAAGAAGCGCCATTGCACGCTTCTAACGTCGCCATTTTCAACGGCGCAACCAACAAGGCTGACCGCGTTGGTTTCAAAGTTGAAGACGGCAAGAAAATTCGTGTCTTCAAGTCGACCCAAAAAGCGGTTGATGCTTGAACACTGCTAGGTAGAAGACCATGGCACGACTAAAAGAGATTTACTGGAAAGAAATCGCACCGAAGCTTAAGGAAGAACTTAAGCTCTCGAACGTGATGGAAGTTCCACGCGTTACCAAGATCACCCTGAACATGGGTCTGGGCGAAGCGATCGGCGACAAAAAAGTCATCGAACACGCTGTTGCAGACCTGGAAAAAATCACCGGCCAAAAAGTCGTTGTGACCTACGCTCGCAAATCTATCGCTGGCTTTAAAGTCCGTGAAGGTTGGCCGATCGGCGTCAAAGTGACTCTGCGCCGTGAGCGTATGTACGAGTTCCTGGATCGTCTGCTGTCGATCTCCCTGCCTCGGGTTCGCGACTTCCGCGGCCTGAATGCCAAGTCCTTTGATGGTCGTGGTAACTACAGCATGGGCGTTAAAGAGCAGATCATTTTCCCGGAAATCGACTACGACAAGATCGATGCCCTGCGCGGTCTGGACATTACCCTGACCACCACTGCTCGTACGGACGAAGAAGGTCGCGCATTGCTGCGTGCTTTCAAGTTCCCGTTCCGCAACTGATTGGAGTAGGACCATGGCCAAGAAGAGCATGAAAAACCGTGAGCTGAAGCGTCAGCTCACCGTTGCCAAGTACGCTACCAAGCGTGCTGCGCTGAAAGCGATCATCGTGGATCTGAACGCAAGTCCAGAAGCACGCTGGGAAGCGACGGTCGCACTGCAGAAGCAGCCACGTGACGCAAGCGCCTCGCGCATGCGTAACCGTTGCCGCCTGACAGGTCGTCCGCACGGCGTATACCGCAAATTCGGCCTCGGCCGTAACATGCTGCGTCAAGCAGCAATGCGTGGCGACGTACCAGGTCTGGTTAAAGCCAGCTGGTAAGCAGTTATTCTCGTAATGCGCACTTCGTGTTCATCCCGAACCGATGTTCGTAAAGCCTGAATTTGAATCAAGCCCCTTTTGGGGCTTGATTCATTTCTGGGGTGCGCCTAGAATTGCCGGCTCGCCAGAGCCCGTGCTTGCACGTGCCCGGAATTTTAAGGCGATAGGTTGTAGCCGCAAGGCTCATTTTTTTTGTATCAGGAGCGTCTAGCCCATGAGTATGCAGGACCCGTTAGCGGACATGCTAACTCGTATCCGTAATGCCCAGATGGCTGAAAAGCCCGTCGTAAGCATGCCATCTTCCACGTTGAAGGTTGCTGTAGCCAAAGTCCTGAAGGACGAAGGTTACATTGCGGGTTATCAGATCAGCAGCGAAACCAAGCCGTTGCTGTCCATCGAGCTGAAGTACTTCGAAGGCCGTCCGGTCATCGAAGAAGTGAAGCGCGTTAGCCGTCCAGGCCTGCGTCAGTACAAGTCCGTCGATGAGTTGCCAAAAGTTCGTGGCGGCCTCGGTGTGTCTATCGTCTCCACCAACAAAGGTGTGATGACGGATCGTGCTGCGCGCGCTGCCGGTGTCGGCGGCGAAGTGCTTTGCACAGTGTTCTAAGGGGGGATAAGCATGTCACGCGTAGCTAAGAACCCCGTTAAGTTGCCAGCAGGCGTCGAAGTCAAACTCGTCGGTCAGCAGCTTTCGGTGAAGGGTGCCAAGGGCACTCTAGACCTGAACATTCATTCGTCCATTGAAATTGTTGAAGAGTCCGGTGAGCTGCGTTTTGCTGCTCGCAACGGCGATCAGCAAACTCGCGCAATGGCCGGTACCACTCGTGCGTTGGTAAACAACATGGTCCAAGGCGTAAGCCAAGGCTTCGAGCGCAAGCTCCAGCTGGTCGGTGTTGGTTACAAAGCGCAAGCAAAAGGCACGGTGCTGAACCTGGCCCTTGGCTTCTCGCACCCAGTGGACTACGAATTGCCGGAAGGCATCACCGCTGAGACTCCCAACCAAACCGATATCGTTATTCGCGGTATCGACAAGCAGTTGGTTGGTCAAGTGGCCGCTGAGATCCGCGACTTCCGCCGTCCAGAGCCGTACAAAGGCAAAGGCGTGCGTTACGCGGACGAAGTCGTCCGTCGTAAAGAAGCCAAGAAGAAGTAGGGCATAGCAAATGACCGTCAAAAAAGTTACCCGACTGCGTCGCGCTCGCAAAGCACGCCTGAAAATGCACGAACTCGAAGTCGTGCGTCTCTGCGTGTACCGCTCTTCGCAGCACATTTATGCCCAGGTCATCTCGGCCGACGGCAGCAAAGTCCTGGCAAACGCCTCGACTTTGGACAAAGAACTGCGTGATGGGGCCACTGGCAACATCGACGCGGCCACTAAAGTTGGCCAGCTGATCGCTGAGCGTGCGAAAGCCGCCGGTGTATCGCAAGTGGCTTTTGATCGTTCTGGCTTCAAGTACCACGGTCGCGTTAAGGCGCTGGCTGATGCTGCTCGTGAAGGCGGGCTGGAGTTCTAAGTTATGTCAAATAACGACCAAAAACGCGACGAAGGCTACATCGAGAAGCTGGTTCAAGTTAATCGCGTAGCAAAAACCGTTAAAGGCGGCCGTATCTTCACTTTCACCGCGTTGACCGTGGTGGGTGATGGTAAAGGGCGCGTTGGCTTCGGCCGTGGCAAGTCACGTGAAGTGCCTGCTGCGATCCAGAAGGCAATGGAAGCTGCTCGCCGCAATATGATCCAGGTTGATCTGAACGGCACAACTCTGCAGTACGCCATCAAGTCCGCTCATGGGGCTTCGAAGGTCTACATGCAGCCTGCGTCTGAAGGTACTGGCATCATCGCTGGCGGCGCAATGCGTGCTGTCCTCGAAGTTGCTGGCGTTCATAACGTTCTTGCCAAGTGCTACGGTTCGACCAACCCAGTCAACGTTGTTCACGCAACGTTCAAGGGTTTGAAGACCATGCAGTCCCCTGAGTCCATTGCTGCCAAGCGCGGCCTGAACGTCCAGGAGATCTTCTGATCATGGCTACCGTTAAAGTAACGCTGATCAAAAGCATGACCGGCCGCATCCCTAACCACAAATTGTGCGTTAAGGGTTTGGGTCTGCGTCGCATCGGTCACACTGTAGAAGTCGTTGATACCCCGGAAAACCGTGGGATGATCAACAAGGCTTACTACATGCTGCGAGTCGAGGGTTAATCGATGAAACTCAATGATCTGAGTCCAGCGCCGGGTTCCCGTCGCGAAAAGCATCGTCCGGGCCGTGGTATCGGTAGTGGTTTGGGTAAGACCGGTGGCCGTGGCCACAAGGGTCAAACCTCCCGCTCCGGTGGCACTATTGCTCCGGGCTTTGAAGGCGGTCAACAGCCGCTGCATCGTCGTCTGCCTAAGTTCGGCTTCGTCTCCTTGAAGGCTATGGACCGTGCTGAAGTTCGCACTTCCGAGCTGGCAAAGGTTGAAGGCGTCGTCACTGTGCAGTCCCTGAAGGATGCCAACGTGATCAACCAAAACGTACAGCGTGTGAAAATCATGTTGTCCGGTGAAGTTACTCGCGCAGTCACCCTCAAAGGTATCGCAGCCACCAAAGGTGCGCGTGCGGCTATCGAAGCAGCTGGCGGCAAGTTCGAGGAATAAATGGCTAAGCAAGGTGCTCTCTCATCGCTCGGCAAAAGCGGCGGGTTGTCCGAACTCTGGGCTCGTCTGCGTTTCCTGTTCCTGGCGATTATCGTCTATCGGATCGGTGCGCATATCCCAGTTCCGGGTATCAACCCTGACCGCTTAGCCGACCTGTTTCGACAGAATGAGGGGACCATTCTTAGCTTGTTCAACATGTTTTCCGGCGGTGCGCTGGAGCGGATGAGTATTTTTGCGTTGGGGATCATGCCGTACATTTCGGCATCGATCATCATGCAGCTCATGACCGCAGTCAGCCCACAGCTGGAACAGTTGAAGAAGGAAGGTGAAGCTGGTCGTCGCAAGATTAGCCAGTACACCCGCTACGGCACCGTCGTCCTTGCTCTGGTTCAGGCTATTGGCATGTCCATTGGTCTAGCCGGGCAGGGCGTTGCGTTTTCGGCAGATATCGGCTTCCACTTCGTTGCAGTCACCACATTTGTTGCTGGTGCCTTGTTCATGATGTGGTTGGGCGAGCAGATCACCGAGCGCGGTGTTGGCAACGGTATCTCGATGTTGATTTTTTCGGGTATCGTGGCCGGTCTTCCGAGAGCGATCGGGCAGTCTTTCGAGTCTGCGCGCCAAGGCGATATCAATATCTTTGCCTTGGTCGCCATCGGTTTGCTGGCAGTAGCGATTATCGGTTTCGTGGTGTTCATCGAGCGTGGCCAGCGGCGTATTGCTGTGCATTACGCCAAGCGTCAGCAGGGCCGTAAGGTTTTTGCAGCGCAGACAAGCCACTTGCCGTTAAAAGTGAATATGGCCGGCGTCATTCCGGCCATCTTTGCAAGCAGCATTCTGCTGTTTCCGGCTTCGTTGGGTGCCTGGTTTGGTCAGTCCGAGGGCATGGGCTGGTTGCAGGACATCTCGCAGTCGATCGCTCCTGGTCAGCCGTTGAATATTCTGCTGTTTAGTGCAGGGATTATTTTCTTCTGCTTCTTCTATACGGCGTTGATGTTCAATCCGAAAGACGTAGCGGAAAACCTGAAGAAGTCCGGTGCCTTTATTCCGGGTATTCGTCCTGGTGAGCAGTCTGCGCGCTATATTGATGGCGTCCTGACTCGTCTGACCATGTTCGGTGCTCTATATATGATGGCCGTGTGCTTGCTGCCCCAGTTTCTCGTGGTAGCCGCAAACGTGCCGTTTTACCTTGGCGGGACCTCGTTGCTGATCGTGGTCGTGGTTGTGATGGACTTCATGTCCCAAGTGCAATCTCACCTCGTTTCGCACCAGTATGAATCCCTGATGAAGAAAGCCAACCTGAAGGGCTACGGCAGCGGCATGCTGCGCTGAAGCACCCATAAGGTTAGAGGAGTTCGTGATGAAAGTTCGTGCATCGGTGAAAAAGCTGTGCCGTAACTGCAAGATTATTCGCCGCGAAGGTGTTGTTCGAGTAATTTGCAGCGCGGAACCACGTCACAAGCAGCGCCAAGGCTAAATGTGATCTGTGCTAAAAGCCCAGCAGCTAGTGCGCTGCTGGGTTGATTATTTGTTATTACAGCGATATTATCTCGCGCCCTATTTCTTGGCTTCCGGGGCGTAGGTAGCTGTCAATTGGAGTCCCACTGAATGGCCCGTATTGCAGGCGTTAACATTCCAGATAACAAGCATACTGTTATCTCGCTGACCTACATCTATGGTGTCGGTCGCACAACTGCACACAAAATCTGTGCTACCACCGGGGTAAACCCGGCGGTCAAGATCAAAGATCTGAGCGACGAGCAGATTGAACAGCTGCGTGGCGAAGTCGCGAAGTTCACCACTGAAGGTGATCTGCGTCGCGAAATCAACATGAAAATCAAGCGCTTGATGGACCTCGGTTGCTATCGCGGTCTGCGTCATCGTCGTGGTCTTCCAGTACGCGGTCAGCGTACCAAGACTAACGCGCGTACCCGTAAAGGTCCGCGTAAGCCGATCCGCAAGTAATCGCCCCAGCGAATCGACAGGAATTAAATCATGGCAAAACCTGCTGCTCGTCCTCGTAAAAAAGTTAAAAAGACAGTGGTTGATGGCATCGCCCACATCCATGCATCTTTTAACAACACAATCGTGACCATCACCGACCGTCAAGGTAACGCTCTTTCCTGGGCAACCTCCGGTGGTTCGGGTTTCCGCGGTTCCCGCAAGTCCACCCCGTTCGCTGCTCAGGTAGCTGCTGAACGTGCTGGTCAAGCTGCGCTGGAATACGGCCTGAAAAACCTCGACGTTAACGTCAAAGGTCCAGGCCCAGGTCGTGAATCTGCTGTCCGTGCTTTGAACGGCTGCGGCTACAAGATCGCCAGCATCACCGACGTGACGCCAATCCCGCACAACGGGTGCCGTCCGCCGAAGAAGCGCCGCGTGTAATCCAGGAGATTGTAAAGAATGGCTCGTTACATTGGTCCAAAATGCAAACTCGCTCGTCGCGAAGGCACCGATCTCTTCCTGAAGAGCGGCGTGCGCGCGATCGAATCGAAGTGCAACATCGAAGCAGCACCTGGTATCCACGGCCAACGCCGCGGTCGCCAGTCCGACTACGGCACCCAACTGCGTGAAAAGCAGAAGGTCCGTCGTATTTATGGCGTTCTCGAGCGTCAGTTCAGCGGTTACTACAAAGAAGCCGCCGGCAAGAAAGGCGCTACAGGTGAAAACCTGCTGCAACTGCTCGAATGCCGTCTGGACAACGTTGTATACCGCATGGGCTTCGGTTCGACTCGTGCCGAATCGCGTCAGCTGGTCTCGCACAAGTCGGTAAGCGTCAACGGCAAAACCGTTAACGTTCCGTCCTACCAGGTTCGCGCTGGTGACGTGGTGGCAATTCGTGAAAAGGCGAAGAACCAACTGCGTATTGTCCAGGCTCTCGATCTGTGTGCCCAACGTGGCCGCGTAGAATGGGTAGAAGTAGACACTGAGAAAAAATCTGGCGTCTTCAAAAGCGTCCCAGCTCGCAGTGATCTGTCCGCCGACATCAACGAAAGCCTGATTGTCGAGCTCTACTCCAAGTAAGGGCTAGAAAATAGGTGCATCCATGCAGATTTCGGTAAATGAGTTCCTGACACCCCGCCACATTGATGTGCAGGTTGTCAGTCCGACCCGCGCCAAGATCACACTCGAGCCTCTCGAGCGTGGTTTCGGCCATACCCTGGGCAACGCGCTGCGCCGCATCCTGTTGTCCTCCATGCCCGGCTGTGCAGTAGTCGAGGCCGAGATTGACGGTGTACTCCATGAGTACAGCGCCATCGAAGGTGTACAGGAAGATGTCATTGAAATCCTGTTGAACCTTAAAGGTCTGGCTATCAAGCTGCACGGTCGAGACGAAGTTACGCTGACCTTGTCGAAGAAGGGTTCGGGGGTGGTTACCGCTGCCGATATTCAGCTGGATCATGATGTCGAGATCGTTAACCCCGATCACGTAATCGCTAACCTGGCGTCTAACGGCGCCCTGAACATGAAGCTCGTTGTAGCTCGTGGTCGCGGTTATGAACCAGCAGACTCGCGTCAGAGCGATGAAGACGAAAGCCGCAGCATTGGTCGCTTGCAGCTCGACTCTTCGTTCAGCCCGGTTCGTCGTATCGCATACGTGGTGGAAAACGCCCGTGTCGAGCAGCGTACCAACCTGGACAAGCTGGTTATTGATCTGGAAACCAACGGTACTCTGGATCCTGAAGAGGCTATCCGTCGTGCAGCAACCATTCTGCAACAGCAGTTGGCTGCGTTCGTCGACCTCAAAGGTGATAGCGAACCGGTTGTAGTCGAACAGGAAGACGAGATCGATCCGATCCTGCTTCGTCCGGTTGACGATTTGGAACTGACCGTACGTTCGGCCAACTGCCTTAAGGCGGAGAACATTTACTACATCGGCGACCTGATTCAGCGCACCGAAGTAGAACTGTTGAAGACTCCGAACCTGGGCAAGAAATCCTTGACCGAGATCAAGGACGTTCTGGCTTCTCGTGGTCTCTCCCTCGGCATGCGCCTCGACAACTGGCCGCCTGCAAGTCTTAAGAAGGACGACAAGGCGACTGCCTGATCGTCGTAATCACCGAACGTAGTGTTTGGTAAGGAATGAACCATGCGTCATCGTAAAAGTGGACGTCACCTGAGCCGTACCAGCTCCCACCGTAAGGCCATGTTCCAAAACATGGCGGTGTCGCTGTTCGAGCACGAGCTGATCAAAACTACCCTGCCAAAAGCCAAAGAACTGCGTCGTGTTGCTGAGCCGCTGATCACTTTGGCCAAGGTTGACAGCGTAGCTAACCGTCGTCTGGCATTTGACCGTACTCGTTCGAAAGAAATGGTCGGCAAGCTGTTCAACGATTTGGGCAAGCGTTATGCGACTCGTGAGGGTGGCTACTTGCGCATCCTCAAGTGCGGCTTCCGCGCTGGCGACAACGCGCCTATGGCGTACGTCGAGCTGGTCGATCGTCCTGTCGGTGGTTCGGTAGAAACCGCTGAGTAAGACGTCAGTCAGTACAAAAAACCGGGCCTAGTGCCCGGTTTTTTGTTGTCCGCCAAAATCATTCTTGTAGCCTGGCGATGCTACAAGCACGCTGTGATTCTAAGTGATAAACGGAACCTGCCTCATTTACCTGCGTTTTCGGTACCTAATGTCAGAGAATCGCTGCATTTGCGCATTTATTTACTTATTCGCAGCGTGACCTCAGGGACATGTTGGTTCAAACTACTGCCTTTCCCGAGGAGATGTACGGCGATGCAAGGCCACCCGGATGTAATCGATTACCTCAACACGCTACTCACTGGTGAACTGGCTGCGCGCGACCAGTATTTCGTCCATTCACGGATGTACGAAGACTGGGGCTTCGGTAAGTTGTACGAACGCATTAATCACGAGATGGAAGAAGAGGCGCAACACGCTGATGCATTGATGCGCCGGATTCTCATGCTTGAAGGGACGCCGCGTATGCGGCCCGATGATCTCGACGTGGGCACGACGGTGCCAGAGATGCTCGCAAGCGACCTTCGTCTTGAATATAAAGTACGAGCTGCGCTGTGTAAGGGCATTGCGCTCTGCGAGCAGCATAAAGACTACGTCAGCCGGGACATTCTGCGGGTACAGCTGGCCGACACGGAAGAGGATCACACCTACTGGCTTGAGAAGCAGTTGGGACTGATCAAATCAATTGGGCTTGAGAATTACTTGCAGTCCCAGTTCTGAGCGACTCGCACATCACAAAAGGCCCCTGCCGCTTGAGAGCGTCAGGGGCTTTTCTGTTCCAGGGGGGGGCTGGTTATGCGCGATCCCGCTCCAGCAGTGGCTTCAGATAGTGACCCGTGTATGACTGCTTCATCTCAGCCACTTGCTCTGGCGTACCTGTTGCGATGATCTGGCCGCCCTTTGACCCTCCTTCCGGCCCCAGGTCCACCAGCCAGTCGGCCGTCTTGATCACGTCTAGGTTGTGCTCGATGACGACGACGGTATTGCCGTGGTCTCGCAACCGGTGCAAGACGTCCAGTAGCTGCTGGATATCCGCGAAGTGCAGCCCTGTCGTCGGCTCGTCCAGAATGTAGAGCGTTTTGCCCGTATCACGTTTGGAGAGCTCACGGGACAGCTTGACCCGTTGAGCCTCGCCTCCCGAAAGGGTCGTTGCAGACTGGCCCAGCTTGATATACGACAGACCCACGTCCATAAGCGTCTGCAGCTTACGAGCGAGGGCAGGCACGGCGTCAAAAAACGCTCGGGCCTCCTCAATCGTCATCTCCAGGACTTCATGGATGCTTTTGCCCTTGTATTTGACTTCAAGCGTCTCGCGGTTATATCGCTTGCTCTTGCACACGTCGCAAGGCACATAAATATCAGGCAGGAAATGCATCTCGACCTTGATCAGGCCGTCACCCTGGCATGCTTCGCAGCGTCCGCCTTTTACGTTAAAGGAGAACCGGCCAGGGCCGTACCCCCGTGACCGCGATTCAGGCACGCCGGCAAACAGCTCCCTGATCGGCGTAAAGAGGCCGGTGTAGGTGGCGGGGTTGGACCGTGGCGTACGTCCAATGGGGCTCTGGTCAATGTCCACGACTTTGTCCAGATGCTGCAGGCCGTCAATGCTGTCATGCGCCGAAGCTTCAAGGGTCGTAGCACCGTTAAGCGCCGTGGCGCTTAGAGGGAACAGCGTGTTGTTGATCAGCGTCGACTTGCCTGACCCGGAAACGCCCGTTACGCACGTCAGCAAGCCGATCGGGATCTCAAGGTCCACATTGCGCAGATTATTGCCGCGTGCGCCTTTGAGTTTGAGCGACAGTTTCTTGTTGCGCGGCGTGCGCTTGGCAGGCACCTGTATTTTCACGCGTCCGGAGAGGTATTTGCCGGTTAAAGAGTCCGGGTGATCCATCACTTCCTGCGGCGTGCCCTCTGCGACGATGTGACCGCCATGAACGCCCGCGCCCGGGCCGATGTCGACGACGTAGTCAGCCAGCCGAATCGCGTCCTCGTCGTGCTCCACCACAATGACCGTGTTGCCGATGTCCCGTAGGTGCCGCAGGGTGTCCAGCAGACGGTCGTTGTCGCGCTGGTGCAGGCCGATGGAGGGTTCATCAAGAATATACATGACGCCGACAAGTCCGGCGCCGATCTGGCTGGCAAGACGAATGCGCTGTGCCTCACCGCCCGAAAGGGTGTCAGCGCTACGATCCAGTGTCAGGTAATCGAGCCCGACGTTCACGAGGAACTGCAGGCGTTCACGGATTTCCTTCAGGATCTTGTCAGCGATTTCTCCCCGTCGGCCGGTCAGCTTCAGGTCGCCGAAGTAATGGGTCGCGTCACCAATTGGCATGTTAGTCACTGCTGGAAGAGTCTTTTCCCCCACCCACACGTGACGTGCCTCACGACGCAAGCGAGTCCCTCGACACTCAGGGCAAGGCTGTGTACTGAGAAACTTTGCCAGCTCCTCGCGTACGGTGGTCGACTCGGTTTCGCGATAGCGGCGCTCAAGATTGGGAACGATGCCTTCAAACGGGTGCGCGCGTTTGACGATGTCGCCCCGGTCGTTCAGGTAACGGAAATCGACGTTCTCCTTACCACTGCCGCCCAAGAGCACTTTCTGCAGATCCGCAGGTAACTCTTTGAATGGCACTTCAAGGCTGAAGCGGTAATGCTTGGCAAGCGAACCGAGCATCTGGAAGTAATAGACGTTTCTTCTGTCCCACCCGCGTATCGCGCCTTCCGCCAAAGTCAGCTCACCGTTGACGAGTCGCTTGGTATCGAAAAATTGCTTAACGCCCAAACCGTCGCACGTTGGGCACGCACCAGCAGGGTTGTTGAATGAGAAAAGCTTTGGCTCCAGCTCGCTGATGGCGTGGCCACAGATTGGGCAGGCGAAGCGGGCCGAGAAGATCATCTCCTCGCCGGGCTCGTCATCCATTGGAGCGACCAGCGCAATGCCATCGGCAAGCTTGAGCGCGGTTTCGAAAGACTCGGCCAGACGTTGTTGCAGGTCAGAGCGGACCTTGAAGCGGTCAACGACGACATCGATCGAGTGCTTCTTCTGCTTGTCGAGCTTGGGCAATTCGTCAAGCTCACACAGCCGGCCGTTAACCCGCGCACGCACGAAACCCTGCGCACGCAACTCTTCGAATACCGCCAGATGTTCGCCTTTGCGCTCGCGTACCACGGGAGCAAGCAGCATCAGCTTGGCGCCTTCCGGCTCGGCGAGAACCAGGTCTACCATCTGGCTGACTGTCTGCGCTTCCAGCGGGATATCGTGATCAGGGCAGCGCGGTTGACCGACGCGCGCATACAGCAGGCGCAGGTAGTCGTAGATCTCAGTGATGGTGCCGACGGTCGATCGCGGGTTATGCGATGTGGACTTCTGTTCGATCGAAATCGCAGGCGACAGGCCTTCGATCGTGTCGACGTCCGGCTTTTCCATCATGGAGAGGAACTGACGCGCATAGGCGGACAGCGATTCGACATAACGCCGCTGGCCCTCGGCATAAAGCGTATCGAACGCCAGGGACGACTTTCCTGAGCCGGACAACCCGGTGATGACGATCAGCTTGTCGCGTGGAAGGGTCAGGTCGATGTTTTTCAGGTTGTGGGTTCGAGCCCCACGAATCAAGATCTTGTCCAAAGCTGGCCTCGCACGGCGGGCGTGTAAAACGTGGAAGTATACGGGGAAATACTGGATGGATACACACTATCGAGATTAGCGCCGCCTCACTCGGAAATCAGAAAATTCCTGCGATGCGCGGCAAACCGTCGTATGTGCTCTACACGATGGGACTGGTAGAATCGCCGCCGGTTCATACGAGGTTCCTTCATGCACGATTCTCACAGCGAGCGCATGAGCGGCAGCGAAACCCGCGCGGCGGGCGGTCTGGCGCTGGTGTTTGCCTTCCGTATGCTAGGCATGTTCATGGTGCTGCCCGTCCTCGCTACTTACGGGATGGACCTTGCCGGCGCGAGTCCCGCGCTGATCGGGCTGGCCATTGGCGCCTATGGCCTGACCCAGGCTGTGCTCCAGATTCCATTCGGCATCATCTCTGATCGCATTGGCCGTCGCCCCGTCATCTACCTGGGGTTAATCGTCTTCGCGCTCGGCAGTGTGCTGGCCGCTCAGTCCACGTCGATCTGGGGCGTGATCGCCGGGCGGATCCTGCAGGGTGCCGGCGCTATTTCTGCAGCGGTCATGGCGTTGCTATCTGATTTGACTCGCGAGCAGCACCGTACCAAAGCGATGGCGATGATTGGCATGACCATCGGGGTCTCATTTGCCGTAGCCATGGTCGTAGGGCCGATTCTGACCGGTGCGTTCGGGTTGTCAGGGCTGTTTCTGGCCACGGGTGCGATGGCGCTGGTCGGCATTGCCATAGTCGCCTTCATTGTCCCCAAATCAACCGTGACGCTGCAGCATCGTGAGTCAGGGCTGGCACGACAGGCATTGGGCGCTACGCTCCGTCATCCCGATCTGCTGCGTCTGGACCTCGGTATCTTTGCGTTGCACGCCATGTTGATGTCCAGTTTTGTGGCGTTGCCGCTGGCGTTGGTCGAGAAAGCGGGCCTGCCCAAAGAGGAGCACTGGTGGGTCTACCTGACCGCTCTGTTGATTTCGTTCTTCGCCATGATCCCGTTCATCATCTATGGCGAAAAAAAGCGGCAGATGAAGCGCGTCTTGCTGGGCGCGGTGCTGGTGCTGCTGCTGACCGAGCTCTTCTTTTGGGAGTTCGGGGACACGCTGCGAGCGCTGGTCATCGGCACCGTGGTGTTCTTCACCGCGTTCAATTTGCTTGAAGCGTCACTGCCTTCGCTGATCAGCAAGGTGTCGCCGGCGGGCGGAAAGGGGACTGCGATGGGGATCTACTCCACCAGCCAGTTCCTCGGCTCCGCAGCTGGGGGCATCCTGGGTGGATGGCTTTTTCAGCACGGTGGACTGGATGTGGTGTTCCTCGGCGGCGCCGGTCTTGCCGCCATCTGGCTGGCGTTTGCTGTTACCATGCGCGAACCTCCCTACGTAACCAGCCTTCGCTTGCCGTTGTCGCCCGAGGCTCAACGCGACACAGGCCTTGCCGACCGCGTGTTGGCCGTACGGGGAGTAACAGATGCCGTAGTGGTTGCCAATGAGGCAGCTATTTACATCAAATTTGACAAAGAACTGTTGGATCGGGCGTCTTTCGACGAAGTGGTCAATCCAGCGTCGGAAACGTGTAAAGCCTAGGAGAACGTTATGGCCCGTGGGGTTAACAAAGTCATATTGGTCGGCACATGCGGCCAGGATCCCGAAGTCCGCTACATGCCTAACGGTAATGCCGTGACTAACCTGAGTCTGGCAACAAGCGAACAGTGGACCGACAAGCAAACCGGTCAGAAGGTCGAAAAGACCGAATGGCACCGTGTTTCGATGTTCGGCAAGGTCGCCGAAATCGCTGGCGAGTACCTGCGCAAAGGTTCGCAGGTCTATATTGAAGGCAAGCTGCAGACCCGCGAGTGGGAAAAAGACGGCATCAAGCGTTACACGACTGAAATCGTTGTCGACATGCAAGGCACCATGCAATTGCTGGGCGGCCGTCCTCAAGGCGATGGCGCTCCTCAGGGCCAGGGTGGTGGCGGTTATCAGAACTCCCAGAACTCCGCGCCGCGTCCACAGCAACAGGCGCGCCCGCAGCAGTCCGCCCCTCAGCCACAGCGTGAGTCGCGCCCCGCGCCACAACAAGCGCCGCAGCCGGCTCCTGATTTCGACAGCTTTGACGACGACATTCCCTTCTAAGAAGCGCGTCATCCAGGCACGTGAATAACGTAAACAAAAGCCCCTGCACAGTTTCGCTGTCGGGGGCTTTGTTTTGGGGCTGCGGGTTGGCTACAAGCCCAACTCTGACAAGCCTGGATGGTCATCGGGGCGGCGGCCGAGGGGCCAGCGAAATTTGCGCTCCGCTTCCTTGATGGGCATGTCGTTGATGCAAGCGAAGCGACGTGCCATCAGGCCGTCTTCGTTGAATTCCCAATTTTCATTGCCGTACGAGCGAAACCAGTTCCCGGAGTCGTCGTGCCACTCGTAGGCGTAACGCACGGCGATTCGGTTGTCGGTAAATGCCCAGAGCTCTTTGATCAGGCGGTAATCGAGTTCCTTCTTCCACTTGCGGGTAAGAAAGTCCTTCGCCTCGTCACGGTTCTCGACGAATTCCGCACGGTTGCGCCAGCGCGTGTCGAGCGTGTACGCAAGAGAGACCTTCTGCGCATCGCGGCTGTTCCAGCCGTCCTCAGCCAATCTAACCTTCTCGATGGCGGATTCGTGGGTGAAAGGGGGAAGTGGCGGGCGAGTCTGAGCATTGGACGACATGGTGGACCTCCAGGCAGGGTTGTATCGGCGTTGGTGAGATGTCTTGGACTAGGCCTCAGCGGCCAAGTGTTTTTCGAGAATCAGTCGCGCGACGGCTTGGGCGTTGTCAGCACTGCTGTAGTCGCCCATTACGCGAGCAACCGTAATCGCGCCCTCCATGAGGATCAGTAGCTGATTGGCTAAGGGATCGGGGTCGGCAATGTCCAGCTGTTCACACAGTTCGAGCGTGTAGGCGAGCAGCTTCTGCTTGTGCAATTTGGCGATCAGGCGGATCGGGTCTTGAGGATCGCCCACTTCGCCTGCGGTGTTGATGAACGCACAACCGCGAAAGCCTTCGGATTCGAACCAGCCCTTGAGGACCGTGAACATATTCAGGATGCGCGCCCGGGCGTCGGGCGCCTGATCGGACTCGGCGCGAAACCAGTTCATCCAGCGCACGTCACGCGCGTTTAGCGCAGCAGCGGCTACTTCATCTTTGGTAGCGAAGTACCGGTAAATGCTCTTCCTCGCGACGCCGGACGTCTTCACCAGGAGATCCATGCCCGTGGCCTGGATTCCGTTCTGATAAATGAGCTGTTCAGCGGTCGCGAGTATTTTTTCGCGGGTGATACTCGTTGATGTATTCATGCCTCGAAAGGTAGAACGTCCGTTCTCCCTCGTCAAGGCATTGGCCGGAAATACCTCAATGCACCTGATCAGCTTCTGGCAGGGCGCGCTTCAATACGGCCGCGTCGGGGGTGGCTTTAACAAGCGTTACCGGGATGGATTTTGCTGCGGGCACTTTGCTGCGGTCGGCGTGGTGCCAGAGCGGCACGAGTGCGTTGCATTCCGGGTAATACGCCGCGCAGCAGGCTTCGGGGATGTCGTACGCGATGATCTGCAATGGTCCTACCGAGCGGTGAACCTGCGGCTCGATCGCTGTAGTGACGGTGACCCAGCCGCCCGGCTCGAAGCCCATCCGGACCACGTCATTGCGATTCATGAAGATAACCGCCCGCGTCCCACTGACGCCGCGGAAGCGATCTTCGTATCCGTAGATGGTGGTATTGAACTGGTCATTGCTGCGTAACGTCATCAGCTGCAAGACATCGCGCCGATCATGGTTGGGGTAGACATCGTCGTTTTCCTCAAGCCGTTCAGGCGTAACAAACATCGCACGCCCGCTCTCCGTCTTCCATTCACGCTTCGCTGCGGGAATAGGCCGGTGGAAGCCGCCTGGCTCCCACATGCGGGTCTCCATGTCATGGAAGATCTCCGGGAAAACCTGCGCAATGCCCTGACGGATGAGGGCGTAGTTGCTGCGCCAGGCGTCCCAATCAATGCGCGCCGTACCGGGTAACGTCGCTTCCGCGATGCCTGCAAGGATCGTGATTTCGGCGCGCGCATGTTCGCTGGCAGGTTCGCTCTGTCCCCGCCAGGCCCGGACGCAGCCGGTGCTGTCTTCGGTGGTATTAACCTGCTCCACGCCATTTTGCCGATCCAGCTCGATGCGTCCCAGACATGGCAATATCCAGGCGTTTTTACCTGGCACCAGGTGAGTGCGGTTCAGTTTCGTGGCGATTTGCACGTTCAGGTCAAGCGTGTTCCAGGCGGGTTCCATCCGGGAGGTATCAGGAACGGCACGCAAGAAATTCCCGCCGAGCCCGATAAAGCCGCGCACGCTGCCGTCCAGAATGCCCTCGCACGCTTCAACAGTATTCACGCCTTTGTTCTCAGGAACTGCAAAGCCATACAACTCCTGAATCTTGTCCGCTGGCACCTTTTTCGGGTCTTCGGTGATGCCAACGGTGCGCTGCCCTTGCACATTCGAATGGCCGCGCACAGGACAAATACCAGCGCCGCGCTTACCGATGTTGCCGCGCAGCAGGAGCAGATTGACCAGCATTTGAACGTTGATGACGCCGCGACGGTGCTGGGTGATGCCCATGCCGTAGATGATCATGACGCGCTCGTGTCTTGCGTAAACGGTAGCCACCGCCTCCAGCGCACTGCGGCTCAATCCCGCCTGACGTTCAATCGCCTCCCAGGGCGTTTCAATCGCGCGGTTGCAGAACTCACCAAAACCTTCGGTGTGCTGGGCAATGAAGGCCTGATCGATGATTCCAGGTCGTCCATTCGCAAGGGCTAATTCGTCCATTTCAAACAACGCCTTGGCGATGCCAAGAACAGCTGCGGTGTCGCCGCCGATCGCCAGCTGATGGTACTGCGTACTGATAATCGTCGACTTCGGCCCGAGCATTTCCACCGGGGACTGTGGATTGACGAAGCGCTCCAGGCCCCGCTCGCGTATGGGGTTGAACGTGATAATGGGCACATCGCGTTGCCGGGCTTCCTGCAGTTGGTGCAGCATTCGGGGGCTGTTGCTGCCCACGTTCTGCCCGAAAAACAGGATGCAGTCAGTGTGTTCGAAGTCGTCCAGCGTGACGGTGCCTACCGGCACGCCAATGCTCTCCTGCAAACCCACCGACGTGCTTTCGTGGCACATGTTCGAGCTGTCGGGCAGGTTGTTGGTGCCGTATGCGCGTGCGAAGAGCTGATACATGAACGACGTCTCCAGCGACGCCCGGCCGGAGGCATAGAACACAACACTGTCCGGCGTCATGCCTTTCAACTGCGCACCGATATCCCGATAGGCTTCGGCCCACGAAGTTTCCTGATACCGATCAGTCGCGGCGTCGTAGCGCATCGGATGCGTGAGGCGACCTTGTTGTTCAAGGTCGTAATCAGGCCACTGGCGCAATTCGGTCACGGTATGACGAGCAAAAAACGCGGGATCGGTTTTCAGCGACGTCAGCTCCCAGGCAGTGGCTTTTGCCCCGTTTTCGCAAAATTCAAGGCTGTGCGGCTTGCCGGGCTTGGCCCATGCACAACTGACGCAGGCAAAGCCGTCAGGTTTGTTCTGCTTGATCAACGCCACGCCTGCACGAACCATTGCCTGCTCGCGCCAGAGGATCTCCGTCACTGACTTCGCCGAACCCCAGCCGCCAGCTGCGGAGGTATAGGGGCGATAACGTGCTTTGGGATGGATGAGCGTCATGGAGAGGTCCTCGGCATAGCGGGCGCACTGGAGACAGTCGCCTTCGTAGAATCTACGACGAAGCGCTTTGGTAAAGGTTCGTTACATTTCGCCGTCAGCAGACCGCCAACGATGAACATGACGATCGGGTGATCGGAGCGAACTTGCCCCGGCGAATCCGATCAGTTCCATTAAGCCGTTTTTTCTGCGGTTAGCTGACCGAGGAGTGACTTGAGTTTTGCCGAACTTCAAATCCATGCTGTTTATTGTCCTGCTGCTGACCGTTGGCAGCATTCCTGTGTTTGCTGCTGATGCCCCGGCCGCAGCGTCTGCTCCGGCTGCCGCCCCCGCCGACGCTGCCCCGGAGGACCCCGCCAAAGCGGAGATTCTGGTCAAAGGCGGTCTGCTGGGCGCCATTAGTACCAGCATCGACAGCGTGCAAGACAAACTGGACGTTGATAGTCACCTGCTGGACTCGTGGCGCCTGCGCGCAGACCGGGCGGCCGACGAGATCGACGCACTGGTCAGCAAACCCCAATCGCGGCCCACGTGGCAGATCGCCGGCGACTTCGCGATGCTTTCTCTGGTGTGGGCGGGGGCCTTCATTGTGCTCAACCGCATCGGCGCATTCATCGCGGCGCGGCTGGCACGTCATCGGTTTCTGGCCAGGCGCACCCGGGTACTTGGGGTTTTGGGCTATGTATTACCGTACACAGTGCCTGCACTTATTTGCCTGCCGCTGACACTGTACGTGAGCCACTTCATGCCAACATCGGTCGGGCGCGCGCTGGCGCTGTGTCTGGCCTATTCGACGAGCAGCGGTATCTTCTCCACCTCGGTGCTGCTGTCGCTGATCATGCTGTTCAACTGGGACCACAAGCGGCGGGCCGTGGGGATCATTCGTCATTACGCACCGCACCCGCTGTTCATCATTGGATTTCTCGCTGCGCTGAGCGACGCGCTGACCAGCCCGCAGATCGCCAGGCTGTTCGGTGGCAACGTGACCACCAGCATTGCAGCGGTGACCGGGCTAATGGCCTCGCTAATCTTTGGCATCGTCGTCGTCCGCATGCGCCGCCCCGTTGCGCATCTGATTCGCAACCGCTCATTGAGCGCACGTCTGGCCCGGCCAGCGGTGCAGCAAACGCTGAAAATCTTCTCTAACCTGTGGCACTTGCCGATTCTGTTGATGGTGCTGGTCTCGGCAGTGAGCCTGATCGGCGCTGGCGAAGGCAGTCAGGAGGCCCTGCGTTGCGCATTGCTGACTACCGTGTTGCTGATCGGCGCGGTGTTTCTCAGCACGTTGTTTCAGCACATGTTCAAGCCTACCCAGCAGCACACCGGGCGCGTGTACAAGGAGCGCCTGTTAAGTTTGTTGCACGCGGTCCTGCGCATCGCACTGGCTATCGGCTTCATCGAGTTGCTGGGGCGAATTTGGGGGATTTCTCTGTTCGAATTTGCTCAGCGCAATGCCTTGGGGAAAGTCATCAGCGACTCGTTGAGCAGCATCGGCCTGATCCTGTTAGTGACCTGGCTGCTTTGGGTGGTCATGGACACAGCGATTCAGGAAGCGCTGAAGCCACCGACAAACGGACGTTCGGGGCATCAGCCGAGCACTCGGGTCAAGACCATCCTGCCGCTGCTGCGTAACGCCATGAAGATCATTCTGGTGGTGATCTGCACCATCACGACCATGGCCAATCTGGGCATCAATGTTGCGCCGTTGCTCGCAGGCGCCGGCGTCGTCGGTCTGGCGATTGGCTTCGGATCACAACAGTTGGTCCAGGACGTCATTACCGGGCTGTTCATTATCATTGAAGACACCATCTCCATCGGCGACTGGGTGGTGCTGGATTCAGGCCATGCCGGCACGGTGGAGAGCCTGACGATTCGCACCCTGCGCCTGCGTGACGGGAAGGGCTTCGTGCACTCGGTGCCATTCGGGCAGATCAAGGCCGTGACGAACCAATCCAGACAGTTTGCATACGCTTTCTTCTCGTTCCAGTTCACCTACGACACAGACGTCGACTCGGCGACTTCACTGATTCGCGAAGCGGGCCAGGCGATCAGCGATGATTTGCTGCTGTCGAGCAAGCTGCAAGGCCCGCTGGAAATTTTCGGGCTGGACCGCATGGACATGAACGGTATCGTGATCACCGCGCAGTTCAGAACTTCCTCGGGTGGGCAGTACGCGGTGAGTCGCGCGTTCAATGACCGACTCAAGCGGCTTGTGGATAAATCAGACAATGTCCGGTTCGCCCAAACTTATCCACAGCTGGTAATGAGCCCCTACAACCGCCAGGCGCCCGGCGAGGAAAACGCTGCTGAGCAGGCGGCGCTGCCGGGCAGTGCATCAGTGGTTAACAAGGACGGCTCAGAAAGTCCAGCTTGACGTAAGCAGTGGCGGGCGCCGTTTCAGGCGATCGAAGGCACCATGGCTGGCGCTGATAGGCTGCAAGGGCGCGCTTGCCCGCTAAGGCGTCAGCACATCCGACCTCGTACGTGCCTGGCGCACCGGGTTCGCCAGCAAGCCGGCTCCTACAGATTTGCGTACGCCGCACATTTCAGAGGCTGCCTGGATCGACTGTAGGAGCGCGCTTGCCCGCGAAGGCGTCAGCGCATCCGACCTCGTACGTGCTTGACACCCCGCTTTCGCCAGCAAGCCGGCTCCTACGCATTGGGGGGGCAATCTCACATCATGAGCGATGTTCAGCATGGATGCGCCCAACCTACCTGAACTACCTGAACTACCTGAACTACCTGAACAACCGATCCCGCACCTGCAGCATCAGCGCCTCATCCACCTCGCCCCAATAGTGCGGCTTGCCAGCGATGATCGCGGCGATAGGGATGCCATCGCGATACACCAGTTTGTTACCCACCACCGCCGGGACTTTCGCACCGGGTAGCAAGGTGCCGGCGAGGTTGAGCGGGTCGACTCCACTGACAGCGACAAGGCTGCCATCCGGCGGACGTTTGCGGACTTCCCGCAGCAGAGGAATAGCCTCGGGCAGGGCAAATTGTTCACCCGCCAGCCCTGCCACAAAGCGACCACCGCGAATCTCGCCCCGCGCTTCGAGACGATGGAACGTGCGCAGCAACTCGCGCCACGTCGGCAGCCATTCGGCCTCTCGTTCCAGCAGCCGCCAGAACACCACGCCGTATCGGCGCAGCAAAGTCATCGCGATGTGCTCCAGAGTGTCGCTGTCGATCCGCTGCGAAGCGCCTTCCGCCTTCGCCGGGGCGCGGCGCAACAACGCCCAACGCCCAGCGTCGTCCATGCCGCCGATGAAAGCGCCGCGGTTGCGGCGACTGGTGTGACTGGTGCGCTTGCTTGCCGGCGTAATCAGCGCCCGTAGTCCGGCGAAGCTGTCCGCGTTGACCAACCCTGCACCGACCAGCTCCTGCAGTGCGGTTTCCAGCTCGGCGCGCAACAAGCGAGCTTCGCTGGTGAGCTCATCAAAAAACATCGCGCCTTGACTCGACAGCACTTCATGAACCCGTTGAGCCCGCAGTGACAACTCGGTCGGCGCCGGCTGCTCTGTCAATTCGGTCCACAAACGAACCTGCGAGCGCGGCAGAAGCACAATCGGCGTACTGCGCAGCGCGGCACTCCCCACCTTGCTTCGGCTGGTCAGACGCATCCATACCACCTTGCCGGACCGACACAGGTCGTCCAGCCAGATCGATGAATAGTCCTTCAAGCGTGCGGGAAGCAGCTCACTGTCCCACGCGCCGGCCGCAGATGGAAAACCCTCAAGCTGGGCAACGACCTCCGGGAGCGCCGCTTTGCCCTGGCTCTGGGTAGAGGCCGAAAGGTGCTGCCAGTCAAACAGAAACCGGGTGAAATCCTGCAGCGACACCGGTTCGATTTCCCGGCGCAGACGCTTGACCGTGTAACGGTGGATACGCGAAAGCAGATGCCGCTCACACCATTCTTCCGCGCGGGCGTCAGGGTTGAACTGGCCGCGCAGCACGTACCCCTCGTTCTCCAGCCGCGCCAGTGCCTGTTCCACCTCGCTGGAAGTCAGCGCCAGCGGCTCGGCAATCGCCTTAACGGTGAGTGGGCCGAATCCGCCGAGCCGCGCGCGTACCAATTCCAAGCGCGCTTCCTCCTCATTCCAGGCTTCATCGAACCCGGGCAACACCGCCAGCGGCGGGTGCATTTCGGCGGCAGGATAGACCGCTTGCAGACAGCTCAGGCGCTCGAGCGGGATCCACAGGGCCTGATCGGGCGTGATCTGCAAGCGCGTGGCGCGTCCTGAGCGGGCAAGGCTTTCCAGCCATTTCATCCAGTCGCCGTGCTCGCGTGCTTCAACGCCCGTAATGCACCCCAGCGTCATCAGCGCCTCATGCATCTCGTCGACGTTTTGCGGCTGCGGCCAGGCTTCTTCCGCTACCGCTTTGATCGCGTCGGCGTCCAGCGCACCGAGGTCGTCGGAGGATTCCGGGTCGGTCCAGCGTCGATTGAGCACCGCCTGGGTGCGACGCTCTTCCAATGGTGCGTTGTCCAAAAACGCGTATGGCTTGGCGTTGAGTATTTCGGCAGCCAGCGGGGAGGGTGCCGGCAGGTCACGGCTGACCAGACGCACCTCGCCGTTCTCCATGCGTCGCAGCAATGTCAGCCAGCCCTCGGCATCCATGGCCTCGTGCAGGCAATCGTCCAGGGTCTGCTCAATGAGCGGGTGCTCTGGCACTTCGCGCTCGCCCACCAGATTTTCCAGGCAGGCGATCTGATCCGGGAACAGCGTAGCGATCAGGTCGTCGCTCTTGATTCGCTGCAACTGAGGCGCCACCTTTCGCCCGCCGGCGTAGCGCGGCAGGGCCAATGCCACCCCGGCGTTCCAGCGCCAGCGCACACCAAAAAGCGGCGCATCCAGTACGGCTTGAATCAGCAAGTGCTCAGCGGTGCTGGAAGTGAGATAACGCCAAACCTCATCAAGCGTGAAGCTGTGGACCGTGGACAATGAGAGCACGATGGCGTCTTCGCTGGCGGCGGCCTGTAGCTCGAAGTTGAAGGTGCGGCAGAAGCGCTTGCGCAACGCCAGCCCCCACGCCCGATTGACCCGGCTGCCAAACGGCGAGTGAATCACCAATTGGGTGCCGCCGGACTGATCAAAAAAACGCTCCATGACCAGCGTGTCCTGAGACGGCAACGCTCCCAGAGCCGAATGCGCGCGGGCCAGGTATTCGACGATCTGCTCAGCGCTGGGGAGGTCCAGGCCCAGCGAGTTCATCAGCCAGTCGGTGCAGGGCTGCAGGTCGCCGGGGTGGGCGCTGAGCTGTTGATCGATATCGGCCTGCAACCGTGCAACGGCGAAAGACAACTCGTCGCTGCGCCCTGGCGCCTCGCCCATCCAGAACGGAATGTTTGGCGGCATACCATGGGCGTCCTCGACGCGGACGCGGCCGGACTCCACCCGCAGGATCCGGTAGGAAGTATTGCCTAGCTGGAAGATATCGCCCGCTGCGCTTTCCACGGCAAAGTCTTCGTTGACCGTGCCGATGTTCAGCGCCTTGGGTTCGAGGACCACGCTGTAATCGGCGTTGTCCGGGATCGTGCCGCCACTGGTGACGGCTGTGAGTTTGCTGCCGCGTCGGCCGCGCAAGGTGCGTGTCACCGCGTCACGATGCAGATAAGCCGCGCGTACGCCCTGGCGACCGGTATAGCCCTCGGCGAGCATGCTCAATAGCGCCTGATAATGGTCCTCGTCGACATCGGCGTAGGGAGAAGCCTTGCGGAACAGGCTTAGCAATTCATCTTCCTGCCACTCCTGACAGCTGACCTCGGCGATGATCTGCTGCGCCAGCACATCCAGCGGCGCCTTGGGGATGACCAACGTGTCGAGCTCGCCACGACGCACACAATCCAGAAGCGCTGCACATTCAATCAGATCGTCGCGCGAAACAGCGAACAGTCGACCTTTGGGTGTCCCGCCAACGTGGTGGCCGGAGCGACCGACACGCTGCAAAAAAGCCGCGATGGAGCGGGGCGAGCTGATCTGGCACACCAGATCGACGTCGCCGATATCAATGCCCAATTCCAGCGACGCTGTAGCGATCAGCACCTGGAGGTCGCCGCGTTTGAGGCGCTGCTCGGCATCCAGCCGTTGCTCCTTGGCCATGCTGCCGTGGTGCGCGGCGACCGCATCCTTGCCCAGGCGCTCGCTCAGATGCCGAGCCATGCGTTCGGCCAGGCGCCGTGTGTTTACAAACACAAGCGTGGTGCGGTGTTCTCGCGCGAGTGTCGCCAGCCGGTCGTAAACCAGCTGCCAGACGTCGCTGGACATGACCGCGCTCAAGGCAACCGGCGGCACTTCGATAGCCAGGTCCCGTGGCCGCGCATGGCCAATGTCGACGATGGCGCACGGGCGGGTGACCGGGTCGCTGCCCACCAGAAAACGCGACACCCGCTCGATGGGCTTTTGCGTCGCAGACAGCCCGATGCGCAGCAGCGGCTTTTTGCACAGCGCCTGCAGTCGCTCCAGCGTCAGGGCAAGATGACTGCCGCGCTTGCCGGCCGCGATGGCGTGAATCTCATCGACGATGACGGTCTGTGCGCTCGCCAGCATACGCCGGCCGGAGTCGGAGCCCAGCAGCACATAAAGCGATTCCGGCGTCGTGACCAAAATGTTCGGCGCGGTCTTGCGCATGGCCGTGCGTTCTTTCTGCGGCGTGTCCCCGGTGCGCACGGCGGTGCTGATGCGCAGCCCGGGCAGGCCTTGTTGCTCCAACTGATCAGTGATGCCGGCCAACGGATTTTGCAGATTGATCTGAATGTCATTGGACAACGCCTTAAGGGGCGAGACATACACCACGAACGTCTCGTCCGGCAGCTCGCCGCCATTTTCCAGGCCTTGATGCACCAGGTCATCGATAACCGCGAGAAACGCCGTGAGGGTTTTGCCGGAACCGGTGGGGGCGGCGATCAACGTCGATTGGCGCCGTTTGATCAACGGCCACGCCTGGGCCTGTGCAGCCGTGATGGCCGGAAATGTAGAGCGAAACCACGCGCTGACCGCCGGATGGAAGGCGTCGAGCAAGGGGTCGGGCGTTTGCGGAAGGTTCATGCCCAATTAATGCGGGCGCATGCGCACAGATGCAAGGGCCAGTGATCGGGCACGTCATCAGAGCCCAAGTGCAGGCGCGCTGGCCCGGGGCAGTTGGGACTTGCCCGTTGACGTGTTATGTTTGCGGACGTTTTTCACCTATTTTTAATCGATCTGAAGACTGAGCCTGCTGACTCTATGCGAATGCGCCTTATGCTGTTGGGCGGCGGGAATGCCCTTGGGCAGGCGTTGATTCGTCTGGGTGCCGAGGAGGACATTGGTTTCCTCGCACCGCGTCCACCGCAAGACGGTTGGGATGCGGCAAGCCTGACGCAACTGCTCGATGACACCCGCCCGGATGCCCTGATCAATCTCGCCTACTACTTCGACTGGTTCCAGGCGGAGCGGGTGAGCGCCGACAGGCTGGACAATCAGGAACGCTCCGTCGAGCGTCTGGCCGAGCTGTGCCAGCACCACAATATCGTTCTCGTTCAACCCTCCAGTTACCGGGTTTTCGACGGTTCGCGGGCCACGGCCTACAGCGAAAAAGATGAACCCGTACCGCTGGGCTCTCGCGGCCAGGCCTTGTGGCGCATCGAGCAGAGCGTGCGCGCGACCTGTCCGCAGCACGTGCTGCTGCGCTTCGGCTGGCTGCTGGACGACAGCGCCGAGGGTGTTCTGGGACGCTTTCTGACTCGCGCCGAAACGCCCGGTGAGCTGCTGCTGGCAGATGACCGTCGTGGTAATCCGACGCCGGTCGATGATGCCGCCAGGGTGATCATTTCGGTGCTCAAGCAACTGGATTGCGCGGCGCCGTTGTGGGGCACTTATCATTACGCGGGACATGAAGCGACCACGCCGTTGGCATTCGGTCAGGCGGTGTTGACCGAAGCCCGGTTGACGCGCACGTTGGCGATTGAAACACCCACTGCGCAGGCCCATGCTGCGCGCCCGGACGCCAGCGAAGAACCGCAAAACGCCGTACTGGCCTGCAAGAAAATCCTCCACACTTTCGGTATCAAGCCACGCGCCTGGCGCGCAGGCCTGCCCAACTTACTGGACCGCTATTACCGCCATGTCTGACGCCCCTGTCCTGATCACCGGCGGCGCCGGTTTCATCGGTTCGCACCTGACCGACGCGCTGCTCGCCAAGGGCTATGCCGTACGCATTCTCGACGACCTGTCCACGGGCAAACGCAGCAACCTGCCGCTGGACAACCCGCGTGTGGAGCTGATCGAAGGCGATGTGGCTGACGCTGAGCTGGTGGCCCGTGCGGCGGTGGGCTGCCAGGCCGTTGCGCACCTGGCTGCGGTGGCGTCGGTGCAGGCTTCGGTCGATGACCCGGTGAAGACCCACCAAAGCAACTTCATCGGCACGCTGAATGTCTGCGAGGCGATGCGGCAGGCGGGCATCAAACGGGTGGTCTTCGCGTCCAGCGCGGCCGTTTACGGCAATAACGGTGAAGGCGAGGCGATTACCGAGGACACTCCGAAGGCGCCGCTGACCCCTTACGCCTCAGACAAACTGGCCGGTGAGCAGTACCTGGATTTCTATCGCCGCCAGCACGGTTTCGAGCCCGTCGTGTTCCGCTTCTTCAACATCTTCGGCCCGCGCCAGGATCCTTCTTCGCCCTATTCAGGGGTGATCAGTATCTTCGCGGAGCGCGCCGTGAAGGGCCTGCCGATTGCGGTGTTTGGCGACGGCGAGCAGACGCGCGACTTCTTCTATGTCCAGGACCTGGTTGATCTGGTGGTGCAAGGCATCGAGAAACCAGTGGTGGAGGAGGGAGCGGTGAACGTTGGCTTGAACGCGACGACCTCGCTGAACCAACTGCTGGCAGCCCTCGCTGACGTGGTGGGTAATCTGCCCACAGTCAGCTATCTGCCGGCGCGCTCGGGTGACATCAAGCATTCGCGCGCCAGCAACCAGCGGCTGCTTGCGCGCTTTGACGTGCCTGAGCCGACACCGCTGAAAGTCGGGCTGGCGCGTCTTCTGGGCCGCTGATACTGCGCAACAAAGAAAGGCACCGATGAGGTGCCTTTTTCATGCCTGACCGCACGAGCGCAATCGCTCAGAACTTGTAACCTACGCCCACCATGTACACCCATGGATCGACGTCCACGTTCACCTTAGTCCGGCCAACGCTCAGCGCCGAAGGGCCGTCGAGCGTGGCTTGCGTGTCGATGTCCACGTACCAGACCGCCGCGTTAAGCATGATCTTGTCGGTCAGCATGTAGTCCGCGCCGACTTGGCCAGCCCAGCCCCACGAGTTCTTGATGTGCAGGTTATTCATGCCCTGGCCTTTGCGTTCGCTGCTCAGGTTTTCATCATAGAACCAGGTGTAGTTCACGCCGACACCGGCGTATGGCTGGAATTTCGACGTCGCGTCCATGGGGTAGTACTGCAACGACAGCGTCGGCGGCAGCTGCTTCACGTCAGCCAGCTTGCCATCCAGACCCGGGCCCAGGCCTTTGACCGCGACGGTGTGCTGGAACGGGGTTGCCGCCAGCAGCTCGACGCCGACGTGGTCGCTCAGCATGTACGCGAAAGCCAGACCGAGCTGGGTGTCGCTGTCGAGGGTCGCTTTGGTGCCAGGCACTTTGGCCCCATCAAGCTTGAGGTTTCCACTTTGTTCGTTGGGCGCCGTCGTCGCTGCACCTGCGCGGATAATGAAATCACCGGCCTGGTGGGCGTGAGCGGCGAGGGGGATACCGAGTGCAAGCGCAAGCAGGGGCGCGCTGAGCAGGTACTTGTGCATGGGGGGCTCCGTAAGGGCATAAAAAAGGGATGCCATATGTTACGAAGCGTCTAAATCGCGGTTTTTGACCTGGCTCAATGAAAAGGCGATTAATTTAGCGGTATTGGCGTCGGGCTGTGGGGGCTTGAGTGATGCACTGGTCCTATACGGCAGGCCCTTGGAATTAGCGATGAACAGCGATTCACTGTAGGAGCCGGCTTGCTGGCGAACGCATCAGCTCAGACGCTGCAGCATCGGCCGACCTGCCGGGTGCGCCAGCAAGCCGGATCCTGCAGTTCCGCGTCCAATCGAGCTCATCGGTGTATGGGATCAGTGCTCACTGCTCATCCGGCATTTCGTACACCAGAATCTTGTCCGCCTCCATCTGATACCCCGCATCAGCCAGTTCGCTGGTGGACGCCTTGACTTGCATCGGGCCTTCGATCCAGTACGGCTGATAGAGCTCATCCACCTTGACTCCCAGTTCGCTGGTCACGTGAACGATCTGGTTCGGCGGCGGCGGTGGGACGTGAATGCATGCGCCGAAATACGGCACAAGCAAAAACTCCGTCACCCGGCCTTCTTCGCTGACTTCCAGCGGCACGATGTACCCCGGCAGCCGCACCTGTAGGCCGTCCAGCGATTTGACCACCGGCGCATGGGGTGCGAGTTGATGCGCGGCGGGCGCCGATTCGACTGACAACGTGTCCGCCATGCTCGACAAATTATGAATGGGTGCCGTGATCAGCTTCACCGGCGGGGCGTCGGGCGGGATCATTTCCTGCCAGGTCAGCACGCGCAGATCCTGTGCCCACAGCGGCGCTGCGACGAGCATCAACAGCAGCATCCAACCCACTCGCATTACCACGCCCTCATAAACGAATCGACAACCCGTCCGCCAGCGACTGACGGTAGGCACGCCATGCCGGGACGGTCCCCATCAACAACGCGGCGCACAGAATACCCGCCAGCAACGTCCACTCGTACGCGCTGGGCAGTGACAACGGCAAATACAGTCCGTAGTTCGCCTGGACATAACCCTGCGCGGACGCGATGCCGATGTAAAGCAGCGCCAGCCCGCAGACCGAGCCCGCCAGCGCCAGCGCAAACGCTTCCAGCACCAACAGGCTGGCAATATGCCAAGGCCGCGCGCCTACCGAGCGCAGAATGGCCATCTCCCGGCGCCGCTCGTTCAAGCTGGTCAGAATCGCCGTTAGCATGCCGATCAATCCGGTGAGCACGACGAACAAGGAGATCACGAACAGGGCTTTTTCGGCCGTGCCCATCAGGCTCCACAGCTCCTGCAATGCGACGCCTGGCAAAATCGCCAGCATGGGCTCGCCGCGAAATTCATTGATATCGCGCTGCACCGCGAACGTCGCAATCTTGCTGTTCAGCCCGAGCATGAACGCGGTGATGGCGGTGGGCGTGAGGTCCATATTGCGCGCCTGATCGGCGCTGATACGCCCGGCCCCTTGCGCGGGCACGCCGTTATGCCAGTCGATGTGAATGGCCTCCATGCCGCCCAGGCTGATGTGCAGCGTGCGATCAACCGGGGTGCCGGTGCGTTTCAAAATGCCCACAACGGTGAAGGGTTTGTCGTCGTGCTTGACCAGGCTCACCGTCGCAACGCCGTGGGCCAGCACCAGCTTGTCCCCCAGTTTGTAATGCAGCGCGTCAGCCACCTCGGCGCCCAGCACGACTTCGAACGGGTCGGTGGCGAACGCTCGGCCGTCCGCCAGCTCCAGATGCTGCTGCCGGCCGTACTGGTAGTGCTCGAAATACGATTCGTTGGTGCCCATGACCCGATAACCACGATGGCTGTCACCGAGCGAGATCGGGATGGCCCATTTCACCTGCTTGCTGTTGGCGAAGTGCTCGAAGCTGTCCCAGCGAATGTTGTTGGTGGCGTTGCCGATGCGGAACACCGAGTACAGCAGCAAATTGACCGAGCCGGAGCGCGCACCCACGATCAGGTCGGTCCCGCTGATGGTGCTGGCAAAGCTGGCACGGGCTTCGGTGCGCACGCGTTCGACCGCCAGCAGCAGGCAGACAGACAGGGCGATGGCGAAGGCGGTCAGGAACGCGGTGAAGCGGCGGTTGGCGAGACTGGCGAGCGCCAGGCGAAGAAGATACATCTCAAACCTCTGCAGCGACGGCGGCGCGATTAAGGTCGGCCAGTGACAGGTGACGGTCGAACAGCGGTGCCAGGCTTTGATCATGGCTGACAAATAACAGGCTGGCGCCGGCGTCGCGGCATTCGGCGAACAGCAGCTGGATGAACGCTTCGCGAGTGTCAGCATCCAGCGCCGATGTCGGTTCGTCGGCGATGACCAGTTCCGGCTGGCCGATCAGGGCGCGGGCAGCGGCGACGCGTTGCTGCTGGCCGATGGACAGCGAGTCGGCGCGTCGGTTGAGCAGGCCCGCGTCCTTCAAACCCAAATGAGCGAGCAACGTCTCAGCGGCCTTATCCACGCTGCCATGGCGCTGCGTCGCCCGTTGCGTGCGCAACCTGGAAAAACGGCAGGGCAGCTCAACGTTCTCGCGCACCGACAGGAACGGCAGCAAATTGAACTGCTGGAAGATGTAACCGGTGTGATCGACGCGAAAGCGATCGCGAGCGCCGGCCGCCAGCTGGGTCAGTTCCTCGCCTAGTAAACGAACGCTGCCACGGCTGGGGCGTTGCACACCGCCCAACAATCCCAGCAGCGTGGTTTTGCCGCTGCCACTTGGGCCTTTGAGGAATAACGTTTCGCCGGCCTCCAGACGAAAAGTTGGGATGTCCAGCAGTTGCGGATGCCCCGGCCAACTGAAACCGAGTTCGGACAATTCAATAAGAGCTTGAGTCATGACCACACGTGCGTCTGAAAAGTGATCGGCCGGGAGGCCCGGCCGCCGAATAAGCCGGGCTGGTTAGAATTTGACCACCGGATTGCTCGGACGCACTTCGGCGCCCATCTGCCGTTTTGGTGTCACCAGTTGTACTTGAATGGTCTGGGTGGCGGGGAAACTCTTGAACAGCTGCGTCAGGTCAAGCTTGTTGATAACCGTCGGCACGCTGCAGGTGAACTGATAGTGGCCGTGAATTTCGCTGTGCTCGTGTTCGGCAGCGTCGCCATCGGCGTGGTCATGGTCATGGTCATCGTCGTCCTTGTCGCCGAACAACGTGCTTTCAACACGCTGTTTGGTGACGGTGCATCCAGCCGCTTCGGGGATGCTGAACAGGGCATGGGGCTTGAGCAGGGTTTCCTTGGCCAGCGCCAGGGTCATTTTGTCCGCGTCAGTCGTTGCCGCATGTTCAAAACCGACGATGTTCATCGCTGGCGTGTCCAGTTCCAGCTCCAGTGTCCGGCCGTCCAGCGCCATGTCCAGCCGCGCGACGCCATGCACATGTGCGCCAAGGCTGCCGTGCTCATGATCGTGGTCATGTTCGTCCGCGGCGTGGGCGATGGCGAGGGGCAGCAAGGCAAAGGGCAGGGCGAGTAGCAAACGACGCATGGGAAGGGCTCCGGAGATAGGTCTGAAATTTGTTATGTGATCTTATAACAATGTATTGCGAGGTTTCTTAACTTTTTCCGTGCAGCTTCTTGCGCCGAGTTTTCCCCAGCCTTTTGCAGGCGCGTGCTTGCTTGCGATCTCGGTACGCCTGAAGCAATTACGTCGTACGAACAGGAGCAATCGGGGGCAAGCGCGCCCCTACAACGGAGATTCGTGGTGGCGGGATCGCGTGCGGCTCCTCACATCCTGTGGGACCATGCCGGTCCGCTCTATCAGAGGACACACCTCATGCTGCGAATCCGTGGAACCGTTGGCGACCTGCCGGTGGACCTGACTGTGGAAATGGATGAGTCCGACTGGGCCCGGTTGGGAAGCCACTTGGGTATTCAAGTGCAGGACCCTGTGCCGCAAGGTGACATCTCTGCCAAGCCTGCCGCCAGCCGAAACGACGCCATTTGGGACATCGCTCAGGAACTGCTGCGCAAAGCGGGCCAGATGACCGGGCCTGACTTGCTCGGTCAGCTCGAAGGTTTGTCTGGCAGCACCGCTGCGGGCAAGCGCCTGATGGTACGCATGCGCCACAGCGCCAGCGTGAAGGTTGAGAGCCAGGGCGACACGCCGGTCTACCACTGGATCGAGTGACATGGCTCTGCCTCGTCACGCCTCTACCGATCGACAACCTGGCCATGTGGGGGCGAGCTTGCTCGCGAAGGCGGTAGTCCCAAAACATGTTCGAGCCTGACACACGGCCTTCGCGAGCAAGCTGTCACCCACAGGGTTTGACGCTGTCAGTAGAGCGCCGCAAACAACCGGCGGCGATAGGTGGTCACCAGCGGATGGTCGTTGCCCAGCAGGTCAAACACCTGCAGCAGCGTCTTGTGCGGCTGGCCTTCGTTGTAGCTGCGGTTGCGGATGAACAGCTTGAGCAACCCTTCCAGCGCCGCTTCGTATTGCTGACGGGACAGTTGCTGTATCGCTAACTGGTGGGCGGCTTCGTCGTCCTGCGGGTTCTGCGCCAGACGCGATTTAAGGTCCGCGACGTCAGGCAGCGCTGCGGCTTCAGCCAGGAAGGTCAACTGAGCCTTCGCGCCGGCCAGCGCAGCCTTGTGATCATCACCCTTGACCGCGTCGAGCACGGTGCGCGCTTCCGTGAGCTCGCCACGCTCGGCCAGGCAGCGCGCGTACAGAATCAGCGCGGCCGCGTTGGTGTTGTCCTCGGCAAGAATCGTCTGCAGTACGGCTTCGGCTTCCGCAAAATGGCTTTCGGCAAACATCGCTTGAGCCGTTTCCAGAGGATCGGCTGCGGCGGGAGGCGGCATCTGCACATGAGGCTCGAGCAGCGCCCGAATTTGTGATTCAGGTTGGGCGCCGGCGAAACCATCGACCGGCTGCCCGTCCTTGAACAGCACGACGGTCGGCAGGCTGCGAATGCCAAAGCGCGCAACGATGTCCTGCTCGGCGTCGCAGTCGACCTTGGCCAGCAATAATTCGCCCTGATAACTCTCGGCGATCTGTTGCAGCAGCGGCATCAGCACCTTGCATGGCGCGCACCACTCGGCCCAGAAATCCACCAGCACGGGTTTGTGAAACGAATTCTCGATGACCATCTGATCGAAAGTGGCAGTGGTCGCATCGAAGATGTACGGCGTGTCCTGGCTCATCGCTAGTCTCGAAAAAAAGGCTTGATGGCGCGAACTATAAAGGGCTGGGGGGAATGTCGAAAGCAGGCTTGATGCCCTGCCTCAAATGCAGGAGCGCGCTTGCCCGCGATCGGCGACGAAGTCGTCGTAGAACCGGCTTATTCGATAAGGGGCCGCTGCGCGTGATAAAGGCTCACCTTGCGAAACTCCCAAGGCTCTGCCAGATCCGGCAGCGTCAGCGCTTCAAGAATGCCCAGGCGTCTATACAGAGGATGCTGAAAATCCCGAACGCGGGAGTCGGCCACCAACGCCTGTTTCCCACGACTGAGAAACTGATCCAGCAAAGGCAGATTGGCGCGGTCGTATAGCACGTCGGCGACCAGGATCAGATCAAAGCGGTCTTCCTCGGCAAAGAAGTCGTTCGAATACTGCAGGGTCACGCCATTCAGCTCAGCATTGGCCCGGCAGGCCTGAATGGCCACGGGATCAAGATCACAGGCGACCACTTCAAGGGCGCCGGCTTTCATCGCCGCAATGCCTGCAACACCGGAACCCGCGCCGAAATCCAGAATTCGTTTGCCTTTAACCCACTGCGGCTGCTCGGCGAGGAACCGCGCCAGTGCCAGGCCGCTCGCCCAACAGAAACTCCAATAGGGCGGGTCTTCGAGAATGCGCCGGGTTTCCTCGGGGCTGAAGGCACGGTCCATATTGTTCGCGTCGATCAGCCATAACCTCAGGTCCGTGCCGGGCAGCGGCTCGGCGACCAGTTGCGCGTCGCCCAGCAGCTCGCTCAGTGCGGCTTGTAATTGATGCGGGGCGGTCACGGCGCAGGAGCGAATTGCAGCTGGCCCAGCGCCTGTGTGGTGGGTTGAGCGATCAGGACCGAAGGCAGGTGCAGAATCAACTGCCCTGATTGGCTGGCGCGGCCACGCAGCTCAACACGGGCACCCACCGGGAATGCTTCCGGATTGAAGCGCAGCTGGAACGGCAGCGACTGGTTGTTACCCATCAGCTTGGTACTGCTCAGCAGTTTTTGCGGGCGATTGCGGTCATCGATCACCAGCAAGGCCAGCTCGACTTCGGCGCCCGCCGGCACGCCCAGCAACTGACCGCTTAATTCGCGCTGGAAGGGCTGCAACGGGCCTGGGCCGTCCGGCAATTTAATAGCGTTGGGCGCCGGTTTGGCAGGTGTTGCAGGTTTTGGCGCCTCGGCCGTGCTGCAGGCGGCGAGCAGGCCCATAAGGCTGATTACAGCAAGCGTACGTAGCGTCATGAACAGCTCCAGACAAAAGCAGAATGCGGGCGAGGTATGCACGGCAACGCGCAGTATCGCCGAGTGTGGCGGGTTTCACCGCATCGGATGCGCGTCTATATACCTCAAACCCCGAGACTTGTCTTGCCGGCGAGATGCGCTACCATGGCCCTCCCTTTTTTTGTTGCCTGCCACCATGCACTGTCCCTTTTGCGGTGCCAACGACACCAAAGTCATTGACTCGCGCCTCGTTGCCGAAGGCGACCAGGTTCGCCGCCGCCGTGAATGCGTCGCCTGCGGTGAACGCTTCACCACGTTCGAAACCGCTGAGCTGGTTTTGCCCCGGTTAATCAAGCAGGACGGCAGTCGCCAGCCCTTCGACGAAGAGAAGCTGCGCGCGGGCATGCAGCGCGCACTGGAAAAACGCCCGGTCAGTGTCGAGCGTCTGGAAGCTGCTCTGGCCCACATCAAAAGCAAGCTGCGAGCGACCGGCGAACGCGAAGTGAAATCGCTGATCGTCGGTGAGCTGGTCATGGGCGAACTGCAGAAACTCGACGAAGTGGCTTACATCCGCTTTGCTTCTGTTTACCGGCGGTTTCAGGATCTCAACGAATTCCGCGAAGAAATCGACCGACTGGCACGCGAGCCGGCTAAAGAGTGAGCATGACCTCCACAGAGCAAAGCGTGCTGGACGCTGCCTATATGGCGCGGGCGCTGGAGCTGGCGCGCAAGGGCGTCTACTCGACCCATCCCAATCCGCGTGTGGGCTGCGTGATCGTCAAGGACGGCGCGATTGTCGGCGAAGGCTGGCACGTGCGCGCCGGTGAGCCCCACGCCGAGGTGCACGCGTTGCGTCAGGCGGGCGACAAGGCCAAAGACGGTACCGCTTATGTCACCCTCGAACCCTGTAGTCATCACGGGCGCACGCCGCCGTGCGCCGATGCGTTGGTCAATGCAGGCGTAGCGCGTGTGGTCGCGGCCATGCAAGACCCCAATCCCGATGTCGCCGGTCGCGGCCTGTTGCGACTGATGAACGCTGGCATTGCGGTGCAGAGCGGCGTACTCGAAGGCGAGGCGCGAGCGCTGAACAAGGGCTTTCTCAAGCGCATGGAACACGGCCTGCCGTATGTGCGGGTCAAGCTGGCGATGAGCCTGGACGGAAGGACGGCGATGGCCAGCGGCGAAAGTCAGTGGATCACCGGCCCCCAGGCTCGCTCGGCTGTGCAGCGCCTGCGCGCGCAATCGAGCGTGGTGCTGACCGGCGCCGACACCGTGCTGGCCGACAACGCCCGGCTCACCGTTCGCCCGGATGAACTGGGCCTCAACGCTGAGCTGACCGCACTAGCCTCGACCCGGCCGCCGCTGCGCGTGCTCATCGACGGTCGCTTGCGCGTGCCACTTGACGGACCGTTCTTCAAAGCGGGCAGTGCACTGGTGGCAACCTGCGCAGCAGCCTCGGCGCGCGGTCGCTATCACGACGAAGGCCATGAAATGCTGGCACTGGCCAGCAGCGGCGGTCACGTCGATTTGCGCAAACTGCTGACCGAACTGGCCGCACGTGGCGTCAATGATGTGCTGGTCGAGGCCGGGCCCAAACTGGCTGGCGCTTTTACCCGGCTGGGCCTGGTGGATGAATTCCAGCTCTTTGTGGCGGGCAAGTTCATGGGCTCCTCGGCGCGGCCGTTGCTGGACCTGCCGCTCGCGCAGATGAGCGAGGCGCTCGAACTCAAGATCATCGAAATGCGCGCCGTGGGTGATGACTGGCGAGTCATTGCGATACCCGCGCCGCACCCCGGCGTATAATTTCGGCTTTCGCGCCCTGCGCTGGCCCTGTTTTCCAGGAGCACCCATGTTTACCGGCATCATTGAATCCATCGGCAGCATCCGCGCCATTACTCCGAAAGGCGGCGATGTCCGCGTTTACGTAGAGACCGGCAAGCTCGACCTTTCCGACGTCAAACTGGGCGACAGCATCGCGGTCAACGGCGTCTGCCTGACTGCCGTTGACCTGCCTGGCGACGGCTTCTGGGCGGATGTCAGCCGCGAGACGCTGAACGTCACCGCCTTTGTCGATCTCAAAACCGGCAGCCGCGTCAATCTCGAAAAGGCCCTGACGCCGACCACCCGCCTGGGTGGGCACCTGGTCAGTGGTCACGTTGATGGTGTCGGCGAAGTGTTGTCGCGGGAAGAGAACGCCCGTGCGATCCAGTTCCGCATGCGCGCCCCCCGCGAACTGGCCAAGTACATTTCGCACAAGGGCTCGATTACCATCGACGGCACCAGCCTGACCGTAAACGCGGTCAATGGCGCCGAGTTCGAGCTGACCATCGTCCCGCACACGCTGGCCGAAACCATCATGGGCGACTACCGCCCGGGCCGGAAGATCAACCTGGAAGTCGACCTGCTGGCACGTTACCTCGAGCGTCTGCTGCTCGGTGACAAGGCCGCCGATCCGACGCCAGCTCAGGGCGGCGGCATCACTGAAAGCTTTCTGGCCTCCAACGGCTACCTCAAATCCTGAATTGAAGGGGGTGCCGCGTGGCGCTCAACAGCATCGAAGAACTGGTTGAAGACATTCGCCAAGGCAAGATGGTCATCCTCATGGATGACGAAGACCGCGAAAACGAAGGCGATCTCATCATGGCCTCCGAGTGCGTCAAGGCCGAGCACATCAACTTCATGGCCCGTTACGCGCGCGGCCTGATCTGCATGCCAATGACCCGTGAGCGCTGCGAGACTCTGAAATTGCCGCTCATGGCGCCGCGTAATGGCTCCGGCTTCGGCACCAAGTTCACAGTGTCCATCGAAGCCGCCGAGGGCGTGACCACCGGTATTTCCGCCGCCGACCGCGCGCGCACCGTGCAGGCCGCTGCGGCGAAAGGCGCCAGAGCCGAAGACATCGTCAGCCCGGGGCACATCTTCCCGCTGATGGCGCAGGCGGGCGGCACACTGTCCCGCGCCGGTCACACCGAAGCGGCCTGTGACCTGGCGCGCATGGCCGGTTTCGAACCCACGGGCGTGATCTGCGAAGTCATGAATGACGATGGCACCATGTCCCGCCGCACGGAGCTGGAAGCCTTCGCCGCCGAGCACAACATCAAGATCGGCACCATCGCCGACCTCATTCATTACCGGATGATCCACGAGCGTACCGTTCAGCGGATTGCCGAGCAGCCGCTCGACAGCGAATTGGGCCAGTTCAATCTGGTGACCTACCGTGATTCCGTTGAAGGCGACGTGCATCTGGCGCTGACGCTGGGCAGAATTTGCGCAGAAGAAGCCACGCTGGTTCGCGTCCATAACATGGACCCGCTGCGCGACCTGTTGATGGTCAAGCAGCCCGGCCGCTGGAGCCTGCGCGCAGCCATGACCACCGTGGCCGAGGCTGGAAGCGGCGTGGTGCTGTTGCTGGGGCATCCCCTCGACGGCGACACAGTGCTGGCCCATGTGCGTGAGACTGCGGGCGGCACGCCCATCAAGACGCCGACCACTTACAGCACGGTCGGGGCCGGTTCGCAGATCCTTCGTGACCTCGGCGTGCGTAAAATGCGCCTGATGAGTTCACCAATGAAGTTCAATGCGATATCCGGTTTCGATCTGGAAGTTGTAGAATACGTGCCCTCCGAATAAAGACCGGCAGGCGACAGGCCCCGACAGCGCTCAGCTGTGGGTGGTTCTTGCCCCTGCGGTCCCCCGATTCGTGGCCTAAAATCCCTGAGAGCGCGCACTGATGCGCGCTTTCATGCTCTTTAATACGAGAACACGAGACTCAGCCGAATGACCCTGAAGACCATCGAAGGTACCTTCATCGCCCCCCAAGGCCGCTATGCCCTGGTGGTTGGCCGCTTCAACAGCTTCGTCGTCGAAAGCCTGGTGAGCGGTGCCGTTGATGCCCTGGTTCGCCATGGCGTGAGCGAGAGCGACATCACTATCATCCGCGCACCGGGCGCGTTCGAAATCCCGCTGGTTGTGCAGAAGGTCGCTCAACGAAGCGAATTCGCCGCCATTATCGCGCTTGGCGCCGTCATTCGTGGCGGCACCCCGCACTTCGAATACGTCGCTGGCGAATGCACCAAGGGCCTGTCCCAAGTGTCCATGGAGTTCGGCGTGCCTGTTGCTTTCGGCGTGCTGACGGTCGACTCCATTGAGCAGGCGATCGAGCGCTCCGGCACCAAGGCGGGCAACAAAGGCGCTGAAGCAGCCCTTTCCGCTATTGAGATGGTCAGCCTGTTGGCGCAGTTGGAGGCCAAGTGATTAACGACGAAAGCGATCAGTTCAACCCACGCGATCCCCGTGCGGCAGACGCTGGCAAGCCCTCTAAAAGCGAGAAGCGTCGTGCAGCTCGGCAGATGGCGACCCAGGCGCTGTATCAGCGCCACATGGCGGGTCAGGCGCTGAACGAAATCGAAGCACAGTTTCGTGTCGACAACGACTTCACCACGGTCGATGCCAGCTATTTCCACGACATTCTGCACGGCGTCCCGGCCAATCTGGACAAGATCGACGCGGCGCTGGCGCCGTGTCTGGATCTGACCATCGAAGAACTGGACCCGGTGGAGCTGGCGGTATTGCGTCTGTCGACCTGGGAGCTGCTGGAGCGCATCGACGTGCCGTACCGCGTGGTCATCAACGAAGGTATCGAGCTGGCGAAAGTCTACGGTTCGACCGACGGCCACAAGTTCGTCAACGGTGTGCTCGACAAGCTGGCTCCGCGCCTGCGTGAAGTCGAAGTAAAGGCTCACAAACGCTAAGGTTTCCGGGTTTCCCCGGAACCTGAGCGTCTGCGCCATGGGCGAGTTCGAGCTGATCCGCAATTACTTTGCCGCTGCGCCCTGTGCGCAGCCAGGCGAGGGCGTTGCCTTGGGCATCGGCGATGACTGTGCTCTGTTGTCGGTGGCAACTGGCGAGCAACTCGCTATCTCCACTGACACGCTGGTCGCGGGGGTGCACTTCCCCGAGGTCTGCGATCCCTTCCTGCTTGGCCAGCGCGCACTCGGCGTGTCGGCCAGCGACCTGGCTGCCATGGGCGCCAGCCCCCTCGCATTTACCCTGGCTCTGACGCTGCCGCAGGTTTCCGCCGACTGGCTGGAAGCCTTCGCGCGCGGTTTGAACACAATGGCCCAAAGCTGCGGCTTGCGCCTGATCGGTGGCGATACAACACGCGGGCCGTTAAGCATTACTGTCACTGTGTTCGGCACTGTTCCTGTCGGGCAGGCATTGACCCGAAGCGGCGCCAGGCCAGGCGATCTTCTGTGCGTGGGAGGTCCGCTGGGGGACGCCGCAGGGGCGTTGCCGCTGGTGTTGAACCAGCGAAGCACCGAAGCGTCTACCACTCAGGCCTTGCTGGCGCGTTACTGGTCGCCGCAGCCGCAGTTTGGTTTGGGAATGGCGCTGCGGGGCAAAGCCAGCGCAGCGCTGGATATCTCCGACGGGCTGCTCGCCGATTGCGGTCATATCGCAACGGCATCGGGCGTACGCTTGCTCGTTGAGCGCGAAAAAGTGCCCATGTCTGACGCGCTGCTGAGCTTTTTCGGATATGACGCGGCGTTGAATGCCGGGCTCAGTGGGGGCGATGACTACAGACTGGCGTTCACACTGCCGCCATCATGGCTGGCTGAGTTACAGGCCGCAGGCTGGCCTGTCTTCGTTCTGGGTCGAGTGGTCGATGGGCAGGGTGTGGCGCTGATCGATTCACTCGGGCAAGACGTCACTCCGTTGACTCGGGGCTATCAACATTTTCAGGAGACACGGTGACAGATCATCCTAATCAGGTCCCGGCGGAAAACGTTCCTCCGTCCGTATGGACCAATCCGTGGCATTTCCTGGCCTTCGGTTTCGGCTCCGGTACACTGCCCAAAGCGCCGGGCACCTGGGGCTCCATGGTCGCTGTGCCGTTTATTCCGCTCTGGCAAATGCTGCCCGACTGGGGTTACTGGCTGGTCCTCGGCATCACCATCCTGTTCGGCTTCTGGCTATGCGGCAAAGTGGCCGACGACCTGCGCGTTCACGACCACGAAGGCATCGTCTGGGACGAAATGGTCGGGATGTGGATCACCTTGTGGCTAGTGCCCGAGGGTTGGGTCTGGCTACTGGTGGGTTTTCTGGTGTTCCGCTTTTTCGACATTCTCAAGCCCTGGCCCATCCACTGGATCGACAAACACGTGCACGGCGGTGTCGGCATCATGCTCGACGACGTTCTAGCCGGCGTCTTCGCCTGGTTGGCGATGCAGGGGCTGGTCTGGCTGTGGGCTGTGATGTAGGCCGCCTATGAACCGTGTCGTGGCGCGTCTTCTGTTAAGCCTCGGGCTGCTGATGCTCGCCGCTTCGGCGACTGTATTTGGGGCGACGCCTGCATCGGCCGACGAGAAGCCTTCCGATATTCTGCTGGTGAGCGAGCACTGGATTGGCTACACCGAAGCCGACGGCACCGGCTTGGGCTGGGAACTGATGCGCGAGATATTTGAGCCGGCCGGCGTCAAGGTCGAGCAGCGCATCGAGCCCTATACGCGGGCGGTGGGCCTCGTACAGCGGGGCGAAGCCGATGCCTGGATTGCCGCATACAAGGATGAAGTGGAAGGTACGCTTTACTCGGTGTGGCATTACGACATCGACGAGATTTACGGCCTGGGTCTGGCATCGAAACCTGCGCCTTCCCTCAATACGCTCGCCAAGTATCGCCTGGCATGGGTGCGCGGCTACGAATACCAGCACTACCTGCCGAATGTGCTGCACTTCAACGAAGTCGCCCGACGCGATCACATCCTGCCGATGCTTGAATACGGTCGCTCCGACTTGTACATCGATGCCAGGCCGGAGATGGATTTCATTCTTGCTCAAAGCAGCGATCCGCAGCGCTACCGTTTGACGTACCTGACTTCCATCCCTTTGTACCTTAGCTTCGCTGATACGGTGCGGGGGCATGCCTTGCGCGATCTGTTCGATGCCCGGATGAGTGAACTGGTGCGCAGCGGCAAGCTGAGGCCTGTATTTGCAAAGTGGAAGCATCCCTATCCGTTCGATGCGTCCGCAGGTGAGGCTCGGACGGGTGCGAGCCACTGATCAAACTTGTTGATCTGATTGGTCGGTAATTCGGCCTAAGCGTCCGCCGGAACCTGCTGTTACAATGTTGCGAATTTCCAGCCCTCATACTGATCAGGAGCACACGGTGCCTGTCGTATTTGTCGCGGCTTCCAAGCTGCCTACGCCTTTTGCCACTTTCAAGATGAACGGCTTTCTCGAGCAGGAAAACGGCCGTGAGCATGTCGTTCTTACCCTCGGGGATGTAGCAGACGGCGCCCCTGTCCTTGGCCGTGTGCATTCCGAATGCCTGACCGGTGATGCGTTGTTCAGTCAGCGTTGCGACTGCGGTTCTCAGCTCGAAGCGGCATTGCGCGCCATTGCCACAGAAGGTAGGGGCGTGCTGCTGTATTTGCGTCAGGAAGGCCGGGGTATTGGTTTGATGAACAAGATCCGCGCTTATGAACTGCAGGACGGTGGCGCTGATACCGTCGAAGCCAACGAACGCCTGGGCTTCGCCGCTGACCAGCGCGATTACGCCATCTGCCTGCCGATGCTTGAACACCTGGGCATAAAGTCTCTGCGTCTGATGACCAACAACCCGCGCAAGGTCAAAGCCCTGACTGACATGGGCATCACCGTCGCCGAGCGAGTGCCGCTGCATACCGGCCACAATCCGCACAACAAGCTCTATCTGGCCACCAAGGCGGGCAAACTGGGCCACATGATGGGCAACGAGCATCAGAGCGAAGTTGACCCGGCCTGACACTTCGCATCTTATGCCACCACGACCACAGACATGCCGCTTCGCGAGCAAGCTCACCCCCACAAAATGGCGGTTGTTCCTGAAATAAGGGGCGACGAGCAACTGTAGGAGCGCGCTTGCCCGCGAAGGCGTTGTATCAGCCAACACCGCAACCCCAGACACACCGCCTCGCGAGCAAGCTCACTCCTACAAGGGTGCCGGTCTCCGGAAATAAGGGGCGACAAGCAACAGTAGGAGCGCGCTTGCCCGCGAAGGCGTCTTATCGGCTTACGACGTGGCGGCAGGTATATCGCTTCGCAAAAAAGCCCACTCCCGCCCCAGCATCGCTGCGTCAGGAGTGGGCTTTGTCGGCAAATACTACATTTTGAGCAGGCGTTGATTGATCGAAGCTTCGATACCGGCAGCATCCAGCCCGCATTCTGCAAGCATCTGCGCCGGTTTGGCGTGTTCGACGTAGGCATCCGGAAGACCCAGATGCAGCACTGATTTCAGGATGTTTTCCCGAGCCAGAAACTCGCTGACTGCCGCACCCGCGCCGCCCATGATGGCGTTCTCTTCCACAGTGACCAACAAGTCGTGGCTGCTGGCCATTTCAATCACCAGTGCCTCGTCCAGTGGTTTGACGAAACGCATATCTACCACGGTCGCATCGAGCTTGTCTGCGACGAGCATTGCCTCGGTCAGCTGTACGCCGAATGCCAGAATGGCGATCTTGCTGCCAGTGCGGCGAACCACGCCCTTGCCGATTTCCAGCGGATCGAGTCCGCTTTCGATGACGGCATTCGGGCCATTACCGCGCGGATAACGCACAGCCGCAGGGCCTTTGAATAGGTGGCCGGTGGTGAGCATTTTGCGCAGCTCGTTTTCATCGCTCGGCGTCATGATCAGCATGCCGGGGATGCAGCGCAGGTAAGAGAGATCGAAACTGCCGGCATGGGTCGGACCGTCTTCCCCGACGAGGCCTGCTCGGTCGATGGCGAACAGCACGTCCAGGTTCTGCACCGCAACGTCGTGGATCAACTGGTCGTAGCCGCGCTGCAGGAAGGTCGAGTAAATCGCAACGACCGGCTTGGCGCCCTCGCAGGCCATACCCGCCGCCAGTGTAACGGCGTGCTGCTCGGCGATGGCCACGTCGAAATACCGATCGGTGAACCGCTCACTGAACGCAACCAGATCGGAGCCTTCCTTCATGGCGGGCGTGATGCCCACCACGCGCTCGTCAGCCTCGGCCATGTCGCACAGCCATTGCCCGAAGACGCCCGAATACTTGGGCCCGCCGGCTTTTTTAGGCAAAACCGGAGCGTTCAACGGGTCCAGTTTGGTGATCGCGTGATAGCCAATCGGGTCCACCTCGGCCGGCGCGAAGCCTTTACCCTTTTTGGTAACCACGTGCAGAAATTGCGGGCCTTTCAGATCACGCATGTTGCGCAACGTGGCGATCAGGATCGGCAAGTCGTGGCCGTCGATCGGGCCGATGTAGTTCCAGCCCAGCTCTTCGAACAAGGTGCCGGGGACCAACATGCCTTTGGCGTATTCCTCGGTACGACGAGCGATTTCCCACGCGCCGGGCAGACGCGACAGCACCTTCTTGCTGCCCTCGCGCATGCTGCTGTACGTGCGACTCGAAAGGATTTTCGCCAGGTAATTGGACAGCCCGCCCACATTGCGCGAGATAGACATGTCGTTGTCGTTGAGGATCACCAGCATGTCGGCGTTGACTTCGGGCGCGTGGTTCAGCGCTTCGAAAGCCATGCCGGCAGTCAGTGCGCCGTCGCCGATCACGGCAATCGACTTGCGCTCGCTGCCCTGCAACCGGGACGCAACTGCCATGCCCAGCGCTGCACTGATAGACGTGCTGGAGTGGCCGACGCCGAAGGTGTCGTACTCACTCTCGCTGCGACGCGGGAATGCCGCCACTCCGCCTTTCTGGCGCAGGGTCGACATATTCTCGCGACGGCCTGTAAGGATTTTGTGCGGGTACGCTTGATGACCGACGTCCCAGACCAGCCGGTCGTCGGGGGTATCGAAGACGTAGTGCAGCGCTACGGTCAGCTCAATGACACCAAGGCCTGCGCCGAAGTGACCGCCGGTCTGGCCAACGGTATAGAGCAGCTCCAGGCGCAGTTCGTCGGCCAGGGCTTCAAGCTCTGCTTCACCTAACCGGCGCAGGCCGTCCGGCGTCACTGCCTTGTCGAGCAGAGGCGTGGACGGGCGCTCGCGGGGAATCTCTTTGAACGTCGTGGGCATCAGGCGAATCGTTATAAGTAAAAGAGGCGGCAGTTTACCTGATGCATTGCAGGCTGCGCACGATGTGCAGCATTGCGATGTTCACAGGCAACGATTGCCGAAGGGAACGGGCAGCAGCGATGTGCTGTTTGTGCCCGTCAAGTCCTATGACCTGCGCTCAGTTGCGGCGTTCGACGATATAACGCGCCAAGGCTCGCAGCGGCTCGGCGCCATCGTCGAATGGTCGTAGCGCAGCGAGGGCCTGATCACGCAATTCGAGCGCGTAATGCTTGGCTTCTTCCAGACCCAGCAGCGCCGGATAAGTCGGCTTGTCGCGTGCGATATCGGCGCCCTGGCGTTTGCCAAGCGTCGCGGTATCGCTCTCGACGTCCAAAATGTCGTCCTGCACCTGGAAGGCCAAACCCACGGCACGGGCGTAGATCTGCAGGGAATCGAGCTGGACCTGCGTCGGGTTGCCGCTGGCCAAAGCGCCGAGCCTGACACTGGCTTCGATCAATGCGCCGGTCTTGTGCCGGTGCATGAACGCCAACGCCGTCTGATCGAGTTTGAGTCCCACCGAGCCCAGGTCGATGGCCTGGCCGCCGACCATACCGGCAGGTCCTGCGGCGTGGGCGAGGGCGGCGACCATTTTCAGGCGGGTGTCGGCGTCTTGGGGTGTCAGCTGTTTATCAGTCAGCACGCTGAAAGCCAGCGTCTGAAGGCCATCGCCAGCGAGAATGGCGCAGGCTTCGTCGAAGGCCTTGTGGGTGGTCGGCAGGCCGCGACGCAAATCATCGTCGTCCATGGCCGGCAAGTCATCGTGTACCAGCGAATATGCGTGGATCAACTCGACCGCGCAGGCCGCGCCGTTTGCGTGTTCGGCATTGCCGCCCAGAGCTTCGCAGGCGGCGTAGACCAGCAGCGGGCGCACGCGTTTTCCGCCATTGGTCACGCTGTAGCGCATGGCGTCATAAAGACGGGTGAGTTCGGGGGCGGGCGCGTTGAACAGGGTCTCCAGCGCCGCATTGACGCGCGCTTGGCAGAGGGCCTGATACGCCGCGATCATTCCGGCTGATCCGCTTCGAATGGCTCTTCGGCCAATTCGCCGTCCCGCTCCAGCAGTACCTGAACCTTTTGCTCAGCCTGGGCCAGCGCACTTTGACACTCTCGCGTCAGGCGGATGCCTTGTTCGAAAGCGGTGAGCGAGTCTTCGAGCGACAGCTCGCCGTTCTCCAGACGCTCGACGAGCACTTGCAAATCCGTGAGGGACTGTTCGAAATCCAGTGCAGCTTTCTTGCGGGCCATGGCGGCTATCCCGGTAGACGTTAAACCGGCAGGACACTAGCAGAGCTCAGGCATCGGGGCAAATGAGAAGGTGAGGCACGATCCCTGGCAACAGGCTTGCTGGCAAAGGCGGGGGTCAGGAAATGGAAATTTCCTGACGCCCGGCCCGTAGGAGCCGGCTTGCTGGCGAATGCGCTGTGTCAGCAAGCGGAAAGTCATCTGACCGAACCCGTTCGCCAGCAAGCCGGCTCCTACAGGTCATGTGCCAGGGCATGCACCGCGTGTTGTCCGAGCCAGCGTTGTTGCGCCAGGTGCGGTCATGCGAAGGTTATCTTCCACCCTCAATGCGCCGCCTGACACCCGGCCCGTAGGAGCCATGGCATGCACCGCGTGTTGTCCGAGCCAGCGTTGTTGCGCCAGGTGCGGCCATCCGAAGGTTGTGTTCCACCCCCAATGCGCGGCCTGACACACCATCCGTAGGAGCCGGCTTGCTGGCGAAAGCGTCGTGTCAGCAAACGGAAATTTATCTGACCGAACCCGTTCGCCAGCAAGCCGGCTCCTACAGGTCATGTGCCAGGGCATGCACCGCGTGTTGTCCGAGCCAGCGTGGTTGCGGCAGTTGCGGCCATGCGAGGGTCTATCTTCAGCCCCCAATGCGCGGCCTGACACACCATCCGTAGGAGCCGGCTTGCTGGCGAAAGCGCCTGGTCAGCAAATGGAAATTCATCTGACCGAACCCGTTCGCCAGCAAGCCGACACCGCGACGCGGAAGATTGCGATCAGATAAACGTAAACACCGCCTCGGCCGGCAGGCGTGATTTTGGCAGTTTGGCGTTGAAGTCGCTGTCGCTGCGATAGCCCAGGCTGACCACCACCAAACTGGTAAATCCCTTGTCCCGCAAGCCCAGTTCTTCGTCGAGCTTTTTGAAGTCGAAGCCTTCCATGGGCGTAGCGTCCAGGCCCAGCGATGCGGCGCCCAGCAATAAAGTGCCCAGCGCCAGATAGGTCTGCTTCTCCATCCAGTGCTGCACGTCTTTCTGATCGTACTTGTGCATGCTCACATAGCCGCGCCGGGTCTTGTCTTGACCGGCTTTGGCCTCGTCACTGGCAAAACGCCCGTCGAGTGCTTCCTGCGCCAGCAGCGCTTGCAGGTGCGACTCCGGCATTTCGGTGAGCGTGCACAGGACGATCAAGTGCGAGGCGTTGAGCATTTTCGCTTCGTTGTAGGCAAATGCGCCTTCAGCGGACTTGGCCACACGCGCCTTGCCCTGCTCGTCAGAGGCAACGACAAAATGCCAGGGCTGTGAATTCACCGATGACGGGCTGTGACGCAGTTGATCGAGCAGCTCGTTGATTGTTTCCTGAGGGATCTTGCGTGAAGCGTCGAACGCTTTGGTGGTGTAGCGCGATTTTGCAAGGGCGGTCATCTGCATGATGGAGCTCCGAAATTAAACGATGAGATCAGCGAGTGGGGGCTGGCGCGGCGTCGATCTTCACCCGCAGCAGGCTGTAAGGTTTCTCGCGCAGGTCCTTGCCGTCATGGAAGCCGGCCTGGCGCTGCAACTGGTTGGCAGTGAAATACAGATAGCCGTCCGGGCCCACCGACAAGGTGTCAGGCCAAAGCACTCGGGGGTCGTGGACGATGGTCTGCCAGCTGCCGTCGGCAAGGCGTTTGCGGATGCCGTTATGCTCGTAGTCGCCGGCGTACACCGCGCCGTTGGCGTCCGCTTCCAGACCGTCGGAGGCGCCTTTCTCGCCGAGGTCTTTGACCGCAGCGCTCAGTTGCGCCTCGCTGACCTTTGCATCGCGCAACAGAGCCGTCGGTACCGCGAACAAGTGGCGGCTGGAGAGTGGGCTGAAATACAGCGTATTGCCGTCAGGCGACAGGGCGATGCCATCCGATGCCACGCCCAGTGTCTTGGGCTTGCCGTCAGGACCTTTGCTGACCAGCGCGGCCTGACCCTCCACCACCGGGACGAACGTTGGGTCCACCGACGTGGATTTTGCCCCGCTCAAGCGCCGGATCGCTTTGCCGCTGGCGATGTCCATGACGATGATCGCGCCGGGGCCCGAGACCGATGAGTCGGTCACGTACACCGTGCCTTCCTTGCCGGTACGGAAATCAAAGCGCATGTCATTGACGTAGGTGCTCGGCAAGATGACGTTGGCCGGGAAGACCAGGGTCTTCACCACTTTGTTCGTGGCAAGGTCCACCGCGACCAGCTTGGCGCCCCCGGCTTTGGGCGCTGCGAAATTCGGCGCAGCGGTGTCCAGCAACCAGACGCGGCCTTGTCCGTCGGCAACCACGCTCTGTACGCTGATCAGCCCCTTGGCCGGATCTTTAGGGTCCGCCTTGTTGAAGGACGCGTCGGGGTAAGCGACCACTTTGCCGTCGCGTATTTCACCGACGGTAAACGCCACGTCATCGCCCCACTGCGGGAAATTGACGAAGATGCGCCCGGTCTCCGTGACCGTCACGCCCGTTGGCATCGCGTCATGGAAGGTGAACACCTGTTCCAGCTGACCGATGGTTTTCTCTGCCGGAGCGTTGGCGGGGAAGGGTGAAGCGCTGGCGGCTACTGCAGCGGCCGAGCTGTTCTGGCTGATCAGAGCGACTGAAAGCGCCAGCGTCGACCAGAGGATGTTGTGTTTAGCGGACATAAGCGAACTCCAGGCCTGCCGCGGCAGGCCATTCAAAAAATATGATCAGGCCGAGAAACCTTCGAGGACGATCTTGCCTCGGGCCTTGCCGCTTTCGATCACGGCATGGGCGCGGCGCAGGTTTGCAGCGTTGATGGCACCGAAGTGTTCACCGAGGGTGGTCTTCAGCACGCCTTGATCAATCAGTTCGGCGACACGGTTGAGCAGTTCGTGCTGAGCGATCATGTCCGGCGTTTCGTACAGCGAACGAGTGAACATCAGCTCCCAGTGCAGCGACAGCGCCTTGCGCTTCATCGGCACGACGTCGAGGGCTTTTGGATCATCGATCAGCGCCAGCTGGCCTTGCGGCTTGAGGGCTTCGATGAGCTGAGTGAAGTAGGTGTCGGTGTGGGTCAGGCTGGCGACGTGGCTCACTTGGCCGACGCCAATCTGCTCCAATTGCTCCACCAGTGGCTGACTGTGGTCGATGACGTGATGAGCGCCCAAACTTTGGACCCACTCGCGGGTTTCCGGGCGCGATGCGGTGCCGATTACGGTCAGCTTGGTCAACTGACGCGCCAGTTGCACCAGGATCGATCCGACGCCACCACCGGCACCGATGATCAGCAGACTTTCACCTTCGCCACCGCCTTGCGCGACGCCCAGCCGATCGAAGAGCAATTCCCAGGCGGTGATCGACGTCAGCGGCAGTGCGGCGGCGTGGGCGTCGTCGAGTGTTTTTGGCTTGTGCCCGACGATGCGCTCATCGACCAGGTGGAATTCGCTGTAGCTGCCCGGGCGGGCAATGGAACCGGCGTAGAACACTTCATCGCCCACCTTGAACAACGTCACCTCGTTGCCGGTTTCGCGGACCACACCGACAGCGTCCCACCCGACCACTTTGGGTTCGGTGGCAGCAGAGCCGGCGCGAATTTTGGTATCGACCGGATTCACCGAAATCGCTCTGACTTCGACCAGCAGATCACGGGGACCGGGTGTCGGCTTGGGCAGGTCCATGTCGATCAGCGCATTGGGATCTTCGATGGGCAGGCCGTGCTGGGTGAATGCAATGGCTTTCATGGTGATCTCTATGAATGGGATGAAATGGGGTTAACAAGGTTGGACCTATCTTGTTCTTGTTCGTCAGGCAGAAAAACCCGCAGAATCCGGGAACACTTTCACGGCTGGAGTGAAAATGGTCCGCATTGATGACCTTGCGCTGTTCGTCCGCACCGCTGCGCTGGGCAGTTTTTCCAATGCGGCGAGGGAAGTGGACCTGTTGCCGGGCCAGGTCGCCGCCGCCATCAAGCGTCTCGAGCGCGAGCTGGATATCCGGCTGTTTGCCCGCTCGACGCGCAGTTTGCGTCTTACCGCAGAGGGCGAGCAGTACCTGCCGACCGCACAGACAGTGCTTGATGCGCTGAAAGACGGTCGCGAAAAGCTGCGGCGTGAGAGTGCTGAACTCCAGGGCACGCTTCAAGTGGCGGCTCCGTCGGACCTTGGGCGCAACCTGCTGCTGCCCTGGCTCACGGAGTTTCGCAGTCAGCACCCGGCGCTGAGCTTGCGCCTGTTCATCTCCGATCAAGTCGCCGATCTGTTCCGCGATCCAGTGGACGTGGCCATTCGCTACGGGGTGATCGAGGACGCCAATTACATCGCGCTGTCGTTGGCCTCCTGGAACCGGCGGGTGCTGGTCGCTTCGCCGGAGTACCTGGCGCGCAAAGGCCGGCCGATGGTGTCCGACGATTTGCTGCGGCACGAATGCTTGCTGTTCACCCTGGGCGGGCGGGTGTACGACAAATGGCGGCTTGGGGGGCGCGTGTTTTCGGTGTCGGGGCCATTGCTCACCGATGACGCCGATCTTGTAAGGCGCTGGGCAGTGGCCGGGCAGGGCGTGGCATACAAGTCATGGCTGGATGTCTGCGAAGACGTGCGCGCCGGACGGCTGGAACTGTTGCTGCCCGATTACCCGGGCGAGCCGACCCCGCTCAATCTGGTCTGCCCGCACCGCAAGCAGTTCTCACCGGCGGTGCAGCAGTTGCACTCGCTGCTGCGCAACCGGTTTGCCGAGATGGAGAAAGGGTTGCCGGTGTTGTTGTGATGCGTTGAAGATGCTTGCGCCTCGTCGTCCATCCGCCCCGCTATCGCTCAGCAAATGTAGCCCTTGTGGGAGTGAGGTTGCTCACGAAGACTGCATCCCAGTCGCTGAGAAATTTGCAGCTCAGCGGCTATCTTCGCGAGCAAGCTCGCTCCCACAATTCAGATGGCCGCCGACAGGTTACGGCATCAATGCGAATGCCGCGGCTCGCCGCTTCTTGCGATCACTCGAAGGTGCAAGGTCGCAGGCTCCAGACAGCCGCCTGTGGATAACTGCCCCACCAATTGGCGATACAGCTCCTGCCACGGTGTTTGCGAGGCAGGCATCTTCGGTTCGAATTGCGCGCGGCGCTCAGCCATTTCTTCATCACTGACCAGCACGTTGACGCTGCGGTTGTTCAGGTCCACACGCAGGCGGTCGTTGGTTTTAAGCAGCGCCAGACCGCCGCCGATTGCCGCCTCCGGTGACATGTTGAGAATCGACGGGCTGGCGGAGGTGCCGCTCTGCCGTCCATCCCCCAGACACGGCAATGAGTCGATGCCCTGTTTGATCAGCGCAGACGGCGGCGCCATGTTCACGACCTCGGCGCTGCCGGGATAGCCAACGGTCCCCGCGCCACGAATCACCAGGATGCAACGCTCGTCGACTTCCAGCGAAGGGTCGTTGATGCGTGCGTGGTAGTCCTCCGGGCCCTCGAACACAATGGCCCGCGCCTCGAAGCTGTTTTCGGCGCCCGGCTCTGACAGGTAGGTTTTGCGGAAAGCCTCGCCCACCACTGACATCTTCATGATCGCGCTGTCGAAAAAGTTGCCGCTCAGCACGATGAAACCGGCGCGGTGCTTGAGCGGGTCTTCGTAAGGGCGGATCACGTCAGTGTCATGGGCGACCGCGTTACGCACGATGTCACCAATGGTTTTGCCCGACACTGAGCCGCACGCTTCATGCAGCTTGCCGGCCTTTTGGAGCTCGTGCATCACCGCCGGGACGCCGCCCGCGCGGTGGAAGCCTTCGCCGAGGTATTTACCAGCTGGCATGCAGTTGACCAGCAGTGGCACGTCTTCGCCGATGCGCTGCCAATCGTCCAGGCTCAGCTCCACGCCCATGTGCCGGGCAATGGCGATGAGGTGCGGCGGGCAGTTGCTGGAGGCGCCCAGCGCCGAGGCAACGGCAATCGCGTTTTCGAAAGCTTCCCGGGTCATGATTTGCGAAGGGCGCACGTCTTCGCGCACCAGATCGCAAATCCGCTTGCCGGTCATATAGGCCATCTGCCCACGCTCGCGGTAGGCCGCCGGAATGCTCGCGCAGCCTGGCAACGACATGCCCAGCGCTTCAGCCAGTGCATTCATCGAAAGGGCGGTGCCCATGGTGTTGCAATGGCCCACCGATGGTGATGCCGCCGTGGTCATTTCCATGAAGCCTTCGTAATTGATCTCGCCCGCCGACAGCAGGTTGCGCGCATGCCACAGCACGGTGCCGGAGCCGATCAACTCGCCCTTGTGACGACCGTCCAGCATCGGCCCGCCGGACAAGACGATAGCCGGCAGGTCAGTGGTCGCCGCTGCCATCAGGCAGGCCGGGGTGGTTTTGTCGCAACCGGTGGTCAACACCACGCCGTCAATGGGGTAGCCGTGAAGAATCTCGACCAGCCCCAGGTACGCCAGGTTGCGGTCAAGGGCGGCGGTGGGGCGGCGGGTCTGCTCGGCCATCGGGTGGACCGGAAACTCCATAGGAATGCCGCCTGCGTCGCGGATGCCAGCCTTGACCCGCTGCGCCAGTTCCAGGTGATGACGGTTGCAGGGCGCCAGGTCGCTGCCGGTCTGGGCGATGCCAATGATCGGCCGGCCCGATTGCAGCTCCTCGCGGGTCAGGCCGTAATTCATGTACCGCTCGACGTACAAGGCCGTCATGTCGGCGTGATCCGGGTCATCGAACCATTGCTGGCTGCGAAGGGGGCGTTTAGGCGTGTCGGACATGATTCGGGTCTCTCTTGGAATTAGGGGTGTGAACAGCGATGACAGGACGCGTTTGTGTAGGATCCGGCGTGCTGGCGAACGATTCATCGGCTTGGCTGATCCTGCAAAAAAGGGCTCGCTGGACTGGCGAGCCGCGGATTTTGTAGGAGCCGGCTTGCTGGCGAACCCGCGGTCTAGCTGACTGAACTGCGCCGCCTGACACATCAATCGCTCAGGATTACAACAAGCCGCGCACCGCAAGATTGCGCATCAGTGCGCCGACGCCGAACTTCCACGGCGCTGCTTCGCTGCTGTGGGTAACTTCGTTGTGCAGGCTGCCGAACAGGCTGCTGCTGATACTGACCTGATCGCCGAGTTTGTGGGTGAAGCCGCCGCCAGCGTGGTCGCGGTCTTCGGTCGGGGCGAAGAGGGTGCCTAGAAACAGCAGGAACCCGTCGGGGTATTGATGATTGGCGTTAAGCGCCTGACCAGCAATGTCTGCCGGGTCGCGACTGATTTGCGCCATCGAGCTTGAGCCTTTCATCACGTAGCCGTCTTCGCCCTTGACCTGCAGATCGACCACGCAATTGCGCACGTCGTCGAGGGAAAACGTCTCGTCGAACAGGCGAATGAACGGGCCGATGGCGCACGATGCGTTGTTGTCCTTGGCCTTGCTCAGCAAAAGCGCGCTGCGGCCCTCGAAGTCACGCAGGTTGACGTCATTGCCCAGCGTCGCACCGAGAATCTGTCCGGCGCTGTTGACCGCAAGCACGACCTCCGGCTCAGGGTTGTTCCATTCGGATTTGGGATGAATGCCGACCTGGCTGCCGCTGCCAACCGCTGCCAACACCGGGGCTTTGGTGAAGATTTCGGCGTCTGGCCCGATGCCGACCTCAAGGTATTGCGACCACATGCCTTGCTCAATCAGCAGCGCCTTGAGCGTGCTGGCTTGCTCCGAACCCGGCTTGATCGCGCGCAGGTTGTCGCCAATGGCGTTCTGCACAATGGCGCGCACGCTCTCGGCCTTTGCGGGATCGCCTGCGGCTTGCTCCTCGATGACCCGCTCGATCATGCTCGCGGCGAACGTCACGCCTGCGGCTTTGATGACCTGCAAATCCGCCGGGGCCAGTAAGTAAGGTTTGTTGGCGTCGGGTGTTGTGCTCGAATTGGCCAGTAATTCTTCGATGCTGGCGATGCGCGTGCCTTGTGCGTCGCGCACGGCGTTAAGCGGGGATTCCAGCTCCAGCAACTCGCTCAAGGTGGCGAAGCTGGACGACAGATCGAACACGCCATCGTTACGCAACACCACCGGCGACGGACCACTGACTTTACCGGGCACCCACGCGCGGCCGATCAATGTGCCGTTCAGGCCGTCGGCGGGGAGGGTGTTTTCAGGTGTGAGCTGGATAGGCATGGGGACATCCTCGAACATTTTTGTGGTTTTGATCACGACCCTAATCAGCGCTGGCGATAAACTCCAATGACATCTGCTCAATTATCGATAACACTAGGTTATCGCTTAAGGAGGGCGCTCGTGTGTCGGACATTTCTTTTTCTACTGTCTGTAACTGGCTGAAGTTCAAGCATCTCGTGCTCATTGAAACGTTGGCGCGGACCCGAAATATGCACGCCGCCGCGCAGCACATGAGCCTCAGTCAGCCCGCGGTGAGCAAAATGCTGCGTGAGATCGAGCGGCTCCTGGGATTTGATGTGTTCGAGCGTCTGCCGCGCAACATGCCACCGACCGCGCTCGGCGAACACGTGGTGCGCTACGCGCAAATCGCGCTGAATGACGCGAGCAAGTTCGTTGACCAAATCAGCAGCCTGCGCGAGGGCGGGCATGGTTTTCTGAAAGTGGGGGCGATCTTTGCAGCGACCGCGGTGGTACTGCCAGAAGCCATCGTGCAGTTGAAACAGCGCTGGCCGCTGCTGTCGATCGAGGTGGTGGAGCAAACCAGCGACCATCTGATGGAGATGCTCGACGACAAGAAACTCGACCTGGCAGTGGCGCGCTATACCCATGAGAACCAGCAGCAGGTGTATGACTTTCAGGCGCTGGCGCCGGAGCCGTTCTGCATGGTGGTCAACAGTCGTCATCCACTGACCGAACTGGCGCAGACCCCATTGCAGGAGCTGGGCAACTGGCCGTGGATTCTTTATCCGCTGGGTACGCCGATACGCGCGCGGATGGAGCTGGCGTTTGCCAAAGCCGGGATCGCTACGCCGACGAACACCATCGACACCATTTCGATGCAGACCTTTTTACAGGTTCTACAGGCCGGCCCCATGATCGCCATGCTACCGGCGTCCATGGCCCAGCCGCATCTGGACTCTGGCCTGCTTAAAGTGCTGAACACGCCCCTTAAACTGGCGCCTCAGGACTACGGCATTCTGACCCGCCGAGGCGAGCCCTTGCTCGGGGCTGCGTCGGAATTCGCCGGGATACTGCTCGCCAACGCGCACCTGGCGCGTCGGTAGTTCGCCAGACGGGGATGGTTTTAATACGCAGCAAACCGCCCAGGCAGGCGACGTTATGCCGATGGTTTCCAGGATTGCCCGATCAACTGTAGGAGCGCGCTTGCCCGCGAAAAATATCCGCCCGAGGTATCGGAGGACCTGACCCGCCGGGTTCGCCAGCAAGCCGGCTCCTACAGATTTGCGTACGCATGTGGTCCGGGGTTGCCCGATAAACCTGACCCACCGCGTTCGCCAGCAAGCCGGCTCCTACAGATTTGCGTACGCCTCTGGTCTCCGGGGTTGCCCGATAAACTGTAGGAGCGCGCTTGCCCGCGAAAAATATTTCACCCACCACATGAGCCACGGACCCACCGCCTTCGCGAGCAACCGCGCCCTTCAAGCGGGCGCGCTTCCGCACTCGATGTGGCGCTGCCCTCGCTTCTGCAACCGTCCTGCACCCTACCAAATGGCTGCGACGTCACCCTCAACTGGTGCCTGCTTACGATAACCAACCGTTATCAATCAATGGAAACAAGTCATTATCCTAATCAAACCTGTTATCGGTAACATCCGTCCGTGTTTCGACCCTCCATAACAACAATACAGGCGCGTCCGAGTGCCTGGAGGTCCCACCATGGAAACCGCTTCCCATCGCCTGCCCGAGTCCTCGGGGCCCGGGCACGCCAGCTTTGAAGACCGCACTTATCGCAAAGTCATTTTCCGCATCCTTCCGGTTCTGTTGCTGTGCTACATGGCCGCCTACCTGGACCGCGTGAACATCGGCTTTGCCAAGCTGGACATGCTCAACGACCTGCAATTCAGCAACACCGTCTACGCCCTCGGCGCGAGCATGTTTTTCTGGGGCTATTTCATCTTTGAAGTCCCGAGCAACCTTCTCTTGCATCGCTTCGGCGCTCGCTTCTGGATTGCCCGGATCATGCTCAGCTGGGCAATCGTGTCCATGGCGGTCGCCTTCACCGTTCCGCTGGCAAAGTTTTTCCATGTCGAATCGGAAACCATGTTCTACGTGCTGCGCTTTTTGCTCGGCATCTGTGAGGCAGGGTTCTTTCCGGGCGTAATTCTCTACCTCAATTACTGGTTTCCAATACGTCGGCAAAGCCGTGTGATGGCAGGCTTCCTGATGGCAATGCCGATCAGTCTGACCTTGGGCGGTGTGATTTCCGGCTGGCTAATGACCCATATGCAAGGCGTCAACGGCATGGCCGGCTGGCAGTGGCTGCTCATCATCGAAGGCATCCCCTCGGTGGTGATGGCATTCGTGGTGCTGGCGTTCATGGCCAACAACATCGACGCTGCCAAATGGCTCTCTCCCCAGGAAAAGGCCATGCTCAAGGCCAATCTCGAAAGCGACAGCAAGGGCAAGGCGTCGAGCCTGCGCGAGGTGTTTTTCAACGGGCGAGTGTGGCTGCTGGTGCTGATACTGCTGACATTCAACACCGGCTTCTATGGTCTGGCGTTCTGGATGCCGTCGATCATCAAAAGCGCCGGCGTCTCCAACCCGCTGGACATCGGCCTGCTGACCGCCATTCCCTACGGCATCGCGGTGATCGCCATGACCCTCAACGCGCGGCATTCCAACAAGACCGGCGAGCGGCGCCTGCACGCAGCGATTCCAGCCATCATCGGCGGCATCGGCCTGATTCTCAGCGCCTACTTCGCCAGCAACGTCGTGCTGTCGATCATCTTCCTCAGCGTGTCCGCCTCCGGTGTGTTGAGCCTGATGCCGATCTACTGGACCTTGCCTGGGACTGTCTTGTCGGGTGTCGCCGCCGCCGCGGGGATCGGCATGATCAACGCCATCGGTAACCTGTCGGGTTTCACGGGCTCGATGATCACCGCTGTCGCTGAAAACCTGACGGGCAACATCAACAACGGCACCTACGTGCTGGGGGCCTGTTTGTTCATCAGCGCCGGGCTGATTCTGTCGATCCCACGGGCGATGCTGGGCAATCACAAGGCGCAAGCGCCTGCGTCGACCGAGGCGCTTTCTCACGCGTAGTCGTGATAGCGCGCTCCTGCATCGGGATTGCGCTGTACACACCCCTCTGAGGCAAACGCCTACACCGGGTTTGCCGCCGTACACGTCCTTCTGCGACAAACGCCTGCACTGGGTTTGCCGCCGTACACATCCTTCTGCGGCAAACGCGATCTGTAGGAGCCGGCTTGCTGGCGAACGCGCTGGTTCAGCGCTGAAGGTGTCGACTGACACGACGCATTCGCCAGCAAGCCGGCTCCTACAGGGCGATTGAGGTTAGCGTGACCTCTGTGATCTGCTGTGATCGGCCTGACCCGCCTGCCATCGCCCACCGCGATGGCAGCCTCGCCATTCCCTGATATACGCCTCACCCGGCCGCTCCTAGCATGGGTCGCACTTGACCCGCGCCGTCTGGCGAAATGGAGAAACCCTGTGAAGCATTTCCGCATTGGCCAAATCGTGCCCAGCTCAAACACCACCATGGAAACCGAGATCCCGGCGATGCTTACGTCTCGCTATTCCCTGTTTCCGGACGAGCATTTCACCTTCCATTCGTCACGCATGCGCATGATGAAAGTCAGCCCGGAAGAACTGAAAAAGATGGACATCGACAGCGACCGCTGCGCACTGGAACTGAGCGATGCACGGGTGGATGTCATGGCTTACGCCTGCCTGGTGGCGATCATGTGCCAGGGCGCCGGGTATCACTCGGTTTCCCAAGCGCGGTTGAGCAAGACCGTCGCCGGTAACGCCTCAGATGCCCCTGTGTTGAGCTCGGCCGGCGCGCTCATCGATAGCTTGCACATGCTCGACTACAAGAAAGTGGCGATCATCACGCCTTACATGAAGCCCCTTACCCAGCAGGTCATCGATTACATCGAGGCGGCCGGAATCGAGGTGGTGGACGCCATCAGCCTGGAGGTTTCCGACAATTTGCAGGTCGGAAGGCTCGACCCCATGGATCTGGTTTCCCACGCCAATCGGCTCAACATCGGGCAAGCCGACGGGGTGGTGCTGTCGTGCTGCGTACAGATGCCCTCGCTTCCAGCCATTCAGGTCGTACAGGACCGGCTCGACAAGCCCGTGCTGTCGGCATCGGTGGCCACGGTTTACCAGATGCTCAAAACGCTCGGCCTCAAGGCGCAGGTTCCGAACGCAGGGCATCTGTTGTCTGGCGCATTCTGAGTCGACGTCCGACGGGGTACTATGACGGCCACACAGGCAGCACGCCCGGTATCCCACATGAAGCTCGACCCCGTCTCGTTGCGACTGTTTGTCAGCGTCGTCGAAGAAGGCACCATCGCCGCCGCGGCCAAGCGCGAGCACATTGCAGCGGCGGCGGTCAGCAAAAGACTTAGCGAGCTGGAAGACCTGCTCGACTCCCGATTGCTCAACCGCACCAACAAGGGCATCACCCCCACGGACGCGGGCATGTCACTGCTGTTCATGGCCCGCAGTGCGTTGAATAACCTCAATGACATCGTCGTGCAGATGCGCGACTACTCCAACGGGACACGCGGGTCAGTGCAGGTGCTCGCGAACATCTCTGCCATCACTCAATTCTTGCCTGGCTTGATCAAGTCATTCATGGCGCTGTACCCGCTGATCAATGTGGTGATCGAGGAGCAACAGAGCCTGGCGATCACCAAAGCCGTCGCCGAGAACCGTGCTGAGGTGGGCATCTTCACGCGACTGCCCCACGGGGCCGACATTGAAGTGTTCCCGTTTCGCCGCGACCGACTGGTGCTAATCGTGCCCGCTGACCACCCGCTCGCTGCGCGTCAGTCTGTACGCTTCAGCGAGACCCTTGACCACGCGTATGTCGCCTTGCGCAGTGGCACCCATCTGAATTTCCAGCTCATCAAGGCCGCCAACGACGCGGGTCGCTCATTGCGCATCCGCATGGAAGTCGCCAGCTACGACGCGCTGTTTCTGATGGTGCAGGCGGGCATCGGCGTTGGCATCATGCCCGAAGGCAGCGCAGGTATTTACCACCTGAACGGCGCGAAAATCATCCGGATCGAGGACGAATGGGCGAGCCGTGAACTGAGTGTTTGCGTGCGCTCGCGCGCTGGACTGTCGGCGGCAGGCGAGCTGTTTTTGCAGCATCTGTTAGCGCACTGAGCCTTAAATGATCCCGGCTTGCCACAGGCGCTGGCCGCGTAAGTCTGTTTGTGGCCAGTCGTTCTGGGACACATGAAAACCGTCCGTGAAAGCCTGCGCCAAAAAGCTGAATCATCCGCACCTCGACGGGTCATCCAGTCAAGCCAGTTCGAATTTTCCGTGCATCTGGCCACTCAACCCTGACGGTTTGAATCTCCAGCGCAGGCGACTTCATCATGAACATTCATCATTTGGATTGCGGGTGCATGTGTCCCTTTGGCGGACGCTTGTTTGACGGGAGCACGCCTGGGCTGTTCGCCCACTTGGTCTGCCACTGTTGGCTGATAGAAACCGACCGTGACGGACTGATCCTGGTGGACACCGGGTTCGGCAGCGCCGATGTCGACAATCCGGACCGCATTGCGCCGTTCTTTCGGCGCCTGAACAACATCAAACTCAAGCACTCGCTGACGGCAATGGCGCATGTTCGGCAACTGGGGTTCCAGCCCTCGGATGTTCGCCACATCGTGCTGACGCATCTGGACTTCGACCACGCAGGCGGGCTGAGCGATTTTCCCGATGCCATGATTCATGTGATGCAAAACGAATACACGGCGGCCAAGACGCTGGACAACTGGCGCGCGGTCCGTCGCTACCGCGAGCCGCAATGGCAGCGCAGCCGCTACTGGCGTTTTTACGAACCCGGCGGCGAGCAGTGGAATGGCTTCTCTAGCGTTCGGCCGGTTCTGGACAGCGACGTGGACATTTTGATGATGCCACTGCCCGGCCACAGCCCCGGCCATGCCGGCATCGCCGTGAACAATCAGGGTCACTGGAAACTGCACGCCGGAGATGCCTACTTCCATCGCGACGAAGTGCACAAGCCCAGCCGTCATTGCCCGCCTGGGCTGAGGTTCTACCAACGGATGATGGACCACGATCATGCGGCGCGCGTCACCACGCAAAACCGACTGCGCGCCTTGGCGCTGACCGAACTGGAAGGCTTGCGAATCATGTGCAGCCACGACCGGACTGAACTGTGCGACCTGCAGGCGGCGTCGCTGGATGCGTGATCAAACGCAGACCGCCGCTACAGCCCTTCGAAACGCGCACACGCGAGCCGGCCGGCAAACGTTGCCTAGTCAGGATGGACGCTGGTGCGGCTGGCCCGAATACCTTTGATCAAGTAGCGATCCGTTGGCAGCATCGGCAGGCGACGCAAGTCGATGTCCGCAGGCAATGAGTGATCGCTGTATTCCACATCGTTGACCAGCTTCAATGTGGTGAGCTTGAGCAGTGCGATCGTCAATCGCTCGCCGGGGCAGCGATGGCCTTCTTCGGGCGAGCCGCCGCCCTGTGTGATGAACTCGAACGCTCCGGGTGTTTTATGCACGAACCTCTCGGGGCGAAACAGCTCTGCATCAGCCCAGAGCGTGCCGTCACGATTGGTGCCGAACAGGTCCAGCAGCACGCGCCGGCCTTTTTTGAATTCCAACCCTTGCCAGGAAAATGTCTGCCGTACGCGAGCCGCCGCGAAGGGGAAGAAGCTGTGAAGACGGCGCACTTCCTGAACGAAGGGCTCGACGAGCTGGGGCTGTTCCACGAGCCGGTCTTTCCACTCCGGGTGCCAGCGCAAATTGAGCGCGCAAAACAACACGAAGTGCGCCACCGCAACCGTTGGGCGCAGCACGTTAAGCAATTCTACAGCCGCGGTCTTGACGCTCAGCGGCCGGCCATTCGCGTCGACATGGGCGCTGATCACTGCAAGCGCGCTGTCGGCAGCGGGCACGTATTCACCGGCACGAGTGCGCTTTATCCAGCGGCCACACCAGCGCTCCGCGCGACGACGAGCAATCACTGAGCGCAGGTAGCGCGGGCCGACACTGCCTGCGCCGTCGATCAACGAAGCAAGGTCTGCTCGCACTGGCGCAACATCCTCGGACCGCAGCGGCATGCCCGCCCAGGCGCACACCGCCCTACAGAAAATTGCCTGCACCTCCACGAAGAGATCGATGGGCGCATCTGTCGCGGTGGTTAACTCATGCATGCGACTGTCCCACTCGCGCTCGGCCTGTGCGAGCAACGCGTCGATCCCGGATTGAGTGAGCAGCGACAGAAACATTCGCTTGCGCACGCGATGCGCCTGTCCGTCCAGGGCCTGAACACCACCTCGCCCCAACAAGGTCGTTTGCAGCAGCAAGGGGGCGGCTTTTTCGCGGGTGAACCGTGCTTCGTCGTAGAAAAGCTGCGCTGCAGGTTCACCTTTCATGCACAGGGTGCGTCTGCCGAGCAGGCGCGTCTGGAAGACATCGCTTTGCAGCGCCTTGCAGCGTTTCGAGATAAACCCATAACCCTCGATCAGCAGTCGCACGGACTCGTCGAAGCGGGCGCTGTCTGGAACATCGGCCACGTCAGCCTCCTCTGAAAAAAGATCGCATCGTTCGCTGCGCTGGCATGACACACAACTTGGCGAGATAAACCCGTTGGCCCAGACGTGCGACCAGCGGCAGATCCGTTAGCTTCTTTTGGTTGTGCGTTTGCCTTTGCTTCTGGCGCCTGTGTGTGGGGGCGTATCAGCGCGGGTTGCATCGGTGCTGAGGTTGTCCAGCGACTCTCCGACGCCCGGAGGCGTCACGCTGCTGGAAATAGAGCCCGGCAAACCATCGTTGCCGCTGTCGTCATATTCCTGCCTGGCCTGTAGCCAGTGTTCAAAATCCTGGCCGTCGGGCCGGCCTCGTTCTTCCCAGATGCGATAGGCGGTTTTTCTGAGGGTTTCCTCATCCATTTTTTATGCTCCTTCAAGTCAGTGGATTGGCTGTCGAGCTCAAAAAGCGCTCTCGCTTACGCGCGTCTCCGGCAGCAGCGCTGCGTGATCAGCTTGAAGGGTTGAGGGCGGTTGAAACCGAATGGTTTAACGCGTGCGAGCCGTTGGCCGACAGTCGGTGCATTGGCGTTGGTCCCGCTTTTTTGCATTCACTCAGGTGCATGCGCCGACACTGCCGATCCAAACGAAGACATGCATAAGCGATTGAAATTACGAAGGTTCCGCTGGTCGGCTTTGCACCCTTCACGGACGAACCCAGCTCGGGTACCCCGCTCGAAATTGCGTAGCCCTTCACAAAGAAGAGGGCACGAGAATTTTCGCACTGCTGTTCTGTGCCTTGGCAAAACCGGCGACGGGGTTGGCGATAAGAGGACAACAGCAGCGCCTTCAAACTGCCAGGTGTCCGATATGTGTGAATGCATTGCTCAGCTGTACTCTTCCGACGCGTACCTTCACTGCCTGGCGCATGGCGCCTGGCCTCCGGAACTCACGGGCACGCAGCCCCTTGAAAGCGTGGGGCCGGGAGGCAGCCGTGTCCGCCCGGACCTCAGGGACCATGACCACATCATTCGCCCAAACCATCGATTGGCCGCGGTAATGAACAGAAACGGCGAGTTGTGCTGCCAGCATGTTCGCTGGGGATGGTCCCCGGTCTGGAGCATGGGCACCCGGCCGCCGCTGACGCATTTGCCGCTGGAAATCGTCATGCGTTCAAAAGTATTCGACCGCATGCGCAGCACAGGCCGTGCGGTGGTGGCAGTGGACGGTTGGTTTGATTTCAGCCTGGATAATACGAGCACTGGCGCGGGCCGTTTCACCTACAAGCGACCTGTTGGCGGCGAGCCGACTTACCTTGCGGCTCTGGCGCAGGTCAGCGAATCCCCGAGCGGGTGTAACGGGCTGGTGCTGGTGACGTATGGGGGTGGAGGCGCATTGGGGCCTTTGCAACTGCTTGCTCTGGACCGTGACAGCGCGATGCGCTGGCTAGACCCTTCCCTTGATTGGCAACAAGCACTGGAACTGGCTTCGCGCAATTCGGATGCGGACCAGAACTTTGAAACCGTTGCCGTACGACAACGATTCAACTTCCGGCGCTGACTTCACCTTCTCTGCAACCAGTTTTGTGGGGCTTCAGCCGGGAAGCTGCTGGCCGCCAGGATGAGGTTCTCCCTCATCCGCTCCCAGGCAAGGTTCCAGCGGCCGCTTTCCAGATCAATTCAGCGCAGTGTCCATGAACATCATCACTGCAAACCCCAACATCAGCCCCAGCGTCGCTGGGGTCTGGTGACCGTTGCGGTGAGTTTCGGGGATGACCTCGTGGGACACGACGAAGATCATCGCGCCCGCAGCGATCCCCATGCTGACCGGATAGGACCAGGCAAAGCCGGTCGATGCTGCCAAGCCGATAATGGCACCCAGTGGCTCCATCAGCCCCGAGCCCATCGCGACCAACGCCGCTTTACCCGCGCTAAGGCCGGTGGCTCGCAGCGACATCGCCACCGCCAGCCCTTCAGGAATATCCTGCAACAAAATCGCGCTCGTCAACGGGATACCCACGCCCAGGTCACCGTTGGACAGGCTGACGCCGATGGCCATGCCTTCAGGCAAGTTGTGCAGTGTGATCGCCAGAACGAACAGCCAGACCCGATGGATTCGTTCGGAGGTCGGCCCTTGCCGGCCAATGGTTTCATGCTCGTGCGGCACCAGATTATCCAGCGCCAGCATCAAGGCCACACCCAATGCCAGCCCGGCGATCACCACTGACGCCGCCAATGGCGCGCTGTCGGTATGGGTTCTCGCGGCCTCAAGCCCGGGCAGAATCAGCGAGAACGTACTCGCCGCGAGCATCATGCCGCCTGCAAACCCCAGCATGACGTCCTGAACCTTGGCCGAGATCTCCCTGAGGGCCAACGCCACGGCCGCACCCAATGCCGTGGCGATGAAGCCACCGGTCCCACCCGCGAAGGCGTACCAGGCGTATGGGCCCTCGGTGTGGAACACCGCTTTGACGACGCTCCAGACCGTCAGCATTACAGCCCCTACCGCGAAGGCGCACGTCAGTGTCCATAAACGTGGCTGCTGCTTGAAGCGCCGGGACCAGCCTGAGGCGGCGACGGTTGATTTCATCGAAAAAACACCTTGCTCTAAGTCGTGACTTAGCATGGACCGGTCCGCTGAACAGAGGTTGCGTCCAAATGCCGGGGAAGTATTGGGGGAGCTGCCGCCTGTCGCACCAGTAGATTTTCAGGAACAACCGCAGGTCCGTTCAAAAGAGTTGAACAAAAAATAAAAGTGGTTGGGCACGCTCATGAATATTCCAGCGCATTTCGAATTTCACTATGTACAAAACGGCGTCAAGAAAAGCGTGACGCTCTTTACTGCCGCGTTGTTTCAAACAAACCCGCCGGTGAACACCGCTCGGCTTAATCAACAGCCCCAGCGGGTAAGCGAACAGCGGGCTCATCAGTAAGCCCGCAGGACCAGTGGGCCGGCGCGTTGAGTTGGTTATTGCGTACCGCGCACTGCCGACTGCCACGGAACGCAGGACGGCTGAATAAAACACCGCTTCGTTAGTTAACAGTCGAGACCGCTGCAACTACCGCTCAGTTGCCCAAGTGTTCGTTGTCAGGAACTGATGCGCGCGAGTCTCTTCTACAGGCAAACAGACACATTCTGTATCGACGTGGAGGATGGATATATGCAAGTTCAAGTGGACAGCAATCATATTGAAGGCAGTGCCGAACTTCAGGAGTGGGTCGGCAGTGCAGTGGTCGATGAACTGGAGCGCTACACCGAACTTTTGAGCCGTATTGAAATACATGTCGGTGACGTCAATGCCCAGAAGTCCGGCGCTCAGGACAAACGGTGCCAGATCGAGGCGCGGCCCAAGGGGCACAGCTCACTGTCGGTCACGCATCATGCAGAAAGTCTTGATCTGGCAGTTGCCGGTGCTGCTCGCAAGATGAGCCACGCGCTGGACCATTTGGTAGGCCGCCTGTCCCCCAAAGTTGAATCCACAGGGCACCTCACGGCGCCACCGGTCCAGGAAGATTCCGCAGCCGAAATCGACGCGATGCTGGAAGACGAGTTCCTGGCCAAACAGGCGGATTTGGGAAAAGAGTAAAAGCGTAGGAGTACGTTATGGTCACGATTCAACCGTTTACCCAACAGACTCTGAGTTCGCTGCTGGCATTGGCAGACCGACCGAACTTGAGCGTGTACATGCCCACCCACCGCACTTTCCCGGAGCGCACCCAAGACCCGATCCGCTTCAAAAATCTCATCAAGACGTTGGGCGGCGCGCTGGTGCAGCATTATCCGCAAATCGCCCCCGACACCCTGCTTGAGCCTTTCCAGGCGCTGGTGGATGACCACGACTTCTGGAATGGCTGTCCGGAGGGAATCGCCGTCTTTGGAGGCCTCGAACATTTTCATGTGGTGGGGCTGCAGCAGCCCGTGCCGGAAATCGCTGTCGTCAACAGCCACCCGTATCTCAAGCCTTTACTGCGACTGGCGCCCATGACCGAGCGCTATCAAGTGCTGTGCCTGTCGAGAAACAGCGTGTGTCTGTACGAAGGCTCGGCGCAGACCCTGCAAAAGATCCAGCTGCCGGACGCCGTACCGACCACCCTTGAGCAGGCGTTGGGCGATGAACTGACCCCACGCAACCAGCAGGGGCATCCGGATGGGTTCAGCGGCGGCGGCGAGCGTGGCGATCCGATGATGCATGAGTCCGGCGGAGGCGGTAAGCAGGACGAGATCAATCTGGACCGCGAGCGGTTCTTCCGGATTGTCGATCGCAAGATCACGGAACATTGCTCAAGCCTGTCCGGGCTGCCGCTGATTCTGGTCGCCTTGCCGGAGAACCAGGCCGTGTTCAGAGCGGTCAGCCGCAATCCTTCATTGTTGCCGACGGGGATTGAAAAAGACCCCGCAACCCTGGCACCGGACAAGCTTCGTTCGCTGTGCGGCGAGATGATGCGCCTGCGACACGATGAGCGCCTCAGCACTGCACTTAATCGTTACGGTGTCGCCGTGGGGCAGCGCCAGAGTGCCAGCGAGTTGCCGGAGATCGCCCACGCCGCTACAGAGGGCAGGGTCGCATTGCTGCTGGTCGAGGCTGAGCGCTGGGTGCAAGGCAGTTTGAACCCCGAAAGCGGCGACGTTGTGCTGCAGCCCGACGCGTCGGCAGAGTCGGAAGACGTGCTTGATGAGTTGATCCTGTCGGTGATCCGCTGCGGCGGCGAGGTGGTGGTCGTGCCTCCTGAACGGCTGATGCCGACAGAGACAGGCGCTGCGGCCGTCTACCGATATTGATGCAGGGGCTGCTCCAGGGTGCGGGTTTCAAGCCCGCACCTTTTCGGATGCAGACCTGAAACGAAACCAGGAGCCGAACGATGACCAATACCACCAAAGAGAGGGAAGTCAGGGCCTGGCACTTGTTGCTTGAGGACGACAACTACCGGCTCGATCTCCCGGACGATTTTTATCAGACGCTGATCAACCGGGCCGATGAGTTAGTGCTGCGCGAAGTGATCGACTTGTCGGAATGGCAACAGCTCAAAGACACCGCCGATGAGGTCTACGCCAAGACGCTGCAAGGGCTGTCTGTCTGCCAGCGGGACCGCGTGGACACAGTGGCGAACGATCTACACATCGACACTGCCCGAAAAACAGCCAGCCAGAGTTGAGGCGGCGCGGAGCTTTGCCCGCCATCCTCCAGAAACGCTCCGTGGAGCATTACCGGCGTGTCGTGGCCCAGCAGACGCAGCGCGTGGAAGGACGCCTTCGCGGGCAAGCGCGCTCCTACACCGGACCGTATCGACCTACGATATCGTGGGCATCCGCCAGTCCACAGCTGGCATGTGCCTGCACCGTCTGCATTGGCGCGTCTGTCTGCGCCGACGATAATTACCGCGATTATCGTCTTGGCGACAAAGGAGGCCACGCCGCGGTCAATTGTAGGAGCGCGCTTGCCCGCGAAGGCGTCTTCACAGACACATCGAGAACATCTGTTCACTGCAGGGCTAATGGATTCGTTCTAGCCTGAGCCTGTCCATATGAACATGTGCGAAGGAACGCCGATGTCACAAAGAAGCGCTGATCTGCGGTCAGGACGATATTCTGAAGTCGGGCAGGTTTACCTGCTTACCTCCGTGGTCAATGGCCGGCAACCCCTTTTTTCCAACTGGCGCACCGGGCGGTACGTCGTCGATGAGTTCCGGCGAGCCCAGCAGGCGGGCATAGCGGAGTCTCTTGCGTGGGTTGTCATGCCCGACCATTTCCATTGGCTGGTGACGTTAAAGAAAGGGACCCTGGGCATGCTGGTTCGGCGGGTTAAGTCAGCGAGCGCGCTCACGATCATGCGAGCCGGTTGCACCCCGCATCGCGTATGGCAGAAGGGTTACCACGACCGGGCAATCAGGCGGGAGGAGGATCTACTGGCGGTAGCGCGTTATATCGTTGCCAACCCGTTAAGAGCCGGCCTGGTAAAACGCGTGGGCGATTATCCGCTGTGGGATGCTGTTTGGCTGTGAGATTTTTCGCGGGCAAGCGCGCTCCTACAAGGGACCGCGTTTGCCGGCGATCTCGTACACTCCATAGTCCGCGTTGTCGGGTGGCACCCCCGATCAGGCGTTGAACGGAAATGCCCCCAACGGCGCGGTCAATTGTAGGAGCGCGCTTGCCCGCGAAAGGGATTAACGTCTGCCCAGGGTCAATCGCTAACTGACCTGCGCCATCAGGTTGTCACGCACATAAGCCCGTACAGTGCTCAGGTGCTTCTCTTCCTGCTCCAGCGCGTGTTGAAACTCCTTGGCAATCAGCGGATGACCCGCTTGCCGCGTCAACTCAATCAACAGCCCCCACGCGTCGTTGTCTTCCAGTTCAATCGTCAGCAGCGTGTTCAGGCATTGTGAAACCGTGGTGCGCGGATCGGTAAGTACCTGCATCACCCCCAGGGCCTTCACCCCGGCGACATCGGCACACGGCGTCATGCTCGTGGGGTCAGCCCCCAGTGTTTCGATCGCTCGCCAGACCATCTCCATGTGCTCTTGCTCTTCACGCTGGATGTGGCGCAGCGACTCGGCCAGCTCCAGGTTGCCGCCCTCGGCAGATGACGCCTTGGCGATCATCGCGTCATACAGCCGAACCCCCGTGCGCTCGAATGCCAGGCGTTCACCGAGCTTGTCCATCAACACTTCGGGGTTGTGCCCTCTCAGCTTGTCCAGCGCGCTTTTGAGCATGCCCTTGGCTGAACCGGGCACGGGAATCGAGCCCACATTGTCTGCGTCGACAATCGCCTGCTGGCGCTCCTCGAACAACTGCATGCCGTCAGCCGGGATGTCGGCAGGGAAGCGTTCAGTGGCTTCGATTTGCTTCTGCGTGTCCAGAGGGGACATCTGAGCGCCGGTGCGATTCATGCCCAGCTTCAATTCTGTGTTGCTCATGTGGGATTCCTCACGCTTTACGGTTCAGTTCGGTGCCGGGTTTCCAGGTGTAGCCGGCCGACACAGCCATTGCCGGTACGCCCTGAGCGTTGAGCTGCGCCCGGTACTCAAGCGAGGCGTGGCCTTCGTTCTCTTTGCTCACGTAATCGATGCCATGGGCGCGCAGGTCCACTTCCCGGGAGAGGGTTTCGCGGACGAAGTCACGCTGGCTTTTGAAGGCGATCATGCTCGGCAAATCGCCCGCGAGGATTTCAGCGGGGTCGCGCCGCTCATGCTTTTTGAACAACTCGCACGCCAGATTCAAATGCCCCAGCTCGTAGTCCAAGAAGCGCTCACACATCGCCTTGATGCGCGGATTCTCTTCTTGCTCCGCGCAACTGGCGTAGGTGTAAACCTCCATCGCCTCATGGATCAGCCACTTCTCCATGAACGTCTCACTGGGGTCCTGAAGTGAGCCGTACTGGGTGACGTGCTGCTCCTCAACCGAGGCGATTTCGGCATACAAGGCGCGGGCGACCGGGTCGGCGAAGGTCGGGCCGATGTTCATGTAGTAATCGTGGGTCTGGTATTCCGCCCCGGTGATCAGCGCGGCATGGATCTTGGTGATCAATGCCGCGCTGTCCTTCTGGTAGTTGTCGCGCAGGTCGTCGCTGGGTGCCCGGTGGTGCTCGCTGGTAGGCCGGCCAGGGACAATGTCGGTGTAGCCCTGCAGGATGTTGTTGGCGTCCTTGCCCTCGAGCCGATCCAGCATCGCCGAGTAGCGGTACAAGTGGTCGAAGTCTTCGAGCAATCCGAAGCGGTAGGTTTGCGCCTGATACGGGTCAGGCTCGGTTTGCGCGACCGCGGCGGTCACCTCGATGGCGACCTGTTCATACGCCACGGTCGTTTCCAGTGGTGAGTGATCGGCGCTGAGCATCCAGTTCACCATGGTCATCTGGTGCTGTTCGGCTCGACGCACCAGCGCCAGCGGTGCCTGCAGTTCTTTGTGGAAGCGTGCCCCGAAGTGTTTCAGGCGCAGGGCATCAGACTCCACGCCATTCATCAGGATGACGCGTACGCGGGTAAATGCATCATCGTCGAGTTTTGAAATCGGCTTGCCAGCCATGTCCTTCCAGGTGAACACCTGCTTGTCCAGGGGCGTGCCTTTGTTGTCGAGCAAGTTGGATAGGGTCGTCGTCATCTGCAGTCTCCAGTCGCCGGATTGAAAACATTTACCGGGTTCAACTTACCGACTGCACGGCCAAACGCCGGACTTCCCGTGTCTGACGGGCGGCCGCCTGGCAAGCGGCGCCGCCTGACGAATGGTTGATCACTCACTGCAAATGGGGATCAGAGCCGCCCTCATCGTGCAGCTCGGAGCGCAGGTCCTCGCCGACCGCGACGGTCCACTGCACGTTATGGCAATACGAGCACTTTTGCGTCTGCCCGCCGGGTCGGATTTCACAGACGTTGCCGCAACAGCAGCAGGCCAGACGACCGCTGTAATGGCCCGGCAGATCGAGTGCAAACCGGGCAGGGGGCATTAACCGCAGGCCATGGCGCGGTCGTTTGTAGCGGACGATGCTGAAGTCGCCAGTTGATTCGAGGTACACCCGCCTTAGCTCGCCCAACTGATGGACACCCTGGGCGCGCAACTCGGAGAAAGCCCTCGCCGGCGTCAGGCGCGAGGCATGCAGGTTGCCCATCAGCAGGCGCCCGTCGATCAGCAACAGGGTGACATCGCCCTGCACGCGGACTTCAATGGAGCGCTTGCGAACCGAAAGGGTCGATAATCCACGCTGAAAAATCAGCGCGCAGATCAGCAGCACTGCAGCGGGCAACAAACCCTGTTGCGCGGTTTGCAGCGGCACGCCAACGGCAGCACCCAGGGTGATCATCACGGCAAGCTCAGACACACTCAGCTGTGCAGCCATGCGCTTGCCCATCAGGCGCATGGTGACAAACAGCAGGACATAAATAACGGCGCTTCTGAGCAACACCTCCAGCAGAAACGACCAAGGGTTGTCGCCGATCAGGATGCGATGCGCGTTGGAAAGGAATTGTTCCATGGTCAGTCGTCCAGCTCTCGGGCGGCGGGTATCCATTCCGTGTCGCCACAATTGATGCACGTGTTGCGCTGCTGCTGGGTGTCCGGCTCCGTGTGCCCGCAACTGCCGCAACTCACTTCGGTGGCCACGGCGACGGCTTCACGCAGCCGCGAGTCTATCTTCGGGAGTATCGAAAGCCCGGGGCGGGGCGATTCGGCGTAGACAATCGAAAGATCGCCAGAAGGCTCCAGGTAAACTTTTTTCAACTGACCCAGGTGCTGAACCTGCCGCAAGCGAAGCATGGCGAACAGCCGCTCGCGTGACAGTGCCGCACGTTTAAGCTCGTCCAGCTGAAGCTCGCCATGGTGGATGATGGTGCTGACGGCCCCGGAGATCACGGTCTCGAACCCCGGCGAGCGAACGCTCCATTTCGCCATCGCATACTGCAGAACGATTACCGCCATCATGATGAAAACCGGTGGCAGCAGGCCCCGTTCAGTGGCTTGCAAAGGCACGCCCACCGCGCCGGCGAGTGTCACCACCACCGACAGCTCGAACAAGGTGTACTGCGAAGCGACCCTGCGGCCGAGCATGCGCATTGAGCAGATAATCAGCGCAAACAGAACAGCTGCGCGCAGGGCGATTTCCAACAGCGTGACCCAGTTTCCTTGCCCGAGGAGGAGACGATGGGCTGTCTCGGCCGTAAACATTCGTGTTTCACCACAGTGCTGCGTTGTGTGTTCATCACCGGATGGCGATAGCTCTGATTTTTTTGACGTGTTGCATTGGCAGAGTGCCAAGAGCATCACGGGTCGGCCGGACAAGTGGTCGCCGGGGCTACATTCAGGCTACGTTCAGGCTACGTTGAAGCTACGTTCAGGCTCAGGGGCCGAACCATGATGGGGCTGGACAGTCACTTTTTGGACACGGCACGGGCTGGGACCGCCTGATCTGCCATGGCCATGCAGGCGTTTTTTACCTGCAGCGAAATCGTTGCTGGAGATGTGAATGAACAGCGAGAACAAAAGCCTTCTGGAAAAACTGCTTATGGCCTATGGGCCCGGTGGTCAGGAAGATGAAGTGCGCGCTATCTGCAAGGCAGAGCTGGCGCGTTATTGCGATGAAGTGACTGAGGACCGCGCTGGCAATGTCGTTGGCCGCATCAAGGCATCGCGTGATGCCGATCCCCACGACGGCATAAAAATCATGGCGCACCTCGACGAGATCGCGATGGTCGTCAAGCTGGTCGACGAAGACGGCACGCTGCAGGTTCAAGCGCTCGGCGGCGCACAGCCAATCAGCTTCGGCGCGGCGCCGGTGGATATTTTGGGTGACAGCGGCGTATTGCCCGGTGTCTTGTCGTTTGGGTCGATGCACAGCAGCGGCGGCTCTCAACAAAGCAAGGATGTGCTGCAAGGCAACGTCCAGTGGGCCGATGTGCATGTTGTTACCCGACGCGCGCGCGAGGACCTCGCCAACGGCGGCGTGCGGCCGGGCACTCGCGTGGTCCTGAGCAAACACTGGCGTGCGCCGTGGTATCTGCCAGACGCCATTGCGGCGCACTTTCTGGATGACAGGGCGCCGCTGCTTGCGGTCATCCTGACCGCCAAAGGTCTGAGCGAGAGACGTGCGGAGCTGAACCAGGATGTATGGCTGGTTTGCACAACCCTTGAGGAAGAATCCAACGCCGGCGCGATGTACGCTGCGTCCCGGTTGCCGGGGGACACGGTCATTGCGGTTGAGGTGGGCCCGGTACTGGCTGAATACGGCACGCGCCTGGACGATCACCCCATCATCAACACCGGGGACCAGAAAGGCGTTTATACCCGACGTGTCGTTACCGACCTGATGGCCGCCAGCGAACGGGCAGGGTATGAGGCACAGGTGGCGCTGCTGGTGGAATTTGCCTCGGATGCCAGCGCCGTCATGAGCGTCGGCTCGGCCGCCAAGGCCGGGTGCATCGCGATCCCTACGGAGAACACACACGGGTTTGAAATCATCACTGAGAATGGCATCGAAGCCTGTGCCGCTGCGCTGACCGAATATGCCCTCAATCGTTAACCCGCTCGCGCCGTTTCGCTAGTAGGAGGTGGGATAAACTCCTGCCGGATGGTGGCGCGGTCATTCGTCTACAATCGTCAAATTGCCATTGAACTGTCTTGGCTAAACCGTATAAACGGACTGTCACGTTGCCAGTCTTGCAAGCGTCACGTGCTTCGGCGCAGACGCTTTCTGACCGTCATCGCTTCGTTTTTTGGAGCTTGAGCACCTAGGTAACAGCCAGCTAAATGAGTAATCCATACGAGATCGAGCTTCTGACCGTGAAGCTCGAACTGCAGGCAGCCACGGACGAGTACATGCGCCTTGTCAGGCAAAACACTGCCTTTGGTCCGCAATGGACGGCGGCCAGCGAACGGCACGCCCGGGCCGTGGCGAACTGGCGCCGGGTGGTCGCACGCCCAAGTGCGCCCAACGTCAGCATCACGGCGCCTCGGGACATTGACCAGATTCATCTGATTGCGCGGCGGGTAGCCGGCTAAGCGTGGATGCAGTAACTGACGCAGGCGGCGTTGATTTGCGGTTGTTCAACCGCATGGATCATCCCGGTGGCCAGCGCTTGCTGAGGGTCGATAATGCGCGGTGCAGCGGTCAGGTACTTTTCGGTTTCCAGCACCTCACGCGCATCGACCGTGCGCTCCGCGACAATTCTTGCGTACAGCTGCAGGTCGTAATCCAGGCTCATCGCATATTCGGACATTCTTGAGTGGTCCACTGAACCACTGACGTGCCAGTGAAACGGGTGAAACAGGAACTTGCTGTGCACGCAGGCTGTGCGCCGCTCGCCGGCCAGGAACACAATATTGCCCATCGACTCAACCGTGCCGAGGTTATGGGTATGCACCGGGATCGGCAGCGACAGCAAGAAGTTGTACATCGTGAAGCCGTAGCTGCATTCGCCGCCCATGGTCGCAATGTTGACCACCAGGCACGAGGCACCGCGTTCGATGGCCAGTGACGACTTTTCAATCAGTTGGCCGCACGTGGCGGAAGTGATGGGGGCGGTGAAGTTAATGACGTGCATCGTCATGGTTATCTCCTGTTTTCAGATTCGACAGCCTCCGAAGCGAGCGCGGACCTTACGTAGTCCGACAGCTCTGTGACGCTGAAGGGTTTGGAAAGCACTTTGCCTAGCGACAGCCCCTCGGTGATGCCCTCGGCATTGGCATAGCCGGTGATGAACAACACTTTGAGCTGAGGGCGCTGTGCCTTGAGGGTCTTGGCCAGAGCAAGGCCGTTTATGGCCCCTGGCAGACCGATGTCAGTGATGAGCAGGTCAACGCGGTCCAGCTTCTCGAACTGCTTCATCGCTGATGCGCCGTCGATGGCTTCATAGGGGGCGTACCCCTGATCGGTAAGCAGCTCCACTGCAATCTCGCGCAGGCCCGTTTCATCGTCAACCACCAGAATGACCTCACCGTTGCCCCTGTCTGAAGGAAGTGACGCAGCGTTCGCCACTGCCTCACGCGTGTTGTCGGCGTTGCGCGTATCCAACGGGAAGTACATCGAAATGGTCGTGCCGACGTTCAGGGTGCTGTGGATGCGGATCTGCCCGCCGGACTGCTGGGTGAAACCATAAGTCATCGAGAGCCCCAGCCCGGTGCCCTGGCCTGGTTTTTTGGTGGTGAAAAACGGATCGAACGCGCGCCTCAGCACATCCTCGCTCATTCCGCAGCCATCGTCGGTGACTGAAATAAGCACGTACGGGCCCGGCTGCATTTCCTTGTCCTTGCCGGTGCGTTCGTCGATGTCCAACCGCTGAGTGCGCAGGGTTAACGTGCCGCCTGCGGCCATCGCGTCCCGCGCATTGATGGCCAGGTTCAGCAAGGCATTTTCCAGCTGATTGGTGTCGCAACTGATGCACCCCACCGACGCCAGGTCGCAACGCACGACCACGTCGGGGCCCATCGTTCGGCGAATCATGTCTTCGAGCCCGGCGACCACTTCGTTGGGGTCCACCACCTTGGGGTCAAGCGGCTGCTGTCGTGAAAACGCCAGCAACCGGCCGGTCAGCGCGGCGGCTCTTTTGACGGACGTCAGGGCCAGCGTCTGGTACTTGCCGATGTCGGCCACGCGACCCGCTGCAATGCGCATTTGCATCAACTCAAGGCTGGCCGAGATGCTGCCCAGCAGGTTGTTGAAGTCGTGGGCGATTCCGCCAGTCAGCTGCCCGACGGCTTCCATCTTCTGGCTCTGCCGCAACTTGGCTTCGGCAGCTTCACGTTCGCGTTGCTCTTCCTGCAACTGTCGGGTGCGTTCGGAAATTCGTGCTTCCAGGTTGTCATTCCAGTCCCTGAGGGAGGCTTCAAGCCGAGCGCGATCGCTGATGTCCTCCACCGTGCCATACCATTGCTGGCAATGGCCTGCCTCATCCAGTTCGGGATACGCACGGACCTGATACCAGTCGTACTTGCCGGTTTTTTTTTGCAGGCGCACCTGAACATCAAAGGGTGTCAGGCTGGCCAGCGACGCGCTCCATTGTCTGATGATCATGGGCATGTCGTCGGGGTGGGTAAATTCTCGCCACCCCTGGCCCATGGTTTGTTCGCGCTCCAGGCCTGAAAATTCTGCCCATCGCGCATCGATGGAGGTGACGGCGCCGTTGGCGTCTGCCGTCCAGGGGATTTGCGGGTTTAACTCGACGGCCCGGCGCAAGCGACGCTCGCTTTCCCGCAGTTTCGCTTCGGCCTCCTTGAGCGCATCGGTGATCCGGAACCGTTCGAAGCAGGCTGCGATCAAGCTTGCGTAATTGCGCAGGAAATCCACATCGCTTTCGGTGAAAGCGCGGGGCGTGCGGCTGTCCACCTCGAAAATACCGATGGGGCGTTGGTCATGGGGCGCGTAAACGGTGACGTTGACGAACGCGGCGACGCGATTGTCGAGCTGGAAGGGGTGAAGGGTGAAGCGGTTTTCCAGTGCGGTGCTTTGCGAAATTACCGGATGCTCAACGCTCAGGGAATACCATTCGGGTGTGCCGGGCTCCAAATCGAGGGTTTCTTGCCCCACTACCCCAGACGTCCAGCCGACACCGCTGCGGACCCACATCTGGCGCTTTTCCGAATCGATCTGAATGAATTTGGCCAGGTGCGTTCCCAAGCCCTCACCGGCACCTTTGCAAGCCGCCTGAAGGATCGCGTCAAGATCCGCACCAATGACGGCTTGCTCCCCGAACTCGGCAAGAATCCGCCGTTGGCACAGCAAGTGGCGCTCCGTCGCTGAACTAGTCATTGATTTGCCTCGCGTCCTCAGTTGGTCGTGGAGCTTCCAAGTGGACGCAAGTATGGCAAGTATGGGCAAATCCGCCGAACCGGACGGCAGAAAATATAAAACCCTGAAGGCATGCCGCAATGATCGATCGGGTATCCCCGACGCGTTCGCGCGGCATGCTCAGGGTGATCATAGTGGAACAGGGGAGCCAGGCTCCCCTGCAGCTGGGTCAGGAATCACTCCGGCCACCACCGTGGCTGTTCTGCCCGCCTTTACGTCCTGCTTCGGACGCTTTCTCGCGGTCGTTGGCAAAGTTGCCGCCGCTGTTCTGGCCACCTTTGCTGCCCGCTTCGGCTGCACGCTCAGGATCGTTCTTGAAGTTGCCGCCGCTGTTCTGGCCGCCTTTGCTGCCGGCTTCGGCTGCGCGCTCAGGATCGTTCTTGAAGTTGCCTCCGCTGTTCTGGCCGCCTTTACTACCAATCTCCTGGTAGAACTCTTTGTCGTGGCTGGCGGAAGTGGCTTCGCCACCTTTTTTGCCCGCTTCGCTGACCGACATGCTGCCTTGTTTATCTTGTGCCATTTTCAATGTCCTCTCGAATGGATTAATTGAATCTAAACAAACTAGCGACTGCCTTCAAAGTGTGGCGCAGAACGACTGCCATCATTCCGGCAATCGCGCTCAAGCAGGGCAGTACTGTATCGCCCTTCTGCGTCGCCCTTGGAAGAGCGCTTTTCATAAACTTGTCGGTGTGTTCCATATCGACCGGATGGCGTCGGCTCGTTGAGCAGTGACGTTTCGATATGTTCAAAACCACTGCTAAAAGTGCCGTCCTTAATTTCTCCGGACATGGCGTTCCGGTTGTTTGAAAAGTAGCGATCCACGATAGAAACCCCGACTCGTTAATGAATAAGCGCTGGTGTATTACTCAGATTTACGACCACCACCGTGGCTGTTCTGGCCGCCTTTTCTGCCGGCTTCCGACGCTTTTTCGCGATCGTTGGCGAAGTTGCCGCCAGAGGCCTGTCCACCTTTTCTACCAGCTTCCGATGCTTTCTCACGATCGTTTGCAAAGTTACCTGGATTTTTATTGCTAGTTGTCATAATAGCTCTCCGATATCAGTTTGCTGTTGCGTTCATGATCCATCGTTGATGACGGATACTTCTGGGATAGCGGTGAGAAAAAAAATGCTTTCAAGATTTTAACGGCGGCCGATGAACGGTAGTGTCACTTAAAACTTGTACAAAGTGGCTCTTCGATTGATCGGTTTGTATAAGTTTTTTTTGCACTTGAACGGATGGTTTTAGGTGGTTTAATTCATGGATTAAATACTGGCGTTGGTTTTTCTGACGCAGCAATGCGCTCGTTATTTATTTAAAACGAGCGTTTGCTTAGTTTAAGAAGGGCTGGGCGAAAGATGTCCGATGCGGCGTTCATCACCGCATCGGACGGGGGACTTAGCGGTTTCTAAGGCTTGAAGACCGCACGCAGGCAGTGCTCGGATTTTTCCTTGAACATCTTGTAGCCCTCTGGAGCATCCTCAAGGCTCATGGGTTGGGTCAGCAGGTAGGACGGGTCGAGTTCGCCTTTCTGAATGTGTTCAAACAGGGTATTGGCATAGCGCTGGCCCGGTTGCTGCCCCGACTTGAGCGTCAGTGCCTTGTTGACGATTGCACCCATAGGGAATTTGTCCAGCAGCCCGCCGTACACCCCGACCACCGACACGGTTCCGCCTTTGCGGCAGGCGCGAATCGCTTGCCGGAGCACCGTGCCGCGTTCGGTGTGCAAGCGCAGCATCTGTTTGGCCTTGTCGTAGGCGTAGTCGATCTCTGTGCCGTGCGCTTCCATGCCGACACAATCGATGCACCTATCCGGCCCGCGTCCTCCCGTCAGTTCCAGCAGCGCCTCATGCACATTGGTTTCTTCATAGTTGATGGTAATCGCCTTGCCGCGCTCACGGGCCAGGCGCAGCCGGTCAGGGTAACGATCAATCGCAATGACACGCTCGGCGCCCAGCAAATAGGCGCTGCAGATCGCCATCTGACCCACACCCCCGCAACCCCACACGGCCACCGTGTCACCCGGCTGAATGTCTGCATTGTCCGCAGCGAAATAGCCGGTGGGCGCGGCATCGGAAACAAACACGGCCTGCTCGTCAGTCACCCCGTCGGGGACTTTGAACAGGTTCACGTCGGCGTAAGGAACTCGAATGTACGTCGCATGACTGCCCGGATAGCCACCAAACGCATGGCTGTAACCGATGATGCCGCAGCACGGCTGGCCGTAGGCAAGATCAGTGGCGGATGGGTTGGGGTTGGAATTGTCGCAGCAGGAAAAGTCCGAGCGCTGACAGTGTTCGCAGTTACCGCACCCGATGATGGAAATGGTGATGACCTTGTCGCCTTTCGACAGCCCGGTAACGCCCGGCCCGACCTCGACGATCTCGCCCATGAACTCGTGACCGATGATGTCCCCAGGCTTCATGGCCGGCACATACCCGCCCAGCAAGTGCAGGTCGGAGCCGCACACAGACGACAGCGTGACGCGGATAATCGCGTCGCGCGGGTTGAGGATTGAGGGGTCGGCAACGTTGTCGACTTGAAGAAGATTGGGGCCTTGCCAAGTCAGTGCGCGCATCAGACCACCCCCCGCTCAACGGCTACGCCGGTTTTGACCGAGTCCGGGCCGTGTGAGGAGCCCGCCTCATTTTCCAGCTGCCCGTGCAGATAGAAGAAATCATTGTCGTCATCAGGGCGCAGTCGTGACGTGGTGACTTCGCCCGTCTCCATCTGCTGCTTGATGGCCTGTAGGGCATTCAACAGCGCTTTATCCGAAAACGCGCTGATCGCCCGTGCGATGCCATAACCGAGCTTGCCCAGCGAAGGCTTGCACACCACCACTGCTTTGACTTGAGTGCCACGGCCAGCGGGCGCTTCGCTCAGGTGCACCGATATGTCGTGCTGCCATCGGGTGCCCTCAGGCGTGTGCCACTGCAACTCGTTTGTCGCTTCGCTTGGCACGCTGATCAGCGTCCACTGGACCTTGCGACCGACCGGCGCGCGTACGGTCCAGCTGGTTCTGTCAGGGCCGAGCGCCTCGACGCTTTCCACCCAGCGCAGTAACGCACCGACTTTTTCGGGTTGAGCAAGAAACTCCCTGACTTCCTCCAGCGGGCGGCTGATGGTCACGCTTCGGCTCAGCGCCTCGCTGATCGGCCAGTCGTGCTCGGCGCTGAAGCGCTGTTCAAAGGGCGTCGGCGTCAAGGCTTGCTTCAGGGCGCAATGCCCCGTAGCTCCACGAAACACCCCATAAGCGCCAGCGAAGATTTGCAGGAAACCTCCCAATCCGCCACGCCGCAGGCCATTGACGACCAGCGCCGTGCCGGCCGCCAGCGAGAGGCCGCGTTCCACGGAGGTCATGGTCCCTGGAGGGGAAATCTGTTGGCTGGTGTGCGTTGCGATTAACGGTTGTTCAGACATATGAAGCATCCCTGAGTCATGAACACAGCGAGGCAGGCATGGATGGGTCTCAGGCAAACAATGTCCGAGCCGCCTGTGTCGCTGAGCTCCGGTTAACGTCTGGCGTACGCATCAGGCTCCGGCAACATGTTGAGTTACCCGGAAACGAAGAGGGCGAGCGGCCGCCGGTCCTAGGGGTAGAAGAGTCATCGCAGGGCGTGGTTCAGCTCACGCAAACCGTTGCCGGATGAACGGCGGCCCGCACGCGATCAAAGTTGCAAACCTTCCGCTTGGCGCTATCGATATAGCCCGGGCGATGAATAAATATGCCGAACAGGCGCATGGCCCGTTCCGTCAAACCTGTATCAAGACGGAGGTGTTTATGAGCGTTCCATTTTTATCCACACTCGAAATACGCAACTTGATTGAGCGCGCGTTACTCCCCGACCTTTGCACATGCGAATGCACAGACGGACGGACGTTGGATTTGACGCTTCAAAAACTGGACGATCCCGCGCAAAAGGTCGTGTTGAACGGCATACCGCTGGAGTCTTTGCAGTCCAGCCGTGCCATTGCCAACCTGATCGGCGAAGCGCGGTACCTGCTGGTGCAAGGCACAACGCAACGCCATCGAGTCAGCGGCTAAATTGTGCCGATATTGAAGGGGTAGTTGGACTTGGACGGTCAGACTTCAGACGGGTCTGACACCCGACGATACTTGTCGATTTCGTTGTCGAGTGAGCCGATCAAACGCATCAATGCCTCGACGTGAGCATCGAGCTGCTGGCCTGCGAGTTGATACTCCGCAGCCACGTCGGGACGATCGGACAACTGAGCAGCAGCGACCTGCCGGTCGAGTAAGGCCTTCTTCTCATGCAACGACCGAATGGCCACCCAAAGCGCCTCTTCGATCACAACATCTTGTTGTTCGGCCAACGTCTTGACCGTGTAGCTGTGCCCGGTGTGACAGCGGAAGCGAGGCGGCGCGAAGCCCATTTCCCACAAACCCCCGCCGCACTCAGGGCAGGTCAGATTCGAGATCTCACCGTGACGGCTCAACTGCTTTATCGAGATACTTCCTCCTTGCAGGCAGATCTCATGCTCCGTTTCGAACGGTTCAATACGCCGGGGTTGCGGAGCCGGACTATCTGCCTCGTCGGGCTTGCGCACCAGAGCCACCAGGCACTTGCCGATTTCCGCCAGCGGCAGGCAGTGATCGACCGAGGCATAACGCAAGGCGCTGGCGGGCATGCTCGGCGCCTCGGCTTCAGCAGGGTCCTGCACGACAGTGACCCCGCCACTCGCTTTAATCGCCTGCAAACCGACAGTTCCGTCATCCAGGTCACCGGTCAGCACCACACCGATGACGGCGCGTCTCAACGTGATTGCCGCAGAGCGGAACAGCGGGTCGATTGCGGGGCGAGAGTGATTTTCCTTCGCGCCCCGCACAAGGCGCATGGCCCCGCCGTCCAGCAGCAGGTGCAAGTCGGGAGGCGCGATGTAGATGTGACCCTCAAGCGGAGCCTCGCCGTCTTTGGCAAAAGTGACCGGCAGTGGGGTGTGGGTTTCAAGGAGTGTGGGCAATACGCTGTGCTGTTTGCCAATGTGCATCGTCACCAGCACCGCCGCTGGCAGGTCGGCAGGCAGTTGCGCGACGACTGTGCGCAAAGCGGCGAGGCCACCGTTTGAGGTGCCGATCACGATAAAGCGACGGGCAAGGGGAGCAGCATCGTTTGGGTGGGGCATTGGCCAGTGTCTCTTTCAGTCGGTGTTCAACAGCGCGTCCATGGCATTCGTCATGCGTACCACGTTCAGCGTCCAGTGACGCATCGTCACGCCAGGCGTGAGGCGCGAAACGAGGCCTCCCCAATCAAGAAGAGGCACCATCATTCAACCCTTACTGTGTTCAGGGGAAGAGGGGGAGCGGACAATGCCGCGCGGGCCTGCAATGCCCCAGATGGCCCAGCCTACGACCGGAATGATAAGTACGAGCGCGGCCCAAGCAACTTTGACCGACCCGCTCTTGTTGCTTCGAGAGACGCTGTAAATGATCCAGGCGTCGATGAGCAATATGATCAACAGCATTGCAGTCGTGAAGAGTGTGATTTCCATGTGAGTAACTCCCGCCGATAGTTAATCGGAAGACCGGCCCGAGGCTTGTTAGTCTTCATCAACGCGCGGATTAAGTGACGAGCGGCGAGGTCGGTCATCCTGTGGGTCAGATTGCAAATCGCTCTGCAGCGGCCATCTAACGCGCCTTCGCTAGTTACCCGGCGATGACTTTGTTAGTTAGACCTGGAGTGGGTCAAACATCAACACGTCATGATCACTTGAACACCATCGTTTGGTGGTGTGCTTGAACTCTCTACCCATAACGGCCTAGTGCTAGACGTCACGCAGCACTCAGCAGCGACTCGACGCGCTGCGCCATGGCAGTTTCTGCTCATATGAATGGCGCAGGCCTCGTTACTGTCTTATAAGCAGCCAAGGTTCGGCTGGACGCGCTTCTGAATACCACCCAATATATCAAGATCATCTAGCATTCCTTCGCCGAAACCCGCGGGAATTCTTTGGAAAGGAAGCTCCATGTCTCACGAAGTTGACCCCCAGCCCAGCCACCCCGCACAAGTAGGCAAGCTGCCCAGCCATTTGTCTTTTCCGGTTGTAGGGATCGGCGCTTCAGCAGGTGGGTTGGACGCTGTCAGGCGTTTTTTTGAGCACATGCCGAGCGACAGCGGCATGGCGTTCGTCGTGGTCTTCCACCTCTCTCCGGACCACGAGAGCAGTGCCGCAAAGCTGATTGGCCAGATGACCACGATGCCCGTCATCCAGGTCGAGTCTGTGCTACCGATTGAAGAAAACCACGTCTACGTGATTGCCCCGGCGCAGTACCTGTCGATGAACGACGGCTATCTGCGGATATCGCCTAAAGGTCCACGACGGGGTGCTCACGTCACCATCGATCTGTTCTTCCGCGATCTGGCTGATGTGCACAGGGAAAGAGCGTTTTGCCTCGTATTGTCCGGCGCTGGGGCAGACGGCGCCGTCGGTCTGTCACGGATCAAGGAGCAAGGCGGCGTTACGCTTGTGCAGTCCCCATCCGACGCCGAACACGACGGCATGCCCCAAGCTGCGATCCGCACCGAAATGGTCGACTTCGTGCTGCCGGTGGCTGATATGCCGGCGAAGCTCATGGAGCTCTGGGAAAACTCCCGGCACATACAGCTGCCGGCGTCCAATGATCTGGAAGCGTACGCCGTGGCGCCTAGAGATGAACGCTCCGTAGCGGTTGCAGAGCAGACACTGCATGACATTCTGGTCAAGTTGCGGGTCGGCACCGGCCATGACTTCAAGCACTACAAGCGTGCCACCGTGCTGCGCCGGATAGAGCGACGCATGCAGGTCACCGCGCAGCCTACGTTGACGGGCTACTACGAGTACCTGAGCGCGAACCCGTCCGAGGTTAAAGCGCTGCTGGACGACATGCTGATCGGCGTCACCAATTTCTTCCGGGACCGTGAAGCCTTCGACGCGCTCGAAAGGGACGTCGCGCCTCAACTGTTCTCTCGTTACGCAGATCACACTGAGCAACATGACCTGAGGATCTGGTCCGCGGGCGCCTCCACCGGCGAGGAAGCCTATTCGCTGGTCATGCTGTTGTCGGATCACAAGGCGAGCGTCGGTTCGGACGTCGGCATCCAGGTGTTCGCCAGCGATATCGACGACAGAGCCATATCGGCGGGACGCGCAGGGTTGTATTCCCAGGCCATCGTGACGGACATCTCGCCGACGCGGCTGCGGCAGTATTTCACCAAAGAAGATGACCGCTACCGCGTGCGCAAAGAGGTGCGCGACAGCGTGCTGTTTGCCAAGCACAGCCTGCTGACCGATCCGCCGTTCTCGCAGATCGACCTGATCGTGTGCCGCAACTTGCTGATCTATCTTGACCGGGACGTGCAGCGCGAAATCCTGCAGATGTTCCACTTCGCCCTGAACCCCGGTGGCTTCTTGTTCCTGGGCAGCTCTGAGTCGGCTGACCTGTGTCAGGAGCTGTTCAGCGTCGTTGACAAGAAAAACCGAATCTTTCGCGCGCGCACCGGTGCCATACCGTCACATCGCATGCCCACGCTACCACGCGGTGGCTATGCCCAGGTCACGTCCGCACCACGCCCGCCGTTCGTCGAGCCCGTGCGCAAGCCTTCCATTGGGTCGATCCATCAGCGGGCGCTGCAGCAGTTTCTGGTGACGCCGAGCATTCTGGTCAACAACGTGGCGGACGTGCTGCACATCAGTGACGGCGCGGGTCGCTACCTGCACCACGTCAGCGGCGAGGTCACCCGGAATCTGTTATCGCTGATCATTCCGGACCTCAGGCTGGAACTCAGAACCGCCGTGTTTCAGACCCAGCAGACAGCGCTGCCGGTCAAGACCCGTCCGGTCATGCTTGGGAGGGACGGGCGGCATTTCCAGGTTGTTATGACGGCGTATCCATTCAGCGACGAAATAAGCGACATGGAGTGCATCCTGGTTGTCTTCGCCGAAGACGAAATAGACGCCAAGGACCTCAATGAAAATCCCAAGACGCAATCCGAAAATCAGATGCTCTCCAACCTGGAGAGTGAGCTGCAGCGCACCAAGATACAGCTGCAGGACACCATCGAGCATTCCGAGATCTCCAGCGAAGAGCTGAAAGCGTCCAATGAAGAAATGCAGGCGGTCAACGAAGAACTGCGTTCCGCCACTGAAGAGCTTGAGACCAGCAAGGAAGAACTGCAGTCGATCAACGAAGAACTGCTGACCGTCAACCATGAGCTGAAGATCAAGGTCGAAGAGACCGATCAGGTCAACGATTACCTCCGCAACCTGATTTCATCGACCGATATCGCCACCGTATTCGTTGACCGCAACTGCTGCATCAAGTGGTTCACGCCCCGCGCGACCGACATTTTCAGCATGCTTACGGTCGATACCGGGCGGCCGCTGATGGACATCACGCACCGTCTGCACTACGACGACATGATGAGCGACGCGCTGAAAGTGTTCGAAACCCTGAGCGTCATCGAGCGCGAAGTGGAAGGCAAAAACCGCCGCTGGTACATCGCCCGTCTTCTGCCTTATCGCTCTGGCTCCGATCAAATCGATGGCATCGTCCTGACCTTTATCGACATCACTACCCGTCGCGACGCCGAAGAAGAACTCAGGCTTGGGGAAGAGCGACTGCGCCTGATCTCCGAGAACACCCGCGATTACGCGATCATTGTGATTGATGAACAAAGCCGGATTTCCAGCTGGAACAATGGCGCCGAAGCGATTTTCGGGTATTCCAAAAGCGAGGCCGAAGGCAAGCCGTTCGCGTTCCTCTTTACCGACGAAGACAAAATCGCCGGCATCCCGGAGCAGGAACTGAGCGTTGCCCGCAAGCTGGGTCGCAGCGAAGACGAGCGCTGGCACCTGCGCAAGGACGGTCGCAAGTTCTATTGCAGCGGCGAGGTTTCGTTGTTGCGAGGCGAGGGCTTTCAGGGGTTCGTCAAGATCGCCCGCGATCTGACCCAGCACATGCGCCTGCACGAAGAGCAATCGCAGCATCTGGCAGAGACTCGTCAGTCCAGTGAGCTGAAGGATGAGTTCTTTGCCGTCATGTCCCACGAGCTCAAACATCCGCTCAACCTGATCCAGCTCAATGCGCACCTGCTGCGCAGGCTGCCGGCCATCAAGCGGGAAACCGCAGCGTTAAAAGCCGTGGCCTCCATTAACGACGCCGTGAACAGCCAAGCGCGGATCATCGACGACCTGCTGGACGTTGCGCGTATTCGCACCGGCAAATTCAAGCTGGAAAGCAGCGTGGTGGATTTCCTGGTGTTGGTGAAAGAGATCCGCGGTGTCGTTGAACACAGCGAACACCAGCGCAGCATTACTTTTGACATGCCGGACGGCGAAGGCATTTACATCGAGGCGGACGCCACGCGTGTGGAGCAAATCGTCTGGAACCTGATCAACAACGCGATCAAGTTCACCCCGGCGGGCGGTTCAGTGACGGTCAGCGTCACGTCCGCAGACAGCTTTGCGTGGCTGCAGGTCAGTGATACAGGCCCGGGCATAGAGAAGTCCCAGCTTGAGCACATCTTCCAGATGTTCGGCCAGGCCAACCACCGGCCAAGCAATGGCCATAAAGGCGGGCTTGGCATTGGCTTGTCGCTGGTCAAACAGCTGGTTGAAGCCCACGGCGGTTCGATCAGTGCGCACTCCGACGGACCGGGCCAGGGCGCGACCTTCAAAGTCGGCTTCCCGTTGAGCAGCCCGCCGGTGAGATCGATCCAGAGCGAAGCACTCGACGACGAAGGTCAGCTCAGCGGGATCAAGGTCCTGCTGGTGGATGACTCGCCCGAGGTGCTGGAAACAATGACGCTGCTGCTGGAGATGGAACAAGCACACGTCGTTGCCATTGCAGATGCCAGGCAGGCGCTGGATGTCGCCAAAGATACCGCCTTTGATGTAGTGATTTCGGACGTCGGCATGCCCTTCATGGATGGCCACGAATTCGTGCGGCTGCTCCGGCAAATGCCTGACTACGCCCGTACGCCGTGCATAGCGCTGACGGGCTATGGCGCCGATCAAGTCACCGCTGGCAAGGATGCGAGCGGCTTCGATGAATGCGTCGGGAAGCCTGTTCCCTATGACGACCTCATTGAGGTGCTGCGTCGATTGGTGCTTAAGTAATAAGGTCGGCAGCCTGCTTGCCACTCACTGGCGCAGCTGCCTCTGGCTGCGTCGGCGGGGGGCAGTGTTGCTTTAACCATCGACCAGGGAACCTCGCTATTCCATGCTGATTTTTGACTGCACCCAAGACGCGTGCAATTTTTTCTCGAAGAAAATCAAAGGCAAGAACACCAGTATTGTGCAGCCCGCAGCTGCCGCCCAGGCGCTGGAAAATGAAAGCGCCGCCGATGAGCGGGTCGATCGCTGGCAGCTGCACGCCATCACCTTCGGACGCACTAACGTGCTTGCCGCCATGAAAGTCGACACGCGTTACGCCATGCTCTTTGTGGGGCTCAAGCGTAACGACGTGCAAGGTTTTCTTGAGCAGTTCACCCGCCGGTATATCGGTTCTTTGCTTGAACTCGCGGTCAACGTGCGGCAGCAAATGCCGGATCGCGCCGATCTCCAGCGGCGCATCGATGCGTGGGACGAAAGCCTCAAGCCAGTGCATTTTTTCAAGCGCGGCGACCGAAGCGTTCAAGGCCACCTCAATGAGGTCCTCGGCTTTGCCGCCTATGACGCCTATGAGGGGCGAGGGCTGGCGGTGGAGTACGACGATCTGGTTGAGTTTGATGCTTCAGTGAACAGCATGATTCGAACGGTCCGAGGCACCGATAGCTTCATACCCGTGCAGCGGGAACTCCAGCAGGCCTGCCCGCGCTTGGGCATGGACATGACCGAGGCGCAGATCGATGAGGGTTATAGCCGGTTGAGAAGCATGCGACGGGGGGTTGAGATTGGGGATGAGGATTGACAGAAACGTGCTGGGTTTGAGCCACGGCCTCAGATTATCCAACACGTTTTGCCTGGCCACTGCGTGGACTATTGTCCGGTACCCTTTGTTTATTGAAGAAGCGTGCCGGGGCGGATGGCTAAAAAATAATCGCCATCGGCACTAGCCCGATTTGGGTCTTCCACATGCTGACCAACGTCTAATCTCGGCAAAACGCTATAAAGTGGTTTCCGCTGTTTTTTTTCCAAGGAATGAGCTTTGCCAATCAAAACGGATATTTGGACCGTAGACGCTGCGCCCACCAAGCTTGTACCGAGCCGGTTGCCAAGCGAGCAGTTTCTCGAAGACATGATCGTGAATGCGCCGGATATCCTCTCAGACGAATGGATGCTCATCGGGCGACAGGAAAGCACTGGGATGGGCGGGCGGATTGACCTGCTAGCTGTGGCTCCTGACGGTGCATTGGTGCTCATTGAGCTCAAGCGTGATCGCACCCCTCGCGAGGTCGTTGCTCAAGCGATTGATTACGCGGTTTGGGTTGAGAAGTTAAGAAGCGACGAAATCGAGTTGATCTACAAGCGCTTCCGGCCTGGCAGAAGCTTGGGCGAAGACTTTCGGCAGCGTTTTGGTCGCATGCTGGGTGAAGGCGATCTAAACAACAGCCATCAGCTGATCATTGTCGCAACAGAGCTGGACGCGAGCAGTGAGCGCATCGTCTCCTACTTGAGCGAGCGGGATATCCCAATAAATGTCCTCTGTTTCCAGATCTTCCAGGCGGGCGAGCGTCAGTTGCTTAGCCGCTCGTGGCTGCTTGATCCTGCGCAGACTCAGGTTAACGCCGCGTCAACGGGAGAGACTCAGAATGAGCCGTGGAACGGGGAGTTCTATTGCTCATACGGGGCTTCATCGGCAAGGTCTTGGGATGACGCGATTGAGTTCGGCTTCATCTCCGGGGGCGGTGGAAGTTGGTACAGCAAAACTCTTCGAGTCCTCGCCCCGGGTGACCGTGTGTGGGTGAACGTTCCGCAGCAAGGCTATGTTGGCGTATGCCGGGTCATTGCCGCTGCAGCTCCGGCCACTGCTTTTACTGTCATGAGAGATGGCGTAGACGTCCCTGTGCTAGATGCGGCGAAGCGGGGCAGTTATCACGCCGAGTTCTTGGATGATTTAGAGCGCTGCGAATATTTTGTCGGCGTCGAATGGCTGCAGACCGTCGCACTTTCGCAAGCGGTGCGCGAGATTGGATTCTTTGGTAATCAAAATACAATTTGCCGGCCGAGCACTCCGAAGTGGCGCTGGACGGTAGAGCGGTTAAAAACCTTTTTCCCAAGTTTTGATGATGACGCAAAGGCTACCTAGCGATTTGATGGAGTCGGAGGAAATTTGTCAGTCGCAGCTCAGGAATGCACATCATCTGAACAAGGACCCGCTGATTGTAATGGGCTGTCAAAGCATATCTCGACATAGCGGGCTTGTTGTTCAGGGAGTCGGCATTAGGGCCCAGCGATAGTCTTCCGAGATGCTGACATCGAGGGTGAGGTGCTTGATGCACTCTACCCCGGCGTGCCCGGTCTCCGCGAACTGCTAAGGAATTCTTAGCAGTTGGCCTCTGCGGCGCGAAGGATTTAGCGCCGCGACATGTAGTCGGGCGTATCGCAGCAAATCTGTTATGGACCCACCGACCGCAGCGCCAGTGCGTACGGGTGCGGGTGCTCCCCGTCGAGCGTGAGCGCCGAAAATCCGATTAGGCAGGCGATGCCGCGAGGTTGAGGTACTCGACTGGGGTAGTTTTCCAGCAAGAGGCAGTTGTTGCTTTATTCGCAACAACTGTCTCACCTTGCAAGTTGCCACTGTCAATGATGTTTCAGGCTTCGCTAGATTACCGGTTATATCGCGCAAAACCTCAGCCGAGTGCTGCAGGGCCAGCCAGACGGTTTAGTGATCAAATGCGATTTACAGCTGCGCCTGACTGGTAAAAAAGGCGAACTTCCTCGGAAGATTCAGTGCATGTACTGGGTTTTTTCGCGAGCAAGCTCACTCCCACAGTTCATTTTTCAGCAGGTACATCTAAGTGAGCATCTTGTTTGATGGAAGCCGGCTTGCTGGCGAATGCATTTGTCCAGACGCCGCAACGTCGTCAGATCAACCAGGTTCGCCAGCAAGCCGGCTCCCATCAAACAAAATATAAGCTACTGATTTAGTTCATAATTCGCCGAGTTTTTTAACGGCCGTTAGCATTGGCGC
>NZ_JARVSX010000031.1:0-109567 GCF_030208975.1 Pseudomonas sp. ME-P-057
CCTTGTAGGACCTGCGTTTGCTTGGTAGGACCGGCTTTAGCCGGGAAGCTTTGTCTTACACCGCAACATGGAAGGTGCCCAAACAGGCCCCTTCCCGGCTGAAGCCGGTCCTACACTCAGACGTGCGTTCGCCTTGTAGGACCTGCGTTTGCTTGGTAGGACCGGCTTCAGCCGGGAAGCTTCGTCGTCACACCGCAACATGGGGGGTGCCCACACTGGCCCCTTCCCGGCTGAAGCCGGTCCTACACTCAGACGTGCGTTCGCCTTGTAGGACCTGCGTTTGCTTGGTAGGACCGGCTTTAGCCGGGAAGCTTTGTCGTCACACCGCAACATGGAGGGTGCCCACACTGGCCCCTTCCCGGCTGAAGCCGGTCCCACCAGAACAATGAAGCCTCAAGCCCGACAACAATAAAAAAGGTGCGCAATGAAATCCCTCAAGACTTACCAGACGATCACCATCGTCTTCCTGATGCTGTTCGGGGTCGTCAATTACCTGGACCGCAGCGCGCTGTCCATCGCCAACACGACAATTCAGAAAGACATGCTCATCAGCCCTTCCGAGATGGGCATTCTGTTGTCGGCCTTCTCGCTCGCCTATGCGTTTGCGCAGTTGCCGATGGGAATGATCATCGACAAGCTGGGCAGCAAGATTGCCCTGGGCGGCGCGCTGATGGTGTGGTCCATAGCCCAAACTGCTTCGGGTTTCGTCAACAGCTTCAGCGGATTCTTCGCCCTGCGTGTATTGCTCGGTATCGGCGAGGCACCCATGTTCCCCTCCGCAGCGAAGACTCTCAATGAATGGTTCGAGGAACACGAGCGCGGCACGCCAACCGGGATCGTCTGGTCAGCAACGTGCATCGGGCCATGCCTGGCACCACCACTGCTGACGCTGTTCATGGTCAACTTCAGCTGGCGAGGCATGTTCATCATCACCGGCGTACTGGGCATCGTGCTGTCGTTGTGCTGGCTGATGTTTTACAAAAGCCGTGCGCAATACCTCAAGGAGCTGGCAGCGCAGGGGCGCGAGCCAATTGTTCAGGCAGTTCAGGCCGATGCGGCCCCTAAAGCGTCGTTTTTTGCCGGCTGGCTGGACCTCTTCAAACACCGCAGCACTTGGGGCACGTTCCTGGGTTTCATGGGCGTGATCTACATGCTCTGGCTGCACCTGACCTGGCTACCCGGTTATTTTCAGCGCGAGCACGGCCTTGATCCCTATCAAACCGCCTGGGTGGTGTCGTTTGCCTATGTATTCGGTGCGATCGGCACCATCGCCGCAGGACGCATCTGTGATCGATTGGTGAAACGCGGCGTTGGTGTGCTCAACAGCCGCAAATACACTGTGATTGGCGGGCTGGTGTTTGCCGCCGTCTTCACTCTGCCGTTGACGTTTGTCACCGGCCTCAGTGGTTGCATCGCGCTGCTCTGCCTGGCGCTGTTCGGCATCAACCTGTCCAGCGCCACGGCGTGGATGGTGGTCAATACGGTGGTCGACACCAAGCGCGTGGCGTCACTGGGCTCAATCCAGAACTTCGGCGGCTATATCGCCGGCTCCATTGCACCCATCGTCACCGGTTTCAGCGTGCAATATTCGGGGACGTTCGCCACGGCTTTCGCGGTCAGCGCCATCGTCGCGCTGCTCTCGGCCATTGCTTATTTCGTGCTGCTCAAAACGCCCATCCCGGAACACACCGGCACGGCGCAGAAAGCGTGGCAGGCGAATGATGGAGGGGTGCAGGGACGTCGGGTTTGAATGGCCGAGCAAGGCATGGCCGGTAGCTGCGTTCTACTTCGGACAATCAACCGGGGGGATCGACCGGGGCGGGGAACCACCTTGCGTGCTCCCCTCGCTGCTTAAGGACAGGCTTTACACACGCGGCGGGAATACCCCGCCGCTGATTTATAAGTCAGAAATTTCCCTTCAAAATCCCGCACTTGTCCTACGCTGTGAGTCAGACGGTTCGCTGTTGCGATGCTGCGTGTCCGAACGGGTGGTTTGTTCGTCACAGGGGCGGGTCTGAAATCGTGGCAGTCAGTGAGGGTGGGGTTTGAGACAGGTAGAAGAGTCAGAACTGGGCATCAGAAGCCGTCGACTCAAGCGCATGCCCGTGCTGTGGCTGGCAGGGCTGTTCACCTTGCTGGTGTGCGTTTCCATCACCAGCATTACCGTCTGGCAACTGCGTCAGACGCGCATTCACGAGCTGGACATTGCCAACACCAACGTCGCCAACCTTTCACGCTCAATGGCGCAGCATGCCGACGACGCTTTCGATCAGGCGCACATCGCGGTGTCTGCAGTGGTCGAGCGGCTTTCGTACGACGGCTTCGGTGCAGCGAGCAGTTCACGCATGCACGACTACCTGCGGGCCACCGCCGCCAGCGTCGAGCAACTTCAGGGTTTGTTCATTTACGACAAGGACGGTTACTGGGCCGGCACCTCGTTGAGCCAGATACCGGCCAACGCCAACAACGCCGACCGTGAGTACTTCCGCTTCCATCAGACCATGGCCAGTACCTTGCCCCATGTCGGGCCAGCCATCCGCAGCCGCTCCACCGGCGACTGGATCATCCCAGTGTCCCGCCGAGTGGACGATTCAGCAGGCAACTTCGCCGGCGTGGTACTGGCCACCATCGAATTGAATTACTTCGAGCGGTTTTTCGAGCGCTTCGATATTGGCAAGCATGGCGTAATCACATTGGCCATGGCTGACGGCACCGTGCTCGCCCGACGCCCGATGCTGGAAAATGTGCGTGGCACGTCTATCGGTGAGGGTGAGTTGTTCCGTCTGCATGTGAAAGAACACTATGAAGGCACGGCGAATGTCGTGTCGATGCTCGACCATGAGCAACGTCTTTATGGCTACAAGAAACTGGACCGTTACCCGATGGTGCTGCTGGCGGGCCTCTCCCAGCGCGAGGTGCTCGACGAGTGGCGGCAGTATGCCTGGCGTTCGCTGGCAATCATCATCTGCGTGGTGGTCGCCAACCTGTTGTTCGGCGTGCTGCTGTTCCAGCAGATCCGTTTTGGGCTCAATGCCGAATCACAACTGCGCATTGCCAGTCATTCGCTGGAAAAACTCGCGCTGCAGGACAGCCTGACCGGGCTGGCCAATCGTCGGCACTTTCAGGAAATCCTCGGGCTGGAATTTCACAACGGGCAGTCAAACCTGCATCCGTTGAGCTTGATCATGATCGACATCGATCTTTTCAAGAGCTACAACGACACGTACGGCCACGTGGCTGGCGACAAATGCATTATCGCGGTGGCCGAATGCGTTCGCAGCACACTCAACCGCACCGGCGACCTGGCCGTGCGTTACGGTGGCGAAGAGATGGCGGTGTTTCTGCCTTACAGCGAGGTGCAGGGCGCGGTGAGTCTGGCGGAAAAGATTCGACTGGCCGTGCTGAGCCGGGCGCTCGAGCACCAGGGCAACCCCATCGGCATTGTCAGCATCAGCCTGGGGGTCTACGGTTGCCAGGCCCGGGAATGCCAGACGCCGGAAGACTTTGTCAAACGAGCGGATGCCGCGCTGTACGCGGCCAAGCATCAGGGCCGCAACCGAACCATGGCCTGGCAGGAGAGCATGATGCTCAGTGCGCTGCCTGCGCCATAACGATGTGCGCCACCTTGCCGCGAAACAGCTCCAGGCGGTCAGCGGGAGCGTCGTGCTCGACCACCAGGGCGCCCACCTCTGCGCATTCGGCCACCTGATAATGGGCGATGCTGGAGAGTTTTTCGTTGATCACCGCCACCGCCACCTGACCGCTGCGCGCCACAACGGCGCGTTTGAACTCGGCGACGTCCATGTCGAACGCGGTGACGCCCTTGAGCGCATCCAGCGCGCACGCGCCCAAAAAGCACAGATCAAAATTGAAGTGAGCAAGTTGCTGGATCGTTGTGAAGCCGTAAGTGCTCCCGGCCACGGGGCTCAGACGACCGCCGAGCAGGATCACCTCCACCGACGGCAGCTTCATCAACTCCACTGCGATCAGCGGCGCGTTGGTCGTGACGGTCAACGCCATGCCAGGATCGAGGGCTTTGGCAATGGCCAGGTTGGTCGAGCCACCATCGATAAACACATGCTGCCCGGCACTGATCAAACGTGCCGCGGCAATACCCAGTTGACGCTTGCGACCGGGCTGGTGCTCGACACGGTCGGCCAGCGGCCCATCAGACGCCAGCGAGATCGCACCGCCGTACACGCGCTTGCACAACCCGGCGGCAGCCATCGCACCCAGATCACGGCGAATGGAGTGCTCGGACACGTTGAATTCGGCCGCAAGGTCCGCCGCAATCACCCGACCGTGAACGGCCAGACGCTCGGTGATCAAACGCTGGCGCTCGCCGGGAAACGCTTCGGGATTGGCTGACATGGGGCCTCTGTGCGAGCTGTATCAATCGGAAACGAGCAGAATCATGCGGCGCGTTAGAGAGCGTTGTCAAACGGGGGGCAGTCGCGCGTCGGCGTGGTCATGGGCTTGCAGAAAAGATCATTTTGATGAGTCTCCGCTTGCAGACGGTGCACGGCCGGGCCGACATAGGTGTAGCCCTGTCGGGGGTAGAACTGCAGCGCTCGCGGGTTACCCACCCAAACAGTTGCCCACATCGCTGAAGCGCCACCGGCCAACGCCTCTTCTTCGGCGTGCCGAAGCAAGCGCCAGCCCACGCCCCGCCCCGTAAACCGCTCCTGAACGTAAAGCCGCTTCAGTTCTGCAGCGTGACGATCGTCGACCATTGGGTGGTCGTTGTTCAGCGAGACCTGCGCGAAGCCGACAACGTGCCGATTCACCTCGGCCACCAGCACAAGCTCGCGGGGGTTCTGGATGATCGATGCCAGCGTCTCGGGGGCAAATGATTCGAGCGCCTCGCGGGCAATGGCCTCACGCACGCCCTCAGTCGCATAAGTGTCCAGAAAGACCTGCATGCCCAGCACGGCGAGGGTCAACGCATCCGAGTGAGTGGCTCTACGCAGGGTAAAATCCAGGGCTTTGCAATCGATCATGCTCACTGCGTCCGTGGCTGAGGGTGATGAATCTTAAGTGTCCCGTTCAAAACGGCAGGAGCACAGATTGGTGCGATACCTGCCTGTAGGAGCCGGCTTGCTGGGCCGCGTTAGGCCGAATGCGGTGTTTCAGGCACAGCAGCGGTGTGTGACAAACCGGTTCGCCAGCAAGCCGGCTCCTACAGAACCGGAGTGTGCCAGTGGCTCCACCGTGTGGAAGTTACTGCAGCAGCGAATACACCAGCGCCGAAATCGAGATCAAGCCGATCACCACCACGAATACGTTCGACAGCTTGCCTGCGTATCGGCGCATGGCCGGCACCTTGCGCACGGCGTACATCGGCATCAGAAACAGCAAGGCGGCAATCACCGGCCCGCCAAGGGTTTCGATCATGCCCAGAATGCTCGGATTGAGCGTTGCCACCAGCCAGCAGACGACCAGCATGAAACCTGCGGTCAGACGATCGAGGGCGCGCTGCGAAGGCCGACGGCCGGTCTTCACCACCAGGCCCTTGAGGCCCTCGCTGGCCCCGATGTAGTGCCCCAGAAACGACTTGGTGATCGCCACGAACGCGATCAGCGGAGCGGCGAAGGCGATTGTCGGGTTGCTGAAATGGTTGGCCAGATAAGACAGGATCGAGAGGTTCTGCGCTTTGGCTTCGGCCAATTGCTCCGGGGTCAGGGTCAGCACGCAGCTAAAGACAAAAAACAGCACCATCACGACCATCAACCCATGAGCGCGGGCGAGGATCTGCGCACTGCGGGGTTCGGCCTGCTCGCCGTACTGACGCTTCTGATCCACGGCAAATGCCGAAATGATCGGCGAGTGATTGAACGAGAACACCATCACCGGGATGGCCAGCCAGAGCGTATGCAGCAGCGCCGACGGCCCCGGAAAGCTGCTGGCCGTGCTGAGAATGCCGCCGTTCCAGTGCGGGATGAGGAACACAGCGAGGAACAGTAGAGCCACGATAAAGGGGTACACCATCAGGCTCATCGCCTTGACGATGATCTGCTCCCCGCAGCGCACCACCGCCAGCAGACCGAGGATGAGCACAAACGCCAGCAGCGCGCGCGGCGGCGGCTGCACATGCAGTTGGTGCTCCAGGAAGCTGCCGACGGTGTTCGTCAGCGCCACGCTGTAGATCAGCAGGATCGGGAACACGGCGAAGAAATACAGCAGCGTGATCAGGGCGCCGGCTTTTTTACCGAAGTGCTGCTCGACCACCTCGGTAATGTCTGCGCCATCCCGGCCCGAGAGTACGAAGCGGGTCAGCCCGCGGTGCGCATAAAACGTCATCGGGAACGCCAGCAGGGCCAAAATCAACAGCGGCCAGAAGCCGCCGATCCCTGCGTTGATCGGCAAGAACAAGGTGCCCGCGCCGATGGCGGTGCCAAACAGCCCGAGCATCCAGGTGGTGTCATTGCGATTCCAGGAGGTAACGCTCACGGGTGCAGCATCGACAGTCTGTTCGACACTGTTGGCCTGATCATTCATCCGGTCGATTCTCCGTTGCCGGTCATAGCTACATGGTCAACGACGCTGCCGAAAAACATCGCGGTCTGCGCCCCTGACCGATTCTCTACAGGGAAAGGGGCGCGATTGTCCGGGATTAGGAAGCAGAATCAAAGGCTTGTCGGACCAAAAGTCCGGACAGCGCCGAGAGGAGCGCCAGAAACGGCACGACTTCCACCCTCACGGAGAAACCTTTCTTACTGGGTACTAAAGACATTTCCCACACGCGGATCGCAACTTCCAGCGACCTGAAATTTGTTGTAATTCCACGGCAGTAGAACAGTTCCACACCTGTGCACTAGGCTCTCGATTCAAACAACCGCCCATGGAAGGCAACGTATGAAGACGATTCCCGCTGTTATTGCACTGCTCCTTATTTCCACACCGGTACTGGCAAACACATCCTCTTCGCAGTGCGCGATGCTGGACGCAGAACAGGCAAGAAACTTGTTTGAACGCTGGAACACCTCACTGCAAACCGGCGACCCAGCCAAGGTGGCCGCCAACTACACCGCAGACGCAGTCCTGCTGCCGACCCTCTCCAATCAGCCGAGAACTGATCTGAGCGGCAAACTTGATTATTTCAATTACTTTCTGAAAAGCGGCCCGATCGGCACCCTGGACAGCAGCACGCTGATTACCAGTTGCAACAGTGCAACCGACACCGGCACTTACACGTTCCGCTTTCGCGATATGCCTGAAGTCAATGCGCGTTATACCTTTACTTATGCTCGGGTTGGCGGCGAATGGCTCATCACTTCCCATCATTCATCGGCCATGCCTGAGTAAAAGTTTCTCGGACAAACAGTCGGCTGACGTCCTGACGTCAGCCGACCTGACTTTCAGACATTTCCCACACGTCACTCCCCTGCGACATCGGGCCGCAACGGCATGCTCAACTCCACCCGCAAACCGTCGCGGCGGCTGTCAAAGCGTAGCGAGCACGCACAGCGCTGGACGATGGCCTGAACAATGGCCAGGCCCAGCCCCGCGCCGGGGCTCTTGCCGTTGCGCCAAAAGCGCTGGGTGAGCTTGTCCAGGTCCGGCTCCGGAATCCCGGGACCATAGTCGCGAACACGAAAATGCACCTGCTCGTCGAAGGTTTCGACGCTGAGTTCCACTTGCGCAGCGGCCTGACTGTGACGCAGCGCGTTGTCCAGCAAATTGCGCAACGCAGCCACCGCCAGCGCCGCGGGCATTTGCACGGCAGCAGTGGACAGCCGCGACGGCAAAATAAGCTGGATGCGTTGTTCGTCGCCATGACTGGCGTCGTGAATGGCCAGCCGCGCGACCTCCTCGGCAGTGCACTGCACACCGTCATCAAACGACAGACTGCCCTCCACTCGCGCCAACAACAGCAATTGCTCAAGGGTGCGGTGCATACGGTCAGCGCCCTCCTCCGCATGGGCCAGCGCCGTATCGCGCTTGTCGCCCTCGGTCATGCGCGCCACTTGAAGATGGGTTTTGATGGCCGTGAGCGGGCTGCGCAGCTCATGGGCAGCGTCGCCGGTCAGCCTGCGCTCGCGCTCAAGGGTCTGGGCGATGCGCTGAAACAATTGGTTCTGGCTCGTCAGCAGTGGCTGCAACTCGCTGGGCAGTTTGGGCACATCGAGCGGCTCGACCGAGTCGGCGCTGTGTCGATTCAGCGCATCGCGCATGCGGTTGAGCGGCGCCAGCCCCCGACCGATGCCAAACCAGACCAGCGCCAGGCTGCCAAACAGCGCGACCAGCACCGGCACCGACGCGGCCAGCAAAACCGAATGGCCCAACACATCGCGTTCGATCTGCCGGTCGGCGGTGCTCACTCGCACGTTGCCGTGCATCATCGTGTAAACCCGCCAGTGGTCGCCGTCGATCATCTGGTCGTGAAAGCCGCTGGCGTCAGCCTTGAGTGGCTCGCTCGGCGAGCTGTCGGTTCGGGCAAGCACTTGCCCGCGCAGGGAGCTCAACTGACACGCCATGCCGGTGGGCAATGCCGGATCGTCGGCCCGCAGCGATCGGGCGTCAGTGCCAGTCGGCATCTGCACCTGTTCGAGCAGCCCTGCCACCATCCGCGCAGACGCCTCGAGCCGCTGATCAAGCGACTGCATCATTTGCGTGCGCAAGTCGCGCAGCATCCAGGCGGCGGCCAACACCCAGATCACAATGAACGCCGAGCCAAGAATCAGACTGAGGCGCGTCCTCAGACTCATCATGCTCCGGGCCCCGAATCCAGACCGGCCGGCCCGAGGCGATAACCCAGGCCGCGTACGGTTTCTATAATGCCGCCACCCAATTTTCGGCGCAGATGATGAATGTGAACGTTGAGCGCGTTGCTTTCCACTTCGTCGCCGAAGCCATAGATGCAGTCCTTCAACTGCTCGCCGGAAAGAACCCGACCGCTGTTGTTCAAGAGCGCCTGCAGCAATGCCTGCTCGCGCCGCGACAGATCGACCGGCTGGCCTGCGAGGCGCGTTTCCCGGCTGCTTGGGTCATAGCTGAGCACGCCATGCTCGATCACGTTGACGCTGCGCCCGGCCATGCGTCGCACCAACGTGTGCAGGCGTGCGCTAAGCTCGCGCAGGTCGAAGGGCTTGAGCAGGTAGTCGTCCGCCCCGGCCTGCAAGCCATCGACGCGATCGGTGACAGTATCGCGCGCCGTCAGAATCAGCACCGGCAGCTCAACGCCCTCCTGGCGTAGCTGACGCAGTAGCTTCAGCCCATCCTGATCGGGCAGGCCCAGGTCCAGAATCATGACGTCGAAATGCGCGGCGGACAGCATGGCCCGAGCGGACGAGGCGGTGGCGACACGATCCACCGTGAAGCCCTGGGCATCGAGCCCGGCAACAATGCCGCTGGCAATCAGGTCGTCGTCTTCACAAAGCAGTACGTGCATGGTCGGCCCCAAAAAAGGCAAGTGAAGCGCAGGGAGATTAACGGTGGATTATGCACGAGCCCAGCCGGTCACCGCGCACCCAGTGCTGGCAACCTACCGGTCATCACCGCCTGCCGACCCCGGCTCATACCCACCGAAATCGGATGACCACCGCCGCTGCCTTCTGACCGGTGGCAACAAGGGTAATGACAGCACTACTGCAGTAGCGAGCCATACGTGTAAAAATGTCGACCACCATTTCAAGCGCCACCGTCGGGAGGCTCGTTTCATGCGTTACGCCGAAGATCACAAAGCCCAGACCCACCAGCGCATTCTGCATGAGGCGGCCGCGCGCTTTCGTCGTGACGGCATCGGCGCCACCGGTCTGCAGCCGCTGATGAAGGCGCTGGGTCTGACCCACGGTGGTTTTTACGCCCACTTCAAATCCAAGGACGATCTGGTCGAAAAATCACTGCGCTGCGCCGTGGATCAACTGCACGCTGCACGCGCCGAGAAACTGGCTGAAGACAGCTCCACCAAGGCCTTCATCGACATGTACCTGTCGATTGCTCATCGCGACCATCCGGAACAGGGCTGCCCACTGCCCACCATGGCCTCCGAGCTGGGCCAGCGTGGGCAGCCGAGCGAGATTACCGACGAACTGATGCAGCGCATGCTGGCAACACTTGAAGCCGGGATGCCGGCCAATGACCAGAGCAGCGACAAGAGTGTGATGCTCATGTCCGGCCTGGTGGGGGCAATGGTGCTGGCCCGCAGCGCGAAAGACCCGGCACTGGCCGAGCGAATCCTGCAGACCACCCGCGAGCAGCTCAAGGCTCTGGCCGAAGGCTGATACCCACCTCCTGCTGCCTGCTCCCTGCCCTTTGCTGCAGGGAACCGGCATCTTCAGCAACGTCTCAGGGATGCCAGCGACGGAACAGCACGCTGGCGTTTACACCGCCGAAACCGAAGCCGTTCGACAGTGCATATTCGATCTGCATCGGGCGTGCTTCACCGTGAACGATGTCGATACCCTCGGCCGCCTCATCCGGGTTCTCCAGATTGAGCGTCATGGGGGCGATCTGATCGCGTATGGCCAATGCCGTGAAAATCGCCTCAATGCCGCCGGCTGCGCCGAGCAGGTGTCCGGTCGCCGATTTGGTTGAGGTCACCGCCACGCCATTCTGATCACCAAACACGGTTTTGATCGCCGCCATTTCACCCTTGTCGCCCACTGGCGTAGACGTCGCATGGGCATTGACGTGCTGGATATCGGCGGGCTGAATACCGGCCTGACGAATCGCCGCCTGCATTGCCCGGCGCGCGCCGCTGCCGTCTTCAGGCCCGGCGGTCAGGTGATAAGCGTCTGCGCTGGTGCCATAGCCCACCAGCTCGACAATCGGCGTGGCGCCCCGTGCAAGCGCATGTTCAAGCGTCTCGATGACGATGATCCCCGCGCCCTCGCCCATGACAAACCCGTCGCGATCACGGTCGAAAGGCCGCGAAGCACGCGCGGGCGTCTCGTTAAAGCCGCTGGACAGCGCCCGTGCAGCAGCGAACCCGCCCAGGGCGACGCGATCGATACAGGCCTCGGCACCGCCGCAGATGGCCACGTCTGCTTCACCGTTGCGGATCAACCGCGCGGCATCGCCAATGGCCTGGACACCGGCGGCACAGGCAGTCACCGGCGCGCCAAGCGGGCCTTTGAAACCATGCCGGATCGACACATGGCCGGCCGCCAGATTGACCAGGAACGACGGGATGGTAAAGGGCGACAACCGCCGCGGCCCCCGAGTGTCGGTAATGCGGACGGCCTCGGCGATAGCACCGAACCCGCCGACACCCGCGCCGATGATGGTCGCGGTACGTTCGCGCTCTTCTTCGGTCGAGGGCGCCCAGCCCGCCTGAGATACAGCCTCCTGCGCGGCGCCCAGCGCGAACAGAATAAAGCGGTCCATCTTCTTCTGCTCTTTGGGCGGCGCGGCGGCGTCGGCATCGAACCCGGCTTGCGGGTCCTCTTCAAGAGTGGGCACCGGACCGCCCACCTTGCCGGGCAGATCCGCCACCGTCTGCTCGGGCAACTGCACGATGCCGGAGCGACCTTCCAGCAACCGCCGCCATACCGCCTCGACACCCGATCCCAATGGCGTTACCAGCCCCATTCCCGTCACTACGATGCGACGCTCGCTCATGCGTTCACCTTCTTTAAGCTGTTTTGCCAATGCCGACGCCATCACGCGTCCGCGGTTTTATAACGCTGCGCGGCATGCTGCAGTGACAGATTCGGGCCCAACGCCAGGCGTGCCTGGGTGAAGGCCTGCCAATCGGCAGCATCAGGCAGCGACGGAATGGTCACCAGCTCTTGCTGATCAAACCCGGCAAGGGCAGCGTCGACCATTTCGTCAACGTCCATCACCATCTCCGGCGGGAAAGCATTGATGTCCATGCCCGCGCGCTCCCAGATTTCAGTCCGGGTCGCGCCGGGCATCACCGCTTGAACCCGTACGCCCTTCTCGCTTAGTTCAGCCGCTAAAGATTGGGTCAAGCTCAGTACGTAGGCCTTGCTGGCGGTGTACACCGCATTGAACCGTTCCGGCAGCATGGGCACGACGGATGCGATATTGATGATCGTCCCGTTGCCACGCGCCGCAAAACCGGCGGCTGCCGCCGATGCCAAGTGCGTCAGCGCGACAACGTTGAGCTGAATCAGGCGATCTACTTCGTTCAGATCGGCCTCGGCCAGCGGAGTGCTCGATGCCACGCCGGCGTTGTTGAGCAGCAAGGTGATTGAAGCATCCGAGCGCAGCCGTTGTTCGAGAGCGCTGACGTCATCAGGCTGAGTCAGATCGGCTTTCACGACCTCCACCTGAACCGCATGCCTGGCCCGCAGATCAGTCGCCAGGGCTTCCAGCCGTGCCTGGTCGCGCGCAACCAGTATCAGATCGAATCCGCGCTGCGCCAGGCGGTCCGCGTAGGTGAAACCGATACCGGACGATGCGCCGGTGATTACAGCTTTGCCTTGGGTCTGAGTGCTCATGAACGTTCTCCGTGGATGGTGAGGTTAGCTGCGGAGGGATATTACGCTCGTAATTTAAAAAATAATATGTCGGTCGACATTTTTATATTTGTCAGCTTGATAGCCAAAATTGTGGGCAGGCGGACGCAAAAAAAAGGCCGATCTGAGATCGGCCTTTTGCTACAGGGTGTTCAGTCAATGGAGAGCTTGTCGCGGTTTTTGTCCAGGAGCGCCTTGCCGATGCCCTTGACTTCGATCAACTCGTCGACCGCCGTAAAGCCGCCATGTTCTTCACGGTACGCGACGATGGCGTTGGCCTTGGCGGCACCGACGCCGGACAGTTCTTTCTGGAGGATTTCCGCGCTGGCCGAGTTGAGATTGACCTTGGCACTCTGCCCGACTGGTGGGGCGGCGGTGGCAGATTTGCTGACGTCTGCCGAAGGAACGGCAGCGGGCGCGGCCGTCACGGCGAGGGAAGTGCTCGCCAGCAATGCGAAGATCAGTGAGGACAGGTAAGAAGTACGCATAAGTCATGCTCCATGGGCATCGTAAGTGGAAGCAGCATTCCTGAGCTGCTTCCCAAACCTAGCCGATGGCGGCGCTGCGTCAACGCAGGGATCGGTGACCGGATATGTACGTCACCGAGAGGCCTTTCAGCCCGGGCTCTGTCGCCTTGATGCGGTTCGGAACCACTGAGTAAGCAAAGGTTTCGCGGGTCCGCAGATCACGGCTCTCGACGGCGCTGCTGATGAATCCAGTCGACAATTTCGCCCTCGGGCGCATAACCGCTGACGGTGTCGGCGAGAATTTGCCGAACCCGGTCATAGTCGTCATCGTCCAGCGCCTTGACCAACTGCGACAGGCTTTGCTTGAACACGTCCCACGACAGGAAATCTTCCTGCGCACTCATGATCATCGGGTGACGAGTCGCTGCCACGTTGTTACCGATCAGCAGCTCCTCGTACAGCTTCTCGCCGGGACGCAGGCCGGTGAACTCGATGGCGATATCGCCCTGTGGATTGTGTTCCGAGCGAATGCTCAAGCCCGACAGGTGCACCATCTTTTCGGCCAGCTCGATGATGCGCACGGGCTCGCCCATGTCGAGCACGAATACGTCGCCGCCCTGCCCCATGGAGCCGGCCTGAATGACCAGCTGCGCCGCCTCGGGAATGGTCATGAAATAACGGGTGATTTTCGGATGCGTCACCGTCAGCGGCCCACCGGACTTGATCTGCTGATGAAACAGCGGGATCACCGAGCCGGACGAACCCAGCACGTTGCCGAATCGCACCATGATGAACCGGGTCTTGTTGACCTGATGCACATTGGAGCGGTCGCCGAACATGACCGGCGCCGTCTCGCGGCTCAGCGCTTGCAACGTCAGTTCGGCCAGGCGCTTGGTGCTGCCCATGACATTGGTCGGGCGCACCGCCTTGTCGGTGGAGATCAGCACAAAGTTGGCCACACCTGCCTGCAATGCAGCCTGGGCGGCGTTGAGCGTGCCCACCACGTTATTGAACACGCCCTCGGCGATGTTGTGCTCGACCATCGGCACGTGTTTGTACGCCGCAGCGTGGTAGACGGTGTTGACCTGCCAGGTCTTCATCACATCCAGCAACTTGGCGTGGTTGCGGATCGAGCCGAGAATCGGCAGCACCTTGACCTTGAGCGACTCACGGGCAACACGCCGCTCCAGCTCCGTGAGGATCGTGTAGAGGTTGAATTCACTGTGGTCGAGCAACAACAACGTGGTTGGCTTGAGCAGCAGTATCTGCCGGCACAGCTCCGAGCCAATCGAACCGCCCGCCCCGGTTACCAGCACGCACTGGTTCTTGATGCAGTGTTCGAGCAGTTCCTCCTGCGCAGGCACCGCGTCACGCCCCAGCAGGTCGGCAATGTCGACCTCCTGCAGATCGTCGACTTTCACGCGACCCGCCGCCAGGTCAGAGAAGTTCGGAACGCTGCGAACGTGCAGCGGGAAGCCCTCCAAAAAGCCGAGGATTTCCCTGCGGCGCGCCCGCGCGGACGACGGGATGGCCAGCAGAATCTCCTGCGCACCCGTGACATCGATCATTTGCTGAATGTGCTTGGGCTTGTAGACCTGCAGACCCGAAATCACTCGATTGGAGATCGAGTCATCGTCATCGATAAAAGCTACAGGGCGCATGGACCGCCCCATGCGCAACGCCGCCACCAGTTGGTTCCCTGCAGCGCCGGCCCCATAGATCGCCACTTTGGGCAGGCCATCGTCGCGGGTGGCAAAGGGCACATGACGGGCGGCGGAGAACCAGTCGCCGAGAAAATACTGTCGCATGGCCAGGCGAAGACCGCCGATCATCACCATGCTCAGCCACCAGTAATTGAACATGACCGAGCGCGGCACGACATGCTGATGGTTACTGTAGAGGTAGACCACGATGCCGAGAATCAACGCCGAGAGGCTGACCGCCTTGATGATCGCAATCAGCGCGTCATTGCCGAAGTAGCGCATCACCGCACGGTACATGCCGAAACGGATGAACAAGGGGATCGCTACCACTGGCGCGCTTGCGAACAGCCAGGTGTGCATTTCAAGAGGATTGATGAGGTCATCGATGCCCAGACGCACCACAAACGCCATCCACAACGCGAACCAGATCAGACAGACGTCTGCGGCGACCTGCATGATCCGCTTGTGCCGGCGAGGCAAGGCCAGCAACGAAGTGCGTAGTTTTTCCATCATCCCCTCAGACACGCGTTCATGGTCCTTTCAGTCGACCCCTATGACGGCTATTGATTCCTGCCCCGCATGAGAACCGTGGTCGTCACCGTCAGCGCAGGCAGCTCGCACTCAGCTCTTTTCCAGCGCTCCAGCCTTGAAGACGAAGGCCAGAACAAGCAACGGAGCATAAGCAATGATCACGCCGAGGGCACCGTCGAGCCCGAACCGGGCGACACCCACCGCGACCGGCAGCAGCCAGCAGAGATTGATTACGCCGACTGCGGACGTCACCGGAAGGTGCTTGCCAAATCGTCGCGAGGCGAATTGATAAGCGTGACTTCTGTGAGCCTCATAGACCTTGTCGCCCCGAATGAGCCGACGGATGAGGGTTACTGTAGCGTCTACGATGAAAACCCCGAGGAGAATAAGCCATACCCACAAGAACTGCGAGGAAATCCACGCGCCCTGCAGTGACAGACAACCGAGCATGATGCCGAGGAACCCGCTACCGGCATCCCCCATGAAGATCCTGGCCGGCGGGAAATTCCAGATCAGAAAGCCGGCCACTGCGCAGGCGAGCAGGACGGGCAACCACATTAAAGTGGCAAAACCGCTCAGTGCGTAGATGATCGCCGCGCCGATGCACACGCAGATCGCCTCCACACTGGCGATCCCGTCGATACCGTCCATGAAGTTGTAAAGATTGAGCAGCCACACCAGGTAGAAGGCCGCCAGCACGTTCACGACCAGGCCCGGAGCGAGCGTCATGCCGAACACATCGATCGCCGGAAGACCGCCCAGCCAGAACAACGCCCAGGCCGCTGCAAGGAAATGCCCCAGCAAGCGCCAGCGCGCAGCGATGTGGCCGTGATCGTCAAGAAACCCCAGCGCCGCGATCAGTACACCGGCCCCGAACATGGCGAGAAATGGATCACGCGCCATCAGCCCTGCAGAAAGCATCCAGACCAGCGCAACCAAGTAACTGACCACGATGGCCACCCCGCCGCCGCGTGGCGTCGCAACGGTATGCGAGCTCCTGCCGTTCGGGATATCGAGCAGACTCTTGTGCAGCGCATAGCGTCGCAACACATGCGTCAGCGCAAATGAAAACACCCCAACAGCGACCGCGACCCACCAATAATTCATGCTCGATCCGTAACCAGAAAATGCTCGACGGTCTTCTTCAGACCGTCCTCTACCGACACTGGCGGCTGCCATTGCAGCCGTTCGCGGGTTTTGCCGATGTCCACGCGCAGCGAGCCCAACACGCGTTCAGCCGCGGATTTGCGCCCCAGCAACGTGGCGCCGAGCATGATAAGGGATTCTGGAACGGGAATGAGCCAACTCGATGCCGGCAGATGTCGCTTGAGCAGATTAGCCAGGTCACGTGTGGACAGATCCTGACCATCACTGACCAGAAATACCTCGTTGGCAGCGGCTGGATGATCCAGGCACACGCGGATGAGGTCGATCAGGTTATCAAGAGACACGAGACTGCGAGCATTGTTGACACCACCCAGCGGCAGTGGCACGCCGCGGCGCAGAGCGCGCATCAACTGCAGAAAGTTGGCTTTAACGCCAGGTCCGTAGACCAGCACTGGGCGGATGATCACGACTTCCATCGCGCTGCTTTTTGCCAGGGCCATAAGCCCCTGCTCGGCTTCGTACTTGGAGACCGCGTATGGATCGCTTGGCGCGGGTGTGTCATCTGCATGAAAGCACTGACCACGCCCGGTCGACTCACCGTTGACCTTGATGGTGCTGATGAAGATGAAACGGCGAACACCAGCGCTGGCCGCCTGGCTGGCCAGGTTAAGCGTGCCGAGGGCATTGACCTCGCGGTACAGCGAAAGAGGGTCAGCCGCCGTGTCGTGCATGACATGCACTCGCGCCGCCGCGTGGACAACCGTGTCAACGCCCTGCAGCACCGGCTGCCATTGAGTGTCGGCATCCAGCGTTGGTATCACTGCATTCGTGACGTGGGAGTCAGTGTGGGCCATCGCCCTTCTGCTGACCGCGACAGTGTGTGTGTCCGACAGACCTGCAAAATGCTCAACCAGCGCAGTCCCCAGGAATCCGGAACTGCCCGTCACCAGGATCTTTCTGGTCATATCCGGTCCATGCGTTTGTTGATTTGAGGCGAGCCCTCGCTGCCGATTGAAAGACAGCGGAGCCATTGAAGAGGGATTGGCCAACGGTGCTGCCGTTCAGGCAGCCGCCGTTGGACCGATGTATCACTTGCTGGCGAGCAATGCTTCGATTTCTTTGACCTTGGCTTCGACAAGGCCTGGGTCACGACGGCTTTCGACGTTCAGGCGCAGCAAAGGCTCGGTGTTCGAACCGCGCAGGTTGAAACGCCACTCGGCGAATTCAAGGCTGATGCCGTCGGTTTTGTCGATGTTCGAGCAGGACGGGGAGTAATGATCGAAGATCTTGGCGATGACGGTTTTGACGTCGTCGACCTTGTAGTTGATTTCGCCGCTGCACGGGTAAGCCGCCATGCGCTCGTCAACCAGCTGCGAGAACTTCTTGCCGGATACCGACATCAACGCAGCGACCAACAGCCAAGGGATCATGCCGCTGTCGCAGTATGCGAAATCGCGGAAATAATGGTGTGCACTCATCTCGCCACCGTAGACAGCGTCTTCCAGGCGCATGCGCTCCTTGATGAACGCGTGACCGGTTTTGCACAGCACTGGCGTACCGCCCGCTTGCTCGACCTGGTCAATCGTGTTCCAGGTCAGTCGCGGATCGTGGATGATCTTCGAACCCGGATGTTGCTTGAGCAGCATCTCGGCCAGCAAGCCAACCAGGTAATAGCCCTCTACGAAACGACCCTGTTCGTCAAAGAAGAAGCAGCGGTCGAAGTCACCGTCCCAGGCCAGACCCAGATCGCAACCGTGCTTGAGCAGCGCGTCGCGGGTGATGCTGCGATTTTCCGGCAGCAGCGGGTTGGGTACGCCGTTCGGGAAGTTGCCATCCGGTTCCGCGTTGATGATCACCCATTCGAACGGCAGCTGGGCGCGGATAGCGTCCAGCGCAGGACCCACTGCACCGTTGCCCGGATCGGCGAGAATTTTCAACGGACGAAGCTCGGCGCCTTTGACATAGGTCAGCAGGTGCTCGATGTAAGCGGTTTTATCCGGCTTGGACTGGACACTACCGTGCTGAGCTGCAGCCTGACCGAAATCGCCTGCATCAACGCGCTGGCGAATGGCATCCAGGCCGGTATCACCGCTGATGGGACGGGACGATTTCTGCACAAGCTTCATGCCGTTATAACCCTTCGGGTTATGACTGGCGGTAACCATCACACCGCCGTCTGCGGCGTAGTGGCTTGTCGCGAAATACACTTCCTCGGTCCCACACAGGCCGATGTCAATGACATCTGCGCCGGCTTCCTGGATCCCTTTGATCAAGGCCTGAGCCAACGCCGGGCTTTCGAGACGCATGTCTCGGCCCACCACGATATTTTTGGCACCCAGCTCAACGACCATGGACCGCCCGATGCGGTACGCAATGTCGTCATCCAGATCATTGGGCACCTGACCCCGGATGTCGTAGGCCTTGAAGCAGCGAGTCTCAATAGCAGGAAAGTCCGAACTCATGTGTAGATACCTATGCGACGAAAAAAACCCGAAGGTTCCTCTGTTCAGTAAAAGCAGCTCAATGGCGAACTGCACGCAACCCTCGCGCCTGACAGCTTGAGGCGTGGGTTAGGCATTGAAAAAGAAGATTAGTTATAGAGGCGCTTGTAATTATCTTTGGCGCGAGCCGTGACAGCCGCGCGCAGCGATTCTATCAGGGCAAACGTGACGCCTTGGGCTTCTTGCGCAGCCGCGCGACTGAAACCAAAAGCGGGCCGATCATCATGCCCACCAACAACGCGAAGATCACCGGCACAGCAACGGGCAACTCAGGCGCATTCCAGCCGAAAAATACCAGAGCGAAGCTTTGCTGGTTTTCCAGCACGAATACGACAATCGCCGCTGCGATCAACAGGTCGATGAGAATAAAGATCAGGCGTTTAAGGTTTCGCATGAGAACTCCTCAAAGAGCTATTGGAGCTCATGCTCCTCTTCTTCGTTCACCCGGTCACGGAGCTCTTTACCTGGCTTGAAGTGCGGGACGAACTTGCCGTCAAGGCTGACGGATTGTCCTGTCTTGGGATTGCGACCCACGCGGGGTGCGCGATAGTGAAGGGAAAAGCTGCCGAAGCCGCGTATTTCAATACGGTCGCCCGTCGCAAGGCACTGCGACATCTGCTCAAGCATGGTCTTGATGGCCAACTCCACATCTTTGGATGAGAGCAGTCCTTGATGGGTGACAATTCGTTCGATCAACTCCGACTTCGTCATATTTTTCCCTTCTTTTTCAAGCAGCTAGGTAAAGCGCTTTGAAGGTTTTAGCATGACCTGAGACATTTGAACAGTCTGTGTCCAGAGTTAAATGAGTCCGATTCGAAGAACTTGAGAAGCAAGCTACTGAATCGCTCATCAACCGAGGTGCGAGGCAAGACTTGAGGCTGTGCGTCCGCCGTTAGCGGACACTGCGCAGCCAGAAAGCAAAACCATCCGCCCACAAAAAAGGGCGACCGAAGTCGCCCTTTTTGAATGGTCAGACAGAACTTAGTTCTGCTTTTCCATTTGAGCACGCAGCAGGTCACCCAGAGTGGTAGGACCAGTGCTTTCAGCGGCTTCAGGCTTGCTACGCAGGCTCTGAATCGCTTCTTTCTCGTCTTCAACGTCTTTCGACTTGATGGACAAGCTGATCACGCGGCTCTTGCGGTCAACGCTGATGATCTTGGCTTCGATCTCTTCGCCTTCTTTCAGAACGTTACGCGCGTCTTCAACGCGGTCACGGCTGATTTCGGAAGCTTTGAGGGTCGCTTCGATGTCGTCGGCCAGAGTGATGATGGCGCCTTTGGCGTCAACTTCTTTAACGATACCGCGGACGATAGCGCCTTTGTCATTGACAGTGACGTACTCGGAGAACGGATCGCTTTCCAGCTGCTTGATACCCAGCGAGATGCGCTCACGCTCTGGATCAACCGACAGGATCACGGTGTCAAGCTCGTCGCCCTTCTTGAAACGACGTACGGCTTCTTCGCCCACTTCGTTCCAGGAGATGTCGGACAGGTGAACCAGGCCGTCGATGCCGCCGTCCAGACCAATGAAGATACCGAAATCGGTAATCGACTTGATGGTGCCGGAGATCTTGTCGCCCTTGTTGAACTGGCCAGAGAAATCTTCCCACGGGTTAGATTTGCACTGCTTGATGCCCAGGGAGATACGACGACGCTCTTCGTCGATGTCCAGAACCATGACTTCCACTTCATCGCCAACCTGAACGACTTTCGAAGGGTGGATGTTCTTGTTGGTCCAGTCCATTTCGGAAACGTGTACCAGGCCTTCCACGCCTTCTTCCAGCTCTGCGAAGCAGCCGTAGTCGGTCAGGTTGGTAACGCGAGCGGTGACACGAGTGCCTTCCGGGTAACGCGCCTTGATAGCAACCCATGGGTCTTCGCCCAGTTGCTTCAGACCCAGGGAAACACGATTGCGCTCGCGATCGTACTTCAGGACCTTGACATCGATCTCGTCGCCAACGTTGACGATTTCAGATGGATGCTTGATGCGCTTCCAGGCCATGTCCGTGATGTGCAGCAGGCCATCGACGCCACCCAGATCGACGAATGCGCCGTAATCGGTGAGGTTCTTGACGATACCCTTGACCTGTTGGCCTTCCTGCAGCGATTCCAGCAGAGCTTCGCGCTCGGCGCTGTTTTCGGCTTCCAGGACACTGCGCCGGGAAACGACAACGTTGTTGCGCTTCTGGTCCAGCTTGATGACCTTGAATTCCAGCTCTTTGCCTTCCAGGTGCGTGGTGTCGCGCACTGGACGGACGTCAACCAGAGAACCTGGCAGGAACGCACGGATGCCGTTAACGTCGACTGTGAAGCCGCCTTTAACCTTACCGTTGATAACGCCCTTGACCACTTCTTCAGCTGCGAAAGCCGCTTCCAGAACGATCCAGCACTCTGCACGCTTGGCTTTTTCGCGGGACAGCTTGGTTTCGCCAAAGCCGTCTTCGACCGCGTCCAGCGCAACGTGGACTTCATCGCCAATCTTGATGGTCAGCTCGCCAGCATCGTTGTGGAACTGCTCCAGCGGGATGAGGCCTTCGGACTTCAGACCAGCGTGAACGGTGACCCAACCAGCCTGGTAATCGATATCGACGATGATCGCGGTGATGATCGAACCGGCCTGAAGGTTAAGGGTCTTTAGGCTTTCTTCGAAAAGTTCAGCAAAGCTTTCGCTCATTTTAATTCCTGTTGATAAGGGCGAAGAAAACGCCCATCTGCCACGCTCCAGACAACGTGGGTTTCGTTCATATGAAAGAAAGCCTGCGGGACTATGACTGGTCTCCCACATGGCTCTCTGGTCATCCGGCGAGATCGCGGAGTGCGACTTCGCTCAGGATGCGTTCCAACACCTGCTCGATGGATAATTCGGTGGAATCCAGCTGAATGGCGTCATGCGCCGGCTTTAGCGGGGCTACCGCTCGCTGGGTGTCGCGCTCGTCGCGGACACGGATCTCATCTAGCAGACTCGGCAGACTAACATCGTCACCCTTGGCCTTCAACTGCAAATATCGCCGGCGGGCACGCTCTTCGACGCTGGCGGTCAGAAATACCTTCAGGGGCGCGGCAGGGAAGACCACTGTGCCCATGTCCCGTCCGTCGGCTATCAGGCCGGGGAACTCCTGAAAGGCCCGCTGACGCTGCAGCAATGCTTCGCGCACGGCTGGCAGCGAGGCGATTTTCGATGCACCGCTGCCGACCTGCTCGTTGCGGATGGCCAGGGTTACATCCTCGCCCTCCAGAATAATGCGCTGACCATGGTCGTCGGTTGACGCCATGAACTGCACGTCCAGATGCGCCGCGAGCAGCTTCAGCGCTTCTTCATTGGTCAGGTCGACGCGATGATTGACGGCGGCAAAAGCCAGCAGCCGATACAGCGCGCCAGAATCCAGCAGCGACCACCCCAGACGTTTGGCCAGCTTGCCGGCCACCGTGCCCTTCCCGGAACCGCTGGGTCCGTCGATCGTAATGACCGGAGCTTGAACTTTCACGATTGCCCCTCTTGCGTTACACGAATACCCACCTGCGCACAGAGCGTCAGGAAACTGGGAAAAGAAGTCGCCACAGCGGCGCAGCCCTGAATGTGGATCGGGCTGGCCGCACGCAGCGACGCGATACTGAATGCCATGGCAATGCGCGGATCGGCCTCGGCATTGATTTCACCACCACCCATGGCCCCACCATCAATAATGATGCCATCTGCGGTGACTTCGACAGCAATGCCTAACGTTGCCAGACCGTCGGCCATGATCCTGATCCGGTCGGACTCACTGGCGCGCAACGCCCGAGCGCCACGCAGCACCGTTCGTCCTTCGGCACAGGCTGCAGCAATAAAGATGGCGGGGAAATCGTCAGTGGCCAACGGCACCAGCCCCTGAGGAATGGTGATGCCCTTGAGAGGCGCATGGCGCACGTGGAGATCGGCTACCGGCTCCGCGCCGGCTTCTCGCGGGTTTTGCAGCGTGATGTCCGCCCCCATCAGGCGCAGAACATCAATCACCCCCGCGCGCGTCGGATTGACGCCCACGCCTTCAAGAAGCAACTCGGAACCCGGGGCAATGGAGGCCGCCACCAGAAAAAACGCCGCTGAAGAGAGGTCGGCAGGGACGTCGATGCGCGACGGCGTAAGCGCTCTCCCCGGCCGGACAGAGACACTATCGTCTTCGGCTGAAATCAGGCGGCCGAATCCTTGCAGCATGCGCTCGGTGTGGTCTCGGGTGGGCGCCGGCTCGTGCACCACTGTTGTGCCCTCGGCATAAAGACCGGCCAGCAACAATGCGGATTTCACCTGAGCACTCGGCAGCGGCATGTCATAGCGGATCGCTGTCAGCGAATGCCCGCCGCGGAGGGTCAAGGGCGGCCGACTGTTTACTGCCGTTTCGATCACGGCGCCCATCCGACGCAGCGGCTCGATGACCCGCTCCATCGAGCGCCGGGACAGCGAGGCATCGCCGGTCAGCTGGCTGTCAAAACGCTGCCCAGCCAGTAGGCCGCACAGCAAACGCATCGACGTTCCCGAGTTGCCGAGGTAGATGGGGCCCGGCGCGGGTTGCAGGCCATCAAGGCCTACGCCGTGAATCGTGAGGCGGCCTTGCTGGGGTCCTTCGATGACCACGCCCATGTCACGGAACGCCTGCACCGTCGCCAGCGCGTCTTCGTTTTCGAGAACGCCTTCGACGACCGTCGTCCCCGTGGCGAGCGAGCCCAGCATGATCGCGCGGTGGGAAATGGACTTGTCACCGGGCACGCGAACCCGCCCGCAAACCGCGCCGCCCGGCCGGGCGACAAAAGTCAGGTCGGCGGGCGCTGCCGGCTCGACATAAGCCCGGCGTTCGAGAATCTTGCCAAAATGCTCTCTGGCCACCCGCGCACGCGTAAATACGCCCAGCAATTGATGACCATCGCCCGCGTCTACGGCATCCCGCAGCGCATCAAGGTCGCTGCGGAAGGTATCAAGCGTGCGCAGGACAGCTTCGCGATTGGCCAGGAAGATGTCGTGCCACATGACCGGGTCGCTCCCGGCAATGCGGGTGAAATCGCGGAAACCACCGGCTGCGTAACGGAAAATATCGAGGTTCTCGTTGCGCTTGGCCAGCGAATCCACCAGCCCAAACGCCAGCAAATGCGGCAGATGACTGGTCGCCGCGAGGACTTCATCGTGCCGTTCGACCTGCATGTGCTCAACGTCCGCACCCAGCGCCGACCACATTCTGTGGACCAGCGACAAAGCCAACGGATCGGTATCGGCCAGGGGTGTGAGGATTACTTTGTGGCGCTTGAACAACTGAGCGTTGGAGGCTTCCACCCCGCTCTGCTCGGAGCCCGCGATCGGGTGGCCGGGCACAAAGCGCGCCGGCATCACGCCAAACGCCTCACGGGCGGCGCGTACGACATTGCCCTTGGCGCTGCCGACGTCCGTCAGCACAGCGTCGCCCAGCTCCAGGCCAGCCAGTACGCCGAGGAGCTTCTCCATTGCCAGGATAGGAACGGCGAGCTGGATAACGTCAGCACCTACACAAGCGGCGGCAAGATTGTCTTCGCAGCGGTCGACTACGCCCAGCTCAACAGCCAGCTTGCGCGATTGAGGGTCAAGATCAACGCCGACCACCTCACGGCAAAGGCCACTTTCTTTCAAGCCTTTGGCGAACGAACCCCCGATCAGGCCGAGACCAACCACCACAAGACGGCCTATCACGGGCGTCGCGGTTTGCAACGGCATGATATCAACCACGCCCCAGAACCTTGCTCAGCGCCTCAAGGAAACGTTCGTTTTCAGCCGGCAAACCGATGCTCACCCGCAAGTGATTCGGCATTCCGTAACCGCCGACGGGACGAACGATCACGCCTTCGCGCAGCAAGGCTTCGTACACCGGCGCGGCCTCCTGACCCAGGTCCACGGCAATGAAGTTGGCGCGGGATGGAATCCAGCCCAGGCCGATCTGGCGAAGACCCGCTTCCATCTGCTGCATGCCGGACGCGTTCGAGCGGCGGCTCTGCGCAACATAATCGGTGTCATCCAGCGCAGCGCAGGCAGCGGCGAGCGCGAGGCTGTTGACATTGAACGGCTGACGCACGCGATTCAACACATCGGCCACGACAGGTGAGGACAGCGCATACCCGACACGCAAAGAGGCCAGGCCATAGGCTTTGGAAAACGTGCGCGACACCAGCAGATTCGGGTAGTCGTTCAGGAAGTCGAGCCCGTCCGGCAGGTCGGTACCTTCGGCATACTCGATATAAGCCTCGTCCAGAACCACAAGGACGTTCTTCGGCACTTTCGCCAGGAAGTCGGCCAACGCATCCGCGCCGAACCAGGTACCGGTGGGATTGTTCGGATTGGCAATGAAGACCACCCGCGTATGGCTGTCGATCAAAGCCAGCATGGCGGGCAAATCGTGCCCCCAATTTCTGGCTTTCGCTACATGGGCACGGGCACCTACGGCCTGAGTGACGATCGGGTAGATGGCAAACGCATGCTCGCTGAATACCGCATTGAGGCCCGGCGCCAGATAGGCTCGGGCGACGATTTCGAGAATGTCGTTGGAGCCGTTGCCCAGCGTCACTTGCTCAGCGTTCACGCCGCAAGCCTGCGACAGCCGCTGCTTGAGCTCGAAACCGTTGCCGTCGGGGTAGCGAGTCAGTTCCGCCAGCGCGTCGTTGAGCGCCTTCAGCACGTTGGGGCCTGGGCCCGACGGGTTTTCGTTGCTCGCAAGCTTGATGATGCGCGCCGGATCAATGCCCAGCTCACGCGCCAGCTCGTCCACCGGCTTGCCGGGAACGTAAGGCGATAATTTTTGCACGCCGGGCTGTGCCAGCGCGAGGAAGTCGCCGCTCATGTACCGCTATACCTTTTCTGATCTTGACGAGAAGCGTCCGCGCAGCCGGTCACCAAGACACGCTGCGCGGGGTCGAACGCTGAATCAAAGCACAGCCTTGGGATACGAACCCAGCACCTTGAGCGCCACGGCTTCCTGGCTGATCTGCTCAAGCACGGCCTTGATCAACGGGTCGCGATAGTGCCCGACGAAGTCGATGAAAAACACGTAGGTCCATTTACCGCTTCGCGACGGACGCGTCTCGATGCGCGTCAGGTCAATGCCGTTCTGATGGAACGGCACCAGCAATTCATGCAGGGCACCCGGCTTGTTGCTCATCGACACAATGATCGATGTTTTGTCATCGCCAGTGGGCGGCACTTCCTGATTGCCAATCATGAGGAAGCGCGTGGAGTTGTCCGGGCGGTCCTCGATCTTCTCGGCAATGCGGGTCAGACCATAGAGGCCTGCGGCCATGTCACCGGCGATGGCTGCCGAGTTCCATTCGCCCTTGACCCGCTTGGCCGCCTCGGCATTGCTGGCAACAGCGATGCGCTCGACGTTCGGGTAGTGCGCGTCCAGCCACTTGCGGCATTGCGCCAGCGACTGTGCATGGGAATAGATACGGCTGATGCTGTCGGTTTTGGTGTTCTCGCCGACCAGCAGGTGATGGTGGATCCGCAGCTCGACTTCGCCGCAGATGACCATGTCATGCTCGAGGAAGCTGTCCAGGGTGTGGTTAACCGCACCTTCGGTGGAGTTTTCCACCGGGACCACACCAAAGTTGACCGCGCCGGCGACCACTTCACGGAACACTTCATCAATGGCCGCCATCGGCTTGCTGATGACGGCATGGCCAAAGTGCTTCAGCGCAGCAGCCTGGGTGAAGGTGCCCTCAGGACCGAGATAGGCGATCTTGAGCGGCTGCTCCAACGCCAGGCACGAAGACATGATCTCGCGAAACAGCCGCGCCATTTCTTCATTGCTCAACGGACCGCGGTTGCGCTCCATCACCCGTTTGAGCACCGCTGCTTCACGCTCGGGGCGATAAAACACCGGCTCTTCTCCAGCGGCCAGATTGGCCATCTTGACCCGGGCAACTTCCTGGGCACAGCGAGCGCGCTCGCTGATCAGCTCCAGCACTTTCTCGTCCAGGCTGTCGATGCGAACCCGCAGCGCCTTGAGCTCTTGTTCAGACATTAGCCGTGTTCCTTCTCGAACTCTGCCATGTACGCAGTCAGTGCATTGACCGCCGCGATGTCGATGGCGTTGTAGATAGAGGCGCGCATGCCGCCGACCGAACGGTGACCCTTGAGGTTCAACAGATTCCGTGCTTCGGCGCCAGCCAGGAAAGGCTTGTCGAGGCGATCATCGGCCAGACGGAACGGCACGTTCATCCACGAGCGATCCGACGGATTGATCGGGTTGCTGTACAAGCCGCTGGCGTCGATGAAGTCGTACAGCGTGCGCTGCTTGATGTCGTTGCGCTTGGCCATTGCCTCCACGCCGCCCTGCTCTTTCAGCCATTCGAAGACCAGGCCGGACAGGTACCACGCCAGCGTGGGCGGCGTGTTGTACATGGAGCCGTTGTCGGCAGCCACTTTGTAGTTGAGCATCGTCGGGCACAGCGAACGTGCGCGACCCAGCAGGTCCTCGCGGATGATCGCTACAACAATGCCACTCGGGCCGATGTTCTTCTGCGCCCCGGCGAAGATCATCCCGAAGCGCGACACGTCGACCGGGCGGGAGAGAATGTCCGAAGACATGTCAGCCACCAGAGGGACGTCGCCGGTGTCGGGAATCCCGTTGAATTGCAGACCGCCGATGGTTTCATTGGACACGTAATGAACGTAGGCAGCGTCCCTGGACAGCTTCCACTCACTCTGGTCGGGAATGGCGAAGTAATCATGAGCCTTGGCGCTGGCGGCCACATTGATGTTGCCGTAACGGGATGCCTCTTCAACCGCTTTCTGAGACCAGATGCCGGTTTCGATGTAATCGGCCGTGCCGTTTTCGGGCAGCAGGTTCAGTGGAACCTGAGCAAACTGCTGACTGGCGCCGCCTTGAAGAAACAGCACTTTGTACTGGGAAGGGATCGACAGCAGATCGCGCAAATCCTGCTCCGCCTTGGTGGCGATGGAGACGAACTCGTCGCTGCGATGGCTCATCTCCATGACCGACAGGCCTTTGCCATGCCAGTCAAGAAGTTCGGCCTGGGCACGCAGCAGAACGGCTTCAGGGAGCGCGGCAGGACCTGCGCAGAAGTTAAAGGCTCGCTTGCTCATATCCACTCTCGTCGTGTCACGGGTTTAATTTGGAACGGGTGAAATGCGGGGGATGCACTGAGGCTCTGAGTGACGCCTCTTTGTGACCGGAACGTTGACCGTCGCTTTGGTCAGCCCCAGAAAGAGGGGCTGTCACCAGCCCCCCGTTTGAACGTTACTGCTGAGGCTCTTCATCGTCGGCGGCGGTATCCGCTGGCAGGTCGTCGGCGGACTCGTCGGTATCAACGGCGCCGATGACCGCGTCATCGGCTTCTTCGCCTTCGAACACTTCACCTTCCAGCTCTTCGCCTTCGATTTCCGATGGCTCCTGCACACGTTCCAGCCCGACCAGTTTCTCGTCCTTGGCCAGTTTGATCAGGGTCACGCCCTGGGTGTTACGGCCCAGGCTCGAAACTTCACCGACGCGGGTACGCACCAGCGTGCCCTGGTCGGAGATCAGCATGATCTCTTCGCCTTCCTGCACTTGAACGGCGCCGACCAGACGGCCGTTACGCTCGTTGCTGACCATGGCGATGACGCCCTGCCCGCCACGCTTGTATTCAGGGAACTCGGTGATCGCGGTGCGCTTGCCATAGCCACGCTCGGACGCGGTCAGAATCTGGCTGCCCTGCTCCGGGATCAACATGGAAATCAGCTTCTGCCCTTCCGGCAGTCGCATACCGCGTACACCGCGGGCCGTACGGCCCATGGCGCGCACTTCGGATTCCTTGAAGCGGGTCACTTTGCCGCCGTCGGAGAACAGCATGATTTCCTGCTCGCCATCGGTGACGGCGGCAGAAATCAGGATGTCGCCTTCGTCCAGCTCAAGGGCAATCAGGCCGACGCTGCGCTGACGGCTGAACGCTACCAGCGGGGTCTTCTTGACGGTACCGTTGGCGGTCGACATGAAGATGAACGGGGCCTTCTTCTTGTCGGCGGCTTTGATACGCGCCTTACGCTCTTCTTCGGTCTCGTTGCTGTTCTCGAGGTCTTCAGCCTCGACGTCCACGCCCTCGGCTTCTTCTTCGTCAGCCCGCTTGCGCATGGCTTCAAGATCGACCGGCAACATGGTGGTGATGTATTCGCCTTCGCTCAACGGCAACAGGTTGACCAGCGGACGACCACGGGCAGCGCGGGAGGCTTCCGGGATCTCGTAGGTCTTGAGCCAGTACACCTTGCCTTTGCTGGAGAACATCAGCAGCGTGGTGTGGCTGTTGGCGACCAGCAAGTGAGCGATGTAGTCCTCATCCTTGACGCCGGTCGCCGATTTGCCTTTGCCGCCGCGACGCTGGGCCTGATAGACGGCCAGCGGTTGAGTCTTGGCGTAGCCACCGTGGGAGATGGTCACGACGCGTTCTTCTTCGGGGATCATGTCGCCGAGGGTCAGGTCCAGGCGCGCATCGAGGATCTCGGTGCGGCGCACGTCGCCGTACTCGGCACGGATCAGTTCGAGTTCTTCGCGGATGACTTCCATCAGGCGGGTAGCGCTGTTGAGGATGCGCAGCAGCTCGCCGATCTGAGTCAGGATTTCCTGGTACTCGGTCAGCAGCTTCTCGTGTTCCAGGCCGGTCAAGCGGTGCAGACGCAATTCAAGAATCGCCTGCGCCTGTTCCGGCGACAGGAAATACTTGCCATCACGCATGCCGTACTTGGGATCGAGGTTCTCCGGGCGGGACGATTCGGCGCCTGCGCGCTCGACCATCTCGACCACGGCGCTGGATTCCCACGGCGTGCTTATCAGACCTTCTTTAGCCTCGGCCGGGGTCGGCGAGGCTTTGATGAGAGCGATGACCGGGTCGATGTTGGACAGGGCAACCGCCTGACCTTCAAGGATGTGACCGCGCTCGCGGGCCTTGCGCAGTTCGAACACCGTGCGACGGGTGACGACTTCGCGACGGTGACGGATGAAGGCTTCCAGCAGGTCCTTGAGGTTCAGGATGCGTGGACGGCCGTCGATCAGCGCAACAATGTTGATGCCGAAAACGCTTTGCAGCTGGGTCTGGGCGTACAGGTTGTTGAGGATGACCTCAGGTACTTCACCACGACGCAGCTCGATGACCACGCGCATGCCGTCCTTGTCGGACTCGTCGCGCAGTTCAGTGATGCCTTCAAGCTTCTTCTCTTTGACCAGCTCGGCGATCTTCTCGATCAGACGCGCCTTGTTCAGCTGGTACGGCAGTTCGGTGATAACGATCTGCTGGCGGCCACCGACCTTGTCGATGTCTTCGACAATGGAACGGGCGCGCATGTAGATGCGGCCTCGGCCAGTCTTGTAGGCCTCGACGATGCCGGCACGGCCATTGATGATCGCGGCGGTAGGAAAGTCGGGACCGGGGATGTATTGCATCAACTCGTCGACGGTGAGGTCGCCGTTGTCGATCAGCGCCAGACAGCCGTCGATGACTTCACCGAGGTTGTGGGGCGGGATGTTGGTCGCCATGCCAACGGCAATACCGCTTGAGCCGTTGACCAGCAGATTGGGGATACGGGTCGGCATGACCGCGGGGATCTGTTCGGTGCCGTCATAGTTCGGCACCCAGTCCACGGTTTCCTTGTGCAGGTCGGCCAGCAGCTCATGGGCCAGCTTGGTCATGCGCACTTCGGTGTATCGCATGGCAGCGGCGTTGTCGCCGTCTACCGAGCCGAAGTTGCCCTGGCCGTCTACCAGCAGGTAGCGCAGGGAAAACGGCTGGGCCATACGAACGATGGTGTCGTAGACCGCAGTGTCACCGTGCGGGTGGTACTTACCGATGACGTCACCGACCACACGGGCGGATTTCTTGTACGGCTTGTTCCAGTCGTTACCCAGTTCGCTCATCGCGAACAGTACCCGCCGGTGCACGGGCTTCAAGCCGTCGCGCGCATCGGGGAGAGCTCGTCCGACGATGACGCTCATCGCGTAGTCGAGGTAGGACTGCTTCAGCTCGTCTTCGATATTGACCGGGAGGATTTCTTTGGCCAGTTCGCCCATGAGAAGCCTGATTCCTTTTTCTGGTGAAACCTCGTCAGCCATACGGGATAAACGAGGCTTGCCGCTGCCGACGATTGTCATGCAGCGACTTATGACAAATCAGCGAGTTATGCCATGAATGTGAGCAGTCACAGGGACCGCTGGACGGTCCTCTGGAAAGCGCCGGATGTTACCACAATCGCCGTCAGGCACGAACTGTTTGCAGGCGCCACAGACACACCATTTTCGCAGCAGACGGCTGAGACGCGCTCACAGGGCCCGATAGCGGGTGTGACGATGAACGGCATTACCGGCGGCAAGGTGATCAATGCAGGCGTTTACGGCACATCAATAACGCCATTTTGGCGGTGTCGGGACGCTCGACGATGCCCTTCTCGGTAACGATGGCGTCGATGAGATCGGCGGGCGTCACGTCAAACACCGGGTTGAACGCATCGACGTCCGCGCCCACGCGCTTGCCGCCCACTTCGAGCAACTCGCGCCCGTCGCGCTCTTCGATGGGAATGTCGTCGCCACTGGCCAGGTTCATGTCGATGGTGGAGCTCGGCGCCACCACCATGAACCGCACGCCATGGTGCATGGCCGCCACTGCCAGTTGATAGGTGCCGATCTTGTTGGCGACGTCGCCATTGGCGGTGATCCGGTCAGCCCCGACGATGACCCAGGTGATGCCCTTGGTTTTCATCAAGTGCGCCGCCGCAGAGTCCGCGTTGAGCGTGACCGGAATGCCTTCGTTGACCAGTTCCCATGCGGTCAACCGGGAGCCCTGCAGCCATGGGCGGGTCTCGTCGGCGTAAACACGCTCGATCATGCCTTCAAGATGAGCCGCGCGAATGACCCCCAGCGCCGTGCCGAATCCGCCGGTCGCCAGCGCCCCGGTGTTGCAATGAGTCAGCACCGTCTGCAGGTTGCCCTGGTGCTTGCGGATCAGTTCGGCACCCAGTTGCGCCATGGTCAGGTTGGCTTCGCGGTCGCTCAAGTGAATGGCCACCGCTTCGGCCTCCATGATCTTGCGCGGATCTTCATGGTCCTTGATGCGGTACAGGCGTTCACGCATGCGGTTCAATGCCCAGAACAGATTGACCGCCGTGGGCCGGGAGTTGGCCAGTAGCTCGAAGTCTTCTTCCAGCGCCATTTGCCAATTGTCGCCCTCGGCCAGGCGATCAATGACTGCCAGGACAATGCCGTAGGCGGCACTGATGCCAATGGCCGGCGCGCCGCGCACAACCATCGTGCGAATAGCCTCGGCCACGCCCTCGGCGCTGGTGTAAGGGTGCCAGGTTTCCTCGAAGGGCAAGACCCGCTGATCCAGCAGGTACAAGGTGCCGTCCCGCCAATCGATGGCCTTTACCTTCTCCGCAGCCAGTAACCGATCGCGCATTGCACACCCCACATGATGAATTTTTGAACGAACCACGCTGCCCGTGCGCCCGAAGCTCTTAAAAAGCCGCCGATTATAGCGAGCCGCCCGTCAAGACGCTCGGGTATACTTCGCCGTCCCCGTAATAAGCCATTGGATGCCCGCTCATGCCTCATTCCGCTGCCCCGCTTGACCTGCTCTTGCTGCCGGACTGGCTGGTGCCGGTCGAACCCGCCGGCGTCGTGTTGCAGCAGCACGGCATCGGCATTCGCGATGGCCTGATCGTTTACATCGGCCCGCGCGCCGAGGCCCTGCGCCAGCCGACCCTGGAAGTGCGCGAGCTACCCGGCATGCTCCTCAGCCCCGGCTTGATCAACGCGCACGGTCATGCAGCAATGACGCTGTTCCGCGGCCTGGCGGACGATTTACCGTTGATGACCTGGCTACAGGACCATATCTGGCCGGCTGAAGCCAAGTGGGTCAACGAAGACTTTGTGCGCGACGGCACCGACCTGGCCATTGCCGAGCAGCTTAAGGGCGGCATTACGTGCTTCTCGGACATGTATTTTTTCCCCAAGGTCGCCTGCGAGCGCGTGCACAACAGCGGGATGCGCGCGCAAATAACCGTGCCGGTCCTGGACTTCCCGATTCCGGGCGCGCGCAATTGCGACGAATCCCTGCACATCGGCATCGAGCTTTTCAACGACCTGGCCCATCACGATCGAATCAAAATCGCCTTGGGCCCGCATGCCCCTTATACGGTCAGCGATGAAAACCTCGAAAAAATCCGGGTCATCGCCGATGAGCTGGACGCGATGATTCAGATGCACGTCCACGAGACCGCATTCGAGGTCCACGACGCCGTTCAGCAACGTCAGGAACGCCCCCTCGCCCGCCTGCAACGTTTGGGTCTACTGGGCCCACGCTTCCAGGCGGTCCACATGACGCAGATCAGCGATGACGACCTCGCGATGCTGGTCGAGAGTAATTCCAGCATCATCCATTGCCCCGAATCCAACCTGAAGCTGGCCAGCGGTTTCTGCCCTGTCGAGCGTCTGTGGCAGGCCGGCGTCAATGTGGCCATCGGCACCGACGGCGCAGCCAGCAACAACGACCTTGACCTGCTTGGCGAGACCCGCACCGCTGCGCTACTGGCCAAAGCGGTTGCCGGGTCAGCGACTGCGCTGGACGCGCACCGCGCCCTGCGCATGGCCACGCTCAACGGTGCTCGGGCCATGGGGATCGACGGCCACACCGGCTCGCTGCAAATCGGCAAAGCCGCCGACATGGTCGCGTTCGACCTCTCGGGCCTTGCGCAACAACCGGTTTACGATCCGGTCTCACAACTTATTTACGCGACGGGTCGCGATTGCGTTACCCACGTGTGGGTGGCCGGCAAGCCCTTGCTGCAGGACAAGCGCCTGACCCGCATGGACGAAGAAGCGCTGACCCGCACCGCCAATGCCTGGGGCAAGCGCATCGCTGAAGCCAAAGCCTGACCCATTGAGCACGGCCACGGTCAGATACCGTGCCGGACCCCGAATTCAGTTTTAGAGGAAACCACATGAGCAACGTCGACCACGCCGAAATCGCCAAATTCGAGGCCCTGGCCCATCGCTGGTGGGATCGCAACAGTGAATTCAAGCCGCTTCACGATATCAACCCGCTACGGGTCAACTGGATCGACGAGCGCGTCAATCTGGCCGGTAAAAAAGTGCTGGACGTCGGCTGCGGCGGCGGCATTCTGAGCGAGGCCATGGCCCTGCGCGGCGCCACCGTGACCGGCATCGACATGGGCGAAGCGCCGTTGGCAGTCGCCCAATTGCACCAGCTGGAGTCCGGCGTCAACGTTGAATACCGGCAAATCACCGCTGAGGCCCTGGCCGAAGAAATGCCCGAGCAATTCGATGTCGTCACCTGCCTTGAGATGCTTGAGCACGTGCCGGACCCCTCTTCGGTCATTCGCGCCTGTTACCGGATGGTCAAACCGGGCGGCCAGGTGTTTTTCTCCACCATCAACCGCAACCCGAAGGCGTACCTGTTCGCCATCATTGGCGCCGAATACATCATGAACCTGCTGCCGCGGGGCACCCACGACTTCAAGAAATTCATTCGCCCTTCCGAGTTGGGCGCGTGGAGCCGGGATGCCGGACTTCAGGTCAAGGACATCACAGGCCTGACCTACAACCCGCTGACCAAGCACTACAAGCTGGCGTCCGACGTCGACGTCAACTACATGATCCAGACGCTGCGGGGAGAATAAGCCATGCGCCTGAGGGCAGTTCTCTTCGATATGGACGGCACGTTGCTCGACACCGCGCCGGATTTCATCGCGATCTGTCAGGCCATGCTGGCCGAGCGCGGCTTTCCGCCCGTGAACGACAAGCTCATTCGCGACGAAATCTCGGGCGGTGCCCGGGCGATGGTCTCGGCGGCATTTGCCATGTCACCGGAAGCACCTGAATTTGAAGCACTGCGCCTGGAGTTTCTGGAGCGGTATCAGGTCGATTGCGCGGTGCACAGCAAACTGTTCGACGGCATGGCCGAGTTGCTGGCCGACATTGAAAGCGCCAAGCTCATCTGGGGCGTGGTCACCAATAAACCCGTGCGCTTCGCTCAGCCCATCATGGAACAGCTGGGCTTGTCGGAGCGCTCTGCCGTGCTCATCTGCCCGGACCACGTCAGCAAGAGCAAGCCCGACCCCGAGCCGCTGCTGCTGGCCTGCAAGATGCTCGACCTGGACCCTGCCAGCGTGCTGTTCGTGGGCGATGACCTGCGCGACATCGAGTCCGGCCGCGATGCAGGCACCAAGACCGCCGCAGTGCGCTACGGCTATATTCATCCCCACGACAACCCGGATCACTGGGGCGCGGACGTGGTGGTGAATCACCCGCTGGAGCTGCGTCGGGTGCTGGATGACGCGATGTGCAGTTGCTGACCTGAGTCTGGATGCCAATCCGTGAAGGACGATCGGCGTGACCCGTGCCCGCGAAGGGGGCGGCGCAGCCGTCGCACCTTTGCTGCATCCATCATTCATTCGCGAGCAAGCTCGCTCCCACAGTGATGCCGCCAGCATGAGGTTGCGTGCCATCGGCTCACACCGTGTGATGAAAGGAGACCCCCATGTTCGAATACTCCGCCCGCCCCGACCTGCTTGAAGGCCGGGTGATCCTGGTGACCGGTGCTGGCCGAGGCATTGGCGCTGCTGCCGCCCGGACCTACGCCGCCCATGGTGCAACGGTGCTGTTACTGGGCAAGACCGAAGCAAACCTGAACGAGGTGTATGACGAGATCGAAGCGGCCGGCGCGCCTCGGCCGGTCGTGATCCCGTTTGACCTTGAGGCCGCTCAGCCGCAGCAGTACGAAGAACTTGCCGCGATGATCGAAGCCGAATTCGGCCGGCTCGATGGCGTGCTGCACAACGCCTCGATCATCGGGCCGCGCACGCCGATCGAACAGCTCAGGGGCGAGCAGTTCATGCAGGTCATGCACGTCAACGTCAACGCCACGTTCATGCTGACGACAGCGCTGTTGCCGGTGCTCAAACGTTCGCCGGATGCCTCCATTGCGTTCACCTCCAGCAGCGTCGGCCGTAAGGGTCGTGCGTATTGGGGCGCTTATGGCGTATCGAAATTCGCTACCGAGGGTCTGATGCAGACGCTGGCCGACGAGATCGACGGTCTGGGTTCGATCCGGGCCAACAGCATCAACCCGGGAGCAACCCGCACCGACATGCGTGCCCAGGCATACCCAGCCGAAGACCCCACCAATAATCCGACACCGGAGGAGATCATGCCGGTGTACCTGTACCTGATGGGCCCGGACAGCAAAGGCATCAATGGGCAGGCGCTGGATGCGCAAACCCGCTGATACGCTGACAAGGCAAGCGCGTGCAATGTGCGCTGCCTTCATATGAATGTCTCAAGACCCGGAACGCCACCAATCGGCGGTTTTCCGGCGTCTCCTGCCTGTCACTCCGGCTCGACCGGGCTATTCAGTCAAATCCAAGGCGCGAAAAGCCCGCGAACCTGTCACAATCCGCCGCAACTTATTGATTGACAGTTACTTTCACGCAGGCAATCGAATTGGCACGAGTTTCGCTCTCTCCATTTCAAGCCCGTAGAGGCGCAGGAGCGGAACCATGATTTTTCCATCCACTACCAATGCCATTGATTTCGATAACGCCCGGCTGCAACGCCATGGTTTCGCGCCGCAGCACAGCCACGTTCGGCCGGCGCTGGACTACGAGCAGCTAAGGCGCCAACTGGATCTGCAGCTGCAGACCAGCCTTGAAGCGGACAAGATCCTGTCCATGCTTTTCCAGAGCGTTCAACAACTCATTCCGCTGAATGCGCTCAGCTACAAGCACTTGCCCACCGATTTGCGCCTGGAGCTCGGCGAGCGCGGCCGCCACAAAGCCACTTACTCCATGACGCACGAAGGCGAACAGATGGGCGAGCTTTCTTTCCAGCGCGACCATCGATTTGCCGAACATGAGCTTCTGCAACTGGAGTCGCTGCTGTCGAGCTTGCTCTATCCCCTTCGCAACGCGCTGCTTTACCGTCATGCAAGCCTGAGTGCGCTGCGCGATCCCCTGACCGGAGCCGGCAACCGGATCGCCATGGAGCAATCGCTGATGCGTGAGTTCGAAATCGCACGCCGCCAGCAGCAGCCGCTGTCAGTGTTGATGCTGGACATCGATCACTTTAAAAACATCAACGACAGCCACGGCCACGCCACTGGCGATGAAGTGCTCAGGGCGGTGACCCATGCGGTCAAGGACTGCCTGCGCAACATCGATCAGGTGTTCAGGTTTGGGGGCGAGGAGTTTCTTGTGGTGCTGAGCAATACCGGTCGTGAGTCAGCCGCGCTGGTGGGCGAACGCCTGCGCAGTGCGGCACTGCTACTCGCGTATCCGGTGAAGGGACGTCCAGTGGAACTGACCGTCAGTCTTGGCTGCTCGACGCTGCTGCCGGGGGAATCCTCCGACAGCATGTTGCGTCGCGCCGACACGGCCCTTTACGCTGCCAAGCGCAAAGGTCGCAACCGCCTGGAAATGGCCGGCTGATCGATCAGGCGCGTGCCGCGATGCGGTGTTCGCGCACCGTACCGTTGGCCTCCTGCGAACGCTCCGTGGCCATGCACCGCTCGAGGAACAGGTGCATGTACTCGTAGCTTTTGCACACGGCCATTCTCAGCTCGCTCTGCAACTGCTCGCTGGGGTTATTGCCCGCCAGCGTGCAGATGATTTCCAGCGCTTCCCACGGGTGCGAGTCATCGTACTGGGCGTGCATCTTCAGCCATTTCATCGCACGCTTTCGGTTCTCCGGAGGGAACATGTCAGCATAGGTGTCCTGAGCACAGACCACTGCGGACCATTCGCCCGTGGCACCTTCGATGGCGTAGTTGGTAGCGGCGATCGCTACCACCAGCGAATCGGACGAACAGCTGTGCCAACACCAGTGGCTCAATGCATGCAGTTCCGACGGCACGCGTTGCGCCTGCAGGTCTTCCAGAGTGACGCCGTGGGCGGCGCTCCAGTTGACCCAGTAATCGGCATGGTTGAGTTCGACGCGGATGTTGCGCATCAGCCATCGTCGCGCCATGTCTTCGCCCGGGTGTCGGGCGAATCGGGTTTTGGTCAGGTTATGCGCCATATAGACCGCGAACTGTTCGACCACCGGCCAGCCACCAATCAGGTACTGGCGCATGGTTTTAGAACTGAGCCGCCCATCACGCATGCGTTGATAAAGTTCATGCCCTACCACCTTGGCCTTGGCGTCACTGCAATCTTCGATCAATTGCTGTGCCCAAGCGGGGTAACTGCTGGCATCCATCAGCGGACCGGTTCTAATGAACATATCGATCACTGTGTAGCTCCTTTGTATGAGGTTGCTCATGGTATGTATTCAGCGAAAAGTCCCGGGAGCGCTGAACAACAGTGGGGTCTGCCTCGCTGGCCGTGCGTGCAGAGATTCGCAGGTGAATAATTGCGGTCGCTCGATAACATAACCCTGAGCGTAGTCCACACCGATTTCCAATAACGCCTGCTCTATCTGAGGGCTTTCGACGAACTCGGCGATCGTCTGTTTGCCCATTACGTGCCCGATATGGTTGATCACTTCTACCATCGCCCGGTTGACCGGGTCGTCGAGCATGTCTTTTACGAAACTGCCATCAATCTTCAGGAAGTCCACAGGCAAGTGCTTCAAGTAAGCGAATGACGACATGCCTGCACAGAAGTCATCCAGAGAGAAACGGCATCCCAGACTTTTAAGTTCGTTAATAAACCGAATGGCGCTGCCCAGGTTGGCGATCGCACTGGTTTCGGTGATTTCGAAACAGATAAGTTCAGGCGGTATTGCGTAGATCTGGAACTGCTGGCGCAGGTATTCCAGAAAAGCGTCATCGCCAATGCTGCTGCCGGACAGGTTGATGGCGCACACAGCCATCGGCCCTGTGTAGTGTTCGGACTTGAGGCAGTCGGCGATGATCATGAAAACGTGCTGGACGACCCAGCGATCCAGAGTGGTCATCATGCCGTAGCGCTCGGCGGCGGGAATGAAACTGTCAGGCAGAATCATGCGCCCCGACTCGTCGCGCAGCCGCAGCAGGATTTCGATATGGCCGTTGCTCTGCACCGCGTTGCGCCCCAGTGCCGCAATTTCTTGTGAATACAGGCAAAAGCGGTTGTCCTCCAGAGCCATGTGCAAGCGCTGGATCCAGGCCATTTCGCCAAAGCGGGTCGACAGATCGGAATCGTCGTCGTGGTAGACCTGAACCCGGTTGCGGCCTTTCTCCTTGGCCATGTAGCAGGCCATATCCGCCGCGCGCAGGGACGATTCGAGTGTCGTCGGGACCTCGTCGATATGCACCAGCCCGATGCTGACTGTGGTGACAAACGGACGGCCCTTCCAGACGAAATGCAGGCTTTCTACCGTCTGGCGCAGGCTCTCGGCCACTCGCTCGGCCGCTTCCGGCGCGCAATGTTCCAGAAGGATGCCAAACTCGTCGCCGCCCAGGCGAGCGAGCGTATCGCCCTCGCGCACGCCCTGCTGCAACAGCGTGCAGATGTGTCGCAGCAATTCATCCCCGGCGGCATGACCGCTGGTGTCGTTGACCAGCTTGAACTGGTCCAGATCGAGGAACATCAGCGTGTGCTGCGCCGGTTGCGCGCTCTGACCATTGAGTGCGAGCTCCAGGCGGTATTCGAACTCGCGGCGGTTGGCCAGCCCGGTGAGGGCGTCGTGGGTCGCTTGCCAGGACAAGTCGGCGATGTACTGACGCTCCTGCGTCATGTCGTGCAGCACCAGCACCGCACCGCTGACCTTGCCCTCGGTGCGTATCGGCGAACCCACCAGCGCCACCGACACGGTGCTGCCGTCCAGGCGCTGGATCAATCTGGAGCTTTCACTGCCGCCGCCCAGGTTGCCGCTGAGCATGCGCTCGATCAGCGTCGAGGTGTCCTTCTGGTCGTTTTCGTCGAGCAGGCTGAACAAGGCCGCCAGTGGTAAACCGGCTGCCTGTTCGTTCTTCCAGTGGGTCATGTGTTCGGCGGCGGGGTTCATGTAAACGATGGAGCCATCGACATCCGTGGTGATAACCCCGTCGCCGATGGATTCCAGGGTGATCTGCGCACGCTCCTTCTCCATCTGCAGCGCAACGGCAAAGGCATGGCGCTGCTCCAGCAGCTTGTGCGTGCGCAGCAAGGCAAGGATGATCAGGCAGACCGCCGTCGCGAGGTTGATCACCAGCAGAATGCGCAGGATGAGGCGCGAGCCCTCCCCCAGTGCGTCACTGAACGCCATGGCAGCGGGCGTAACGCCTTCGTTGATCGCGCTGATGCGCTGACGCCAGCCCATGACATCACTGTTGGTGACGTCGCCTTCCTGAATACGCGCGTGCATCTCCCGGGCCACTTCATCGAGCTGCACCAGGTAATTATCCCCGACCTTCCACAGGTCAATCGCCTGCTCCAGATAACTGAAGTGCTGGAAGTTCAGGTACAGCCAGATGATGCTCTGTGCATCGTCTGGATGGTTGCCGCCTTGCAGAATCCCGGCCTTGGCGCGTGCGATATCAGGTACCGGCTGATCCATGGCCAGGCGCAGGTCATGCCCGCCCTGAGGAATGGCAAAGGCTTGCTGGTATTTGAGGTAGTTGATTTCGTCGCGGCTGTTGGCGTAGAGATTCAGATAATAGATGGCGTCTTTCTGGCCCTTGGACCAGAGGCTCTCACCACCGATGTAACTGCGCACAGCCGACATCATATAAAGGCTGACACAGCCGAGCAGCGCCTGTAACAGCACGACGGCAATAAATGGCCAAACGATGCCCAGAAGACGAGGCTTCTCGAGAATCCGCTTTTGCTTCATGGTGTCCCTTTCATCAGCACTGCCTGATACCCATCCCCCTCGCCAGGCGACCTTCCTGGAGCCTGAGGGACTTCGCTAATTTCCACGATGCAGCGGACAATCTCTCACATCTATATCAAGACGTAACCAGCCAATTGAATGCAGAGACGTAAATATGACGCTTTTCACATTTCCGGCCTCATCGCAGCCAAGCTTAGCTGAAGAATTGACGTGTTCCAGTGGCACTAAGCCATTTGATCACGATGTCGGACCTGCGTGGGTTAAACCTGCTGCAAATGCCCGTAAAGCCTCGCGTACAAGCCTCCGTCGGCGATCAATTGTTGATGGCCACCGTCCTCCGCAATGCGCCCGCCGTCGAAGACCAGGACACGATCAGCCTGTTTTACCGCCGACAACCGATGGGCAATGATCAACGTGGTACGGCCGCTTAGAAAGCGGTTGAGGGCCTGATGCAGGTTGTATTCGGTGGCCGCATCCAGCGCCGAGGTCGCTTCGTCGAGAATCACCACTTTGGGATCGGCCAGGACCATGCGCGCAATCGCCAGCCGCTGGCGCTGCCCGCCGGAGAGGCGAACGCCCGAGCGACCCACGACGCTGTCCAGCCCATTGGGGAGCGCGCGTATCGTGGCGTCCAGTTGAGCGATTTCAAGCGCCTGCCAGCACGCCTCGTCGCGCTGCTCGCGGCCCATCAGCAGATTGGCGCGCACGGTGTCATTGAACAGCGCCGGATGCTGCAGCACGACGGCAACGTTATCTCGCACGGTTTCCAGGCCGATGTCTTGCAGGGTGGCTCCGCCGAAGCGGATCACCCCGGCGTCGGCGCTGTACAGACCCAGCAACAACTGAACCAGCGTGCTTTTACCGCCGCCGCTGGCGCCAACGATAGCGACCTTCTCGCCGGGGTTGATCGTCAGATCGAGCTGATCCAGCACTCTCTCGTCGCTGTAGCCGAAACTCAGACCGCGCACATCGATGCTCACCGTTTTGTGCCCCACAAACGGATTGGTTCGGACCGGATACCGGGGCTCATCGGCACGGCTCAGCAGTTCGTTGATTCGGGTCAACGCACCGCCCGCAGCGTAGTAGGCGTACTGCAGATTGAGCAGTTGCTCGACCGGACCGATCATGAACCACAGGTAGCTGAACACGGCGAGCATGTGGCCGATGGACAGGTCGGAAAACAGCACCGTGAGCATGGCGGCGGCGCGAAAGATGTCGATGCCGAACTGAAACAACAAACCGCTGGCGCGCCCCGACGCGTCGCTCTTCCACTGCGACGACACCGCGTAGTCGCGCACTTCCCGCGCGCGCAGACCGAGCAGCCCGAGGAAATGGCCCTGACGGTTGCTGGCACGGATCTCCTGGATCGCATCGAGCGTCTCTGTGAGCGCCTGGGTGAACCGGGAGGTGCTGTCGTTTTCCAGCTTCTTGAGGTGTTTGACGCGTTTGCCAAGCTTGACCGTCGCGAAGACCACCAACGGGTTGAACAGCAAAATCAGCAGCGCCAGCTGCCAGTGCATCCACATCAGAATGGCCGCGGTGCCGGTAAGGGTCAGGGTGGCGACCAGAAACTTGCTCAGCGTCTCGCCGACGAATTTGTCCACAGTGTCGAGATCGGTGACCAGGTGTGCGGCGACGGTGCCACTGCCCAGGCTCTCGTATTCACTTAACGAGATGCGCTTGAGTCGCTCGATCAAACGGACCCGGATGCGATAAACAATGTCCTTGGCCAGCCCCGCGAACAGCCGCGACTGAACCACGTTGAACACCAGCGCGCCCAGGCGCAGGAAGAGTGTGGCCACCAGCATCAGGCCGATGTAACCGACAGGCTTGTGCAGGCTCGCAGGCAGAAACTGATTCATGAACATCAGCGCCGAGTTGCCTTTGCCCAGCAGCACTTCATCGACCAGCAAGGGCAGCAGCAAAGGAATCGGCACCGAGCACAGCACTGCCAGAACAGCGACGCCGTTGGCCAGCCATAGCGCTTTTTTATGCTGCAGGGCAAGGCGGCGAATCTGCGCCCAGTTCAGGCGATCAACGTGAGCCGGTGCATCGGTCGCCGCGTCGGGTTCGCCCTGTTCCAGGTTTCGGGAGTCAGACACCGGCGTTGCGCTCCAGCCAGCGCCCTAGCAATGGCTGAAGCACGTCGAGTGCCTGATAGCCATTGGTCAATAACGCCAGCTGGCCATTCCGTTCGGCAAGCAGGGTTGGAAACCCGGCAATGCCCAGGTCTTGAACCCAGGAGAAATCCGACGCTGTCGCGGCATGCTGCTCGACGCTGTCAAAGGCTTCAGCGAACTCGATGCGCGGCAGACCGGCTTTTTCCGCCAGTTCGGCCAGCACCGAGCCGTGGGTCACGTCGCGACCCTGCAGATAAAAGGCTTGCTGAATCTCTTTGACCAGCCGCCAGGCGACATCCGGCGCCAGGCTGCGCGCCGCCACGATGGCCCGGCATGCGGGCGCGGTGTCGTAGACGAACCCATCGGGCAACGCGCCCTCGAAGCGGAACACCTGGCCGGTGGTCTCTTGCACCGCCTGCCAGTGTTCGAGAATGTAACGCCGGGTCGAGGGCTCCAGCGACGCGCCGCTGCCGGTGCGCAGCCCGCCCACGACCAGATGCAACGGCACGCCGGCCGCCCCCGCCTGCTCCACCAATGCTTCGGCCACCGGAGAAAACCCCCAGCACCACGAACACATCGGGTCCATCACGTACAGCAGGCGGGTGGACATGGCTCAGGCCTCGTGGCGTTGGGGTTCAGCAGCAGGCGTTTCTGTGGGGTGCGCTTCGGTGTCGTGAGCGTCAAGGGCTCGGTAGTTGCGGCCGATCGGGTGCGGCTGATTGCGCGCTTTGGCCAGCTCGATCTGCTTTTGCCGGTCGATGGCGCTGCGGCGGGTCTTCTCGCTCAGGGAATCCCAGCAATGCGGGCAGCTGACGCCCGGCGAATAGTGCTCGCTGGCCCGGTCTTCTGCACTGATCGGAGTGCGGCAGGCATGACATTGATCGTAGTCGCCCTCGGTCAGGTCATGGCGCACGGTGACGCGATTGTCGAAAACGAAGCAGTCACCACGCCAGCGGCTTTCTTCCTGAGGGACTTCTTCCAGGTATTTGAGAATGCCGCCCTTGAGGTGATAGACCTCCTCGAACCCTTCGCCCAGCATGTAGCTGGAGGCTTTTTCACAACGAATGCCACCGGTGCAGAACATCGCGACTTTCTTGTGTCGGGCCGGATCGAAATGGGCTTTGATGTACTCCGGGAACTCACGGAAGGAAGTAGTCTTGGGGTCGATGGCGCCCTCAAAGGTGCCGATCGAAACCTCGTAATCGTTGCGGGTGTCGATCAGCAGCACTTCGGGATCGGCGATCAGTGCGTTCCAGTCCTGAGGCTCGACGTAGGTTCCCACCGCCTTGTTCGGGTCAACACCGGGAACGCCAAGAGTCACGATCTCTTTTTTGAGTTTGACCTTGGTGCGGTAGAACGGCTGCTCATCGCAGTACGATTCCTTGTGGTCGATATCGACCATGCGCGGGTCTTTCTTGAGCCAGGCCATCAAGCCGTCGATGCCTTCGCGGCTGCCGGACACCGTGCCATTGATGCCCTCTTCGGCAATCAGCAATGTGCCTTTGATGCCGTTGTCGACCATCGCCTGGAGCAATGGTTCGCGCAGCGTGACGTAATCGGAAAGGGTGACGAATTTGTACAGCGCCGCGACGACGATGGGTGCGGTGTGGGTCATGTAGCGTCTCCAGGTGGTGACCCTCGCAAAGGGCCTACCGGGTGAATGATTCAGGTGAACGCGCGCCGACCGGGCAACGCGGCGCGGATTCTATCAAGAATCGACGTCGGGCAGGCAGGGTCGTGATCAGCGGAGTGAGGCGAGTAGTGAAACGTTTACAGGCAACACCGACTGCAGGAGCGCGCTTGCCCGCGAATGCGATTTGCCTGACACATTCACGTGTCTGACACCCCGCGATCGCGGGCAAGCGCGCTCCTACGAAGGTCGGACGCCAGTCAGTCGTGCCCACCTGCGCAGGTCGGTGAAGACGGCGCTTCACCGAGCTTCGCCCACTCTTCAGGGGTGTAGGTGTGCAGCGCCAGGGCATGAAACTCACCCATCAAGCCACCCAGCAGGCCGTAGACCTTCTGGTGGCGCTTGACAGCGTTGAGGCCGGCGAACTGATCGCTGACCACTACCGCCTTGTAGTGAGTGTCCGTCCCGCGACTGTGCATGTGGCTTTCGTTGAGCACTTGAAGGTACTCAGGCTGAAAGACCGTCAACGCGGATTCGATTCGCTGTTGCATGCTCATGTCGGGCTTCGCTTATGGCTTTTTGGCAGGCGCTGCCGGGGCAGCAGGCTTGGCGCCGGCCGGGGTCAGTTCCTTGGTCATGTCGGCGAGCAGCTTGTTGACCACAGGCACCGCGCTTTCCAGCTTGCTTTGGGTCAGCTGGAACGACTGCTGGCTGATCTGCGGCATCTTGGCCTGGACTTTCTGGCCCAGCGGCGACTGATAGAAAGCAACGAGGTCTTTGAGCTCGCTTTCGGTGAAGTTGGAGGTGTACAGCTTGACCATGTCAGGCTGCAACTTGTCCCAGCTGATCACCTGGTTCAGCGCAGCGTTGGCTTTGGCCTGATAGGTTTCAAGCGTGGCTTGCTTGGACGCCGGCGCTTTGGTTTCAGCGAAACGCTGAGCGAACATCTGCTGGACTTGCATGTAAACCGGCGCACCCAGTTGATCGGCGTGAGCCAGTTTGAGGAACGCTACAGCACTGGCGTCATGGCTGGCGGTGTCGGCAAGAACCTGGCCGCTGGCGCAGACCAGAGCAACCGCAGCACAAATGGCACGAAGACGGGTCATCGAGTTTCCTTATCTAGCAGGCGAGGCAGAACCCCAAGGCCGGCCATTCTGCGCCCCTTTGCGCGTTTCCCTCAACCCCCGACCCTACGAGCGGTTATTCCACAGCCCTCACGCAACCGCACACGCGAAGGTTTAGGGCGACCGGCCGGCCGCTTTTGTCGCACACTGTCAGCGCCTGTTGCGACCGCGCGGCTGCCACGGGGAACCCCACCGGATTCCCGGGCACTAAATTGCGCCTATCGATCTTAAGGAGTGAGTCCAGTGAGCCGTACCGAAACCGACAGCATAGGTCCGATCGACGTCCCCGAGGACGCTTACTGGGGGGCGCAGACGCAACGCTCCCTGATCAACTTCGCCATTGGCCAGGAGCGCATGCCGCTGCCGGTACTGCACGCGCTGGCGCTGATCAAAAAAGCCGCCGCCAGGGTCAACAACCGCAATGGTGACCTGCCCGCTGACATCGCCAACCTGATCGAGCAGTCCGCCGACGAAGTGCTGCAAGGCAAGCTCGACGACCAATTCCCCCTGGTGGTCTGGCAGACCGGCAGCGGCACTCAGAGCAACATGAACGTCAACGAAGTGATTGCCGGGCGCGCCAACGAGCTCGCCGGCCAGGGCCGCGGCGGCAAATCGCCGGTCCACCCCAATGACCATGTCAACCGTTCGCAAAGCTCCAACGACTGTTTCCCCACAGCGATGCACATCGCGGCCGTTCAGGCGGTGAAAGAACAACTGCTGCCGGCCATTGCCGAGCTGTCCGCCGGTTTGGCCGAGCAATCCGCGCGCCACATGAAACTGGTGAAAACCGGTCGTACGCACATGATGGACGCAACGCCGATCACGTTCGGTCAGGAGCTGTCAGCCTACGTCGCACAGCTCGACTATGCCGAAAAGAGCATCCGCGCCGCATTGCCTGCCGTCTGTGAACTGGCGCAGGGCGGCACGGCTGTAGGTACCGGCCTGAACTCGCCCCATGGATTTGCCGAAGCCGTCGCCGCGGAACTGGCCGCGCTGTCCGGCCTGCCGTTCGTGACCGCACCGAACAAGTTTGCTGCGCTGGCCGGGCATGAGCCGCTGACTGCCTTGTCGGGTGCGCTGAAAACCCTCGCCGTGACCCTCATGAAGATCGCCAATGACCTGCGCCTGCTGGGTTCAGGCCCACGCGCAGGGCTGGCCGAAGTCAAACTGCCTGCCAACGAGCCGGGCAGTTCGATCATGCCGGGCAAGGTTAACCCGACCCAGTGCGAAGCGCTGTCGATGCTGGCCTGCCAAGTCATGGGCAACGACACTACGATCACCTTTGCCGCCAGCCAGGGTCACCTGCAGCTGAACGTGTTCAAGCCGGTCATCATCCACAACCTGCTGCAGTCGATCCGACTGCTCGGCGACGGCTGCCGTAACTTCAACGAACACTGCATTGCCGGCATGGAGCCCGACGCCGCCAAGATGGCCGAACATCTGGAGCGCGGCCTGATGTTGGTAACCGCGTTGAATCCCCACATCGGCTATGACAAGTCGGCGCAGATCGCCAAGAAGGCCTACAGCGAAGGCCTGACCCTGCGCGAGGCCGCGTTGCAACTGGGCTTCCTCACCGACGCCGAGTTCGACGCCTGGGTGCGTCCCGAGAAGATGCTTGAGGCCGGCAGCAATGGCTGAACCCATCAGCGGCGCCACGCCACTGGAAGGCTACGGCAAACGCATCCTCATGATCATTGGCACCCCCAAAAGCATAAGCCTCGGCCACGCGCTGGCCGAGGCTTATGCCCAGGGCGCGCGCAGTCAGGGTCATGTGGTGCGAGTGCTGAAGCTCGATGAAATGGAGTTCGATCCGATACTGCGCGGAGGCTATGAATCCGCGCAGACGCTGGAACATGACCTGCTCGAAGCCCAGCGCGAGGTGCACTGGGCACAGCATCTGGTGTTTGTGTATCCGGTCTGGTGGGGCGGGCTGCCGAGTCTGCTCAGCGGTTTTTTCGACCGGGTATTCATGCCAGGTTTCGCCTTCAAGGCCCACGGTCGGCATCATCCCTCCAATGAATTGCTCAAAGGCAGGACTGCGGAACTCCTGGTGACGATGGAAACACCGTCACGCTACTTTCGCTGGGTATTCAAGGCCCCGGCGCATCGACAGATGGTCAGGACTATCCTGGAGTTCTGTGGGATCAAGACCTCCCGGCTTACCGAATTTGCGCCGGTGCGCAGCTCTACCGAGGAGCAGCGCCAGCAGTGGATTCGTCAGGCTGAGGCCCTGGGTAAGCGCTAACCGCTTGGGAACCTGCCGGGACAATTTGTCGCACCACGCTGCAAATTGATGGAACGCTGGTGAAAACCATTATTCAAACGCTGTGACTTACGCTGCAGAGGCATTAATGCCTCTACAGTCAGTCGTTCAGTTCAGGGTACAGTGTCAGTCGGCCAGCAGTTGATTTGCTTAGTGAGCGCGGGATGTTCTTTACCGCCGCCGTTGTCCACCCCTTTTTGATGACCAGCGTACTGACTTGAAGCCCGGAGAAGGCCATGTTGAGCAAGCGTGAACAAGATCCAGCACCGACCGTTCGTTTCCGCAGCGACCGCGTATCCCGCGTGAATGGCCTGTACTTTTTCAGTACCCGGGAAAACACCCTCGAAGGGCCGTTTGTCAGTAAGCAGGACGCCGAACGTGAAACCGAGGCTTATATCCGCCGCATGCAGGCGGCCAGCCCCTCTCAGCCGGGCATGCCCTCCTCGCTGAACGGTTGATTCGGCGTCAAACTCAGGAATGATTGCGGCTGAACGTCTCCATGCCCATCGCCGCAATCTGTCCCTCGATCAACGCATCGAACGGGCGCAACAGCGCGTCGAATGACCTCCCCGGCTCAAGTGTGTGCAGCGCATGCACTATTGCTTCCAGCGTCGACAGTGCGTCCGGCCCCGGGGCTTTGCGCAACCGATAACGCGACGGCGGTGCGTTCTCCAGAAAGACCCTCGGCAGCTGCGCCAGCAACGGGTTGAGATGCAGCAACTTGCGCGCCTTGCGCCACGTCCCGTCAGGCACCACCAAAAGCACCGGTTGTTCATCGGCAGGTGCTGCCGTCAGCGTCGCTGCGCCCTCCCCCGGAAACAGCAATCGTGCTTGATAGCCAGGCGGATTCAGGTATTGCGCCAAATCCTCAAACACCTCGCCCACCCTTAACTCTGCATTCTCCAACCCGAGCGCTGCGAGGCGCGCCGTGTTCAGCGCGTGATTGACCTCGCTCGGGTGCTGCAGAATCAACACGCGGGTCTGGCTACCGAGCTTCGGTATCAGTGGGCACAGGCAGTGATCGGTCGGACGCAGGCAGCGATCGCATCGGGCACGGGACATTGTCGACTTCCTACAGGGGATTGAGCTGCGCTTTTAGCAGATCGCGAAAGGTCTGAATCAGCGGCTCCCGGCTGCGGCCACGGCGCAGGATCATCGAAAACGGCGCCTGATAGCCAAACGTGGCAGGCAGCAGGACGCGCAAATGTCCAGAATCCACCCACGACTGGGCGTAATGCTCGGGCAGGTAACCGATGTAAGCCCCTGACAGCACCAGAATGAGCTGCGCTTCCATACTTTCAACCGTGGCAGCGCTGTGCTTGAAGCCGTGGCGGGCAAGCTCGGCCTGGCTCCAGTAGCCTCGACCCACCATGCGCTGCTGGGTGATGACCGGTTCAGGAATCCTCCGCTCTGCATACAGCGCGTGCCGGTTGCTGCAGTACAGCCAGTGCTGCTCGCGGTATAACGGCTGATACAGCAGGCCGTTCATGCGCGTGGAAAATGATCCGATTGCAAGGTCCAGGCGGTTATCCAGCACGCTCAGCTGCAACTCGTACGGGCTCATCACCGACAAGTGCAGGTGGACCGCCGGGTGTTCGGCGCTGTACGCCCCGATCACCTCGGCGAAGGGCAGCGCCCGATCACTCACCGTGGAATCCAGCACCCCAAGGTTCAGCGTGCCGCGCAGCTCGCCCTTGAGGGCTGCGGCATAGAGCTCGAAGCCTTCCAGTTCACCGAGCAGGCGCAGGGTTTCCTGATGGAACAGCTCGCCCTTGCTGGTCAGACTGAAACCGCCCCGCCCGCGATGACACAGCACGATACCCAGGGTGGCTTCAAGCTGGCTCATGTAGGTGCTGATGGCCGACGTCGACAGGTTCAGCTCTTGCTGTGCGCTGGCAAAGCCCTGATGACGGACGACGCAAGCGAAGATACGCAGCAGTTTCAGATCGGGTAACGCGCTGGCCATGGCGTGTCCATGAAGGGATTTGGGCGCAGCTTACTCGATACTTCTGGAAAATCTGAACTAAGTATTTCGCGTGGGCGATTGTTCACCGATGGGCCGATCAACAGAATCGAGGCCACGCTGGAAGTCAGCTCCCCCCTTTTGATTCAATCGATGAGGCAATCCTGTGGACAAGATTTTTCACCAACCACTGGGCGGCAACGAAATGCCGCGCTTCGCCGGCATCGCCACCATGATGCGCCTCCCACACCTGCAAACCGCAGCCGGTCTGGACGCTGCTTTTGTCGGTGTGCCGTTGGACATCGGCACCTCGCTGCGCGCCGGCACACGGTTCGGGCCTCGGGAAATCCGTGCGGAATCGGTGATGATCCGCCCCTACAACATGGCCACAGGCGCAGCGCCGTTTGATTCGCTCTCAGTCGCGGACATCGGCGACGTGGCGATCAACACCTTCAACCTGCTGGATGCTGTGCGCATCATCGAAGAAGCCTACGACGGCTTTCTGGAGCACAACATCATCCCCCTGACGCTGGGCGGGGATCACACCATCACGCTGCCAATCCTGCGCGCGATGCATAAAAAGCACGGCAAGGTGGGGCTGGTCCATATCGACGCACATGCGGACGTCAACGACCACATGTTCGGCGAGAAGATCGCCCACGGCACAACGTTCCGCAGAGCCGTTGAGGAAGGCCTGCTGGACTGCGATCGCGTGGTTCAGATTGGCCTTCGCGCCCAGGGCTATACCGCCGAGGATTTTAACTGGAGCCGCAAACAGGGTTTTCGGGTGGTCCAGGCAGAGGAATGCTGGCACAAGTCGCTGGCTCCGCTGATGGCTGAAGTGCGCGAGAAAGTGGGCGGTGGTCCGGTTTACCTGAGCTTCGATATTGATGGTATCGACCCGGCGTGGGCTCCGGGCACGGGCACGCCGGAAATCGGCGGCCTGACAACCATTCAGGCGATTGAAATCATCCGCGGATGCCAGGGACTGCAGCTGATCGGCTGCGACTTGGTCGAAGTCTCCCCGCCCTACGACACGACCGGCAACACGTCGTTGCTGGGCGCGAACCTTCTGTACGAAATGTTATGCGTTTTGCCTGGGGTCGAGCGCCGCTGAGAGGACTCTCGCGTGCCATAACGTGACACAGAGCCGTGCTTTAGCCTACTCAAGCGCCTTCGGGCGCTTTTTCATGCACTGTTACAAAAAAACCATCGCTGCGCCGCATTCCGGTTTCCCCAGGATAGGCTAGCCTTGATTACACACTGCCAGCGTTGCGCAATGGCGCTGCGGCTTTTCCAGGGTGGTTGCTTACAGGGCATTGCCGCCACAACCCTCTGTATTTTGATGTTGGGGTGATTACCACTTAAATCAAAACAGAGACCTGCCATGAAGCGTACCGAAGTCAGACAGCACGTGATCGACACGATCGGCAAAATCCTCGTCGATAAATCCCTGATTCAGGGGCAAGACGACGTCATGCTCAGTGAACTGGAACTGGACGAGGCCGACTTCAAGGAGTTTTTCTGGATATTGCAGAACGACTTCAGTATCCACCTGGCGCCTCGTATCAAAGCCGATATAGCGGCAGCGTCAGTGCATTCGCCTTTCGGACAATTGACCCTTCAAGGGCTCATCGATCTTATTCTCATCGAACAAAAACAACGCAGCCACCACTGACCTGAGGTCAATCAGCGGGTAATTTTCCAGCGGATGATTGTCGCTTTGGGCATGGGGATGGCCAAATGGCCAGGATAAAATACGAGCGGGCTATCGGGCGATAGCACCGCTTTGCTCAGCCTGCTGTGGACTCACTCAGCGCCGTGGGCGACGACGTTCGTCATCGTTGGTGCGCACAGGAACGGGTTGCAGCTTGGGCGGCTCGATCAAACCGAGCGCGACGCCTACATCGTGAAGCCATTCTTGCAGTTTGCTGTTCATATAACGCCCCCTTCAGGGAAATACTCGGCAGCCAATGTCCGAACTGCTTAAGGCAGATCATAGTGCTAAGGCGCACTTTACGCCTGCTACCGAGTGTCGCGGCAGGATTTTTTTTGGCCTTGCATGATCATGTGACCGTCCAAATCCCTTTTGCGAAGCCCGCACGCGACCAACGGTATTCCGTCAACCCGCCGCTGCGGGCGTCAACACCACGCATTCATGGGCCTGGCGACGTCTGGCGAACAGATAGAACAGCCCGCCCCCCAGGAAACATCCTGTAAACCATGCAAAGTTGGCCATTGGCTGCAACGCCGGAATGAAGGTAATCGCGATACCGGCCACCGTTGCCAGGATCAGCGCCTTGACTGCCGTGTAGTTGACCCCGCCGCTGTACCAATAGCGCCCGGTCGGGCCGTCGTTGAACAACGCATCAACGTCGATCTGCTGTTTTTTGATCACGTAGAAATCCACCAGCAAGATGCCGAACAGGGGCCCGATGAACGCTGCAAGCACATCCAGGGTGTAGTGGATCACCTCAGGGTTGTTAAACAGATTCCAGGGCGTGATGAAGATCGACGCAACGGCGGCGATCATTCCACCCGCCCGCCAGCTGATCTTGCTCGGCGCGACGTTGGCGAAATCGAACGCCGGTGAAACGAAGTTGGCGACGATATTGATACCGATGGTCGCAGTGACGAAGGCGAATGCGCCCAGCAAGACCGCCACGTCGTTGTCGATACGCGCGACGGTGGCAATCGGGTCATGCAGCATTTCCCCGAAGACCGGCAACGTGCCCGATACAATCACGACGGTCACCAGCGAGAACGCGAGGAAGTTGATCGGCAGGCCCCAAAAGTTACCTCGGCGGACCTCGGCCATGCTGCGGCAATACCGGCTAAAGTCACCGAAGTTGAGCGTTGGACCCGAAAAGTAGGACACCACCAGCGCAGTGGCCATGATGACCTGGGAAACAGCCTCCCAACCGGTGAGTGATTTCTCGGACAGGGTAAAGCTGATGTTGGCCCAACCCGCCTTCCACACGATCCAGCCGGCCAGTATGAACATCACCGCATAGACGACGGGGCCGGCCCAGTCGATGAAACGGCGGATCGAATCCATGCCGGTCCAGAACACAGCAGCCTGAACCACCCAAAGGGCCAGGAAACCGAACCAGCCCAAGTAAGACAGGCCGGCGAACTGCGGCTCCGCAAACACTGACATCTGCGGGAAGAAGCGCAGCACTACGATGATCAGCGCGCTTGAAGCCAGGTACGTTTGCACGCCGTACCACGCCACAGCAATCAGGCCGCGAATCACCGCGGGGATGTTCGCACCGAACACACCAAACGCGAGACGGCAGATCACGGGATAAGGCACCGCCGCTTGCTGACTGGGCTTTGCGAGCAGATTCGCAATCACTTGAATGATGCAGATGCCGACCAGAAGAGCGATCAACACTTGCCAACTGGCCAGCCCCAGTGCGAACAGGCTGGCAGCAAATACGTAGCCGCCCACGCTGTGCACGTCGCTCATCCAGAACGCGAAGATGTTGTACCACGTCCACTTCTGCGGAACAGGGCCGAGGTCTTGGTTGTACAGGCGGGGGCTATAACCTTGGGGCATTGGCTCGTTCATCGCATTTCTCCCTTGTCGGATGAAGCGGCCCGCGCTCAACTGATTCTCACACTGGGTACGAGAGCAAGCACGGGTTGTATACGAACCAATACGCAGAATGCGTGCCACTCTCCGTTGAAAAGCCAGGCGAGGTGCTGAAACAGAGGGGTGCGCGGTACCCGCCTGCGTCAGGACAGACCCGGACTTCTGACCGAACTCATGGCAGAACGCCTGCTGGCAGTGCAGCGTGATCAATGACGGTGCGAGACAGAGCAAAAGCGACGCAAGTCGGAGATGCTGCTTTTTGTATACGATTGGGGTGGGGCTGATGGTACAAAAGCCAGAGACGACAGGGTCATCCCTGGCTACAGGTCACTCCGGCAACTGCATCAGGCCTTCTGGATCGGTCATGGCCCGCTCCAGCAAGTCAGGCGACAGACTTTTACTGGCTCGCGCCCCCAACAGCTTGAGTTGCTCGCTGCGGCTGACGAGGTTGCCGCGCCCTTCGACCAACTTGTTGCGCGCGGCACTGTATGCTTTGTCGAGTTGCTGAAGCCGGTTGCCGACCTCGTCCAGGTCCTGAATGAACAAAACGAATTTGTCGTACAGCCACCCTGCCCGCTCCGCGATCTCACGAGCGTTCTGGCTTTGCCGCTCTTGCTTCCACAGGCTGTCAATGACCCTGAGCGTGGCCAGCAAAGTGGTCGGGCTGACAATCACGATGTTGCGGTCGAAGGCCTCCTGAAACATGTTCGGCTCGGCTTGCAATGCCGCCGAAAACGCCGCTTCTATGGGTACGAAAAGCAATACGAAATCGAGGCTGTGCAGCCCTTCAAGCCGTTTGTAATCCTTGCCCGAAAGACCTTTGACATGATTGCGCAACGACAGCACGTGCTGCTTCAGGGCCGCCTGCGAGATCACCTCATCGTCGGCCGAAACGTACTGCTGATAAGCGGTGAGGCTGACCTTGGCGTCCACCACCACCTGTTTATCACCCGGCAGCATAATCAACACGTCCGGTTGAAAGCGCTCGCCGTCAGGGCCTTTGAGACTGACTTGCGTCTGGTACTCACGACCTTTCTCAAGTCCCGCATGCTCGAGGACACGCTCCAGGATCAGCTCGCCCCAATTACCCTGTGTCTTCTGCCCTTTGAGCGCGCGGGTGAGGTTGGTGGCTTCATCGCTCAAACGCAGATTGAGCTGCTGCAATCGCTCCAGCTCCTTGCTGAGCGAGAACCGCTCCCGGGCTTCATTTTGGTAACTCTCTTCGACGCGCTTTTCAAAGGATTGAATGCGTTCCTTGAGCGGGTTCAGCAGTTGCCCCAACTGCTGCTGGCTGGTCTCGGCGAAGCGTTGCTCGCGCTCATCGAAGATTTTCCCCGCCAGCTCGGCAAACTGCGCACGCAGCTCATCGCGAGAGCCCTGCAAATCGGTGAGGCGCTGCTGGTGACTGTCTTGCTGTTCGCGAAGCTCGGCGCCCAATGATGCGCACTGGGCGTCCAGGCGGCGCAGCTCGGCCTCACGGGCAGTCCGCTCGTGGGCCCATTCCGCCTGTGCCTCCCGCGCTCCCTCGTGCTGCTGACGCAATAACTCGACTTCACGGCGCAACGCCGCCAGATCTGCCTGCTTGACCGCATTGGCTTGAGCAAGATCGCTGATTTCGTCGCGGCTGGCGTCGAGCTGGGCGTTGAGACCGTCCTGGGCCATCTGCGCATTACTCAAGCGCTCATCAAGTAACAGGCTGTCTGCCTCACGTTGTGCGAGGCGGCGGTGCAGTTGCCACGCTACTACCAGCAAGGGTACGCCCGCGCCTGCCAAACCCAGTAGCAGGCTGGTTAAATCAAAAACCATAACATTGCGACTCCACGTTGATGCAGACCGCATTATGCGCAGAACCGATGCAGACGTCCGATCTCGATAAAACAACCCGCAAAAGGCTGCAAAGCGGAGATAAAGCTGGCGAGAGCCCCGAGGTAGAGCCAGCGGTTGGGACAATCCACAGAACCTGTGGATAAGTCAGTGGACAACACCCCTTAAGCTTCCGCAAACGCACGCAGAATGGGGCCTGCGTTCAAACTGACGATTTTTTCACCAGCGTAAAAAAACGATGGTTTTCATTGACTTAATAATTCGTTGCATTAAATCAAGCGGTTAGCGGCGGACGTGACAGTGACATGACAGATACCTTTCGCAATGTGCACAAGTCAAAATCTGCCTCCGATCAGGCGGGTTTTCCATCCGCGCACGCCCGTTGGCATTTGCGCAAACAAAGCGCAGAGCTACCCACCGTTGCGCCACCCTGCAGACACTTACACGCGCTGCCGGGCGTATTTAGTAATTCAATGCTTGCCATGTGTGAGCAAGTCCATTAGCATCGCCGCCGTTAGTACCAAGCTGAAAGTCAATTCTGATCGACTAAATCCCCCAATCCCGGTTCGCCAACTGAGCGAATGGATTGAAAAAAGGGATCGATCACCTCGATGGTTTCCAGGCATGACCTCTCACCTCCTACCGGCAAAACGGAGGGGTGTTCAGGCAACTCATGCACTGCTCAACCAGCCTGCAAATTGATCAGGATCTTCACCTCGAGCATCGAACCTTCGCTCATGTTGTGTTGCCTGCCCTCCTAAGTACCTACCAGTCAGCCCCGCGCCACATTTTATATGCGCTCAACTGGCTGCTTTTGTTCCAGACAGGTTCTGCGCCCTGCCACTGACTCGCATTCGAGCATCGGTCCGCGTTTACTGGAACGTTTTTATATTGCACGCCTCTTATTGCGTGTCGATTCAGGAAACACCGAAACCATGACTACTCATATCCAGACTCAAAACGCTATTCGCACACTGACCAACGCTTTTGCTCCAATGAACTGCCTGATCATGGCAGCGCGCAAAGGCTGCTTCAGCTTCACCATCGTCAACGAGCACGGTATCGCCCGCCACAGCGAGCGTCTGTACCCGGATCAATACTCCAGCCCTGCGCCACTGCAGGCTGTGATCGAACGGACCCGTCAGGCACTGGTTGCCTGATACCGCCCGTCGGCATGTAAAGCTGCATCGACAAGGCCTCACCTCATACAGGTGGGGCTTTTTTGTGCCTGTTTTATCTAGAGAAAAGCGTCAGAGCTACCTCCGGCCTCCGGTTCGCGCGCTGCTCGCGCCGACGAACCCTCCTTAAAACAGCCCTTTACAGCGCAAATATCACACTACACTTCAAGTCAGCGGCGCAGGTCGCTGCCGGCGGGCCCGCTCCATTACTGCTGCCAAGCGTCGGGGTCCGCCGACCCACCAACCCCAGAGGGTTTTATGGGAATCGCCGCCAGTGAACTGTGTTCCTACGTTATTCGCCCGACTCTCCTGTACCTCGATCGATACAATCAGGCCGCAGAAGCCTTTTTGCTGGGCGTTGCCGCATGTCAGTCCGCGTTGGGGGCTGAACTGGACAGCCAGCGCGGTCATGGCCTCTACAGCATCGCTGACGCCCAGCACCGCCGACTTTGGGACGAATACCTGGCGCTGGATCCGGACCTCGCCAGCCTCGTTCGAGGGCTCGCCAGCCAGCACGCCTTCCTGACCGGCCCCGATATGGAGCTGACGGTAAATTTGCGTTACGCCACCGCGATCGCCTGGTTAATGATCGAAGCCAGTCAAATTTCGTTGCCACACGCTGATGATTCGTTGGCCATGGCACAAATGTGGCGCGAGATATTTCAACCCGAAGGGCAGCTCCAGTATTTCACTTCAGCCTGGCAAACATGGGTCAGCCCACTGTTTCAGCCCTCGGCGGCCATTTCGTGACCCGCCGGTTTTAGGTGAAAACGCCACGAACTTTCAGGATTGTCCTACAAAAACCGCTCTAAATCGGCTGCTCCAGGCTATAGCGCGTAGTGAGAAATATTGGTAATTTCCGCGCGGTGATCAACAGGAGTTCTAACAATGAAAAAAACAATGATCAAATCCAGCCTCAGTCTCGCCATTACACTTGCCTCCACTCAGATTTTCGCTTCCGGTTTTGCCCTCAACGAACAAAGCATCAGCGGGATGGGGACCGGGTTTGCGGGCCGTACCTCTTCTGTTGACGACGCCAGCATCGTGTACGGCAACCCCGCCGGCATGTCGAAGCTCAAGCGCGCGCAAGCGACCGTGGGGGTCGCTGCAATCGATGCCAAAACCGATATCACCGACACCAGCGGCAGAAGCACCGGCACAAACAAGGGCGACATGGTGCCTTTCATCGCCGTGCCGATGGGCTTCTATGTCAACCCGGTAGACGAACACTGGGCATTCGGCTTCGGTGTCTACGCCCCGTTTGGTCTGGTGACCGACTACGAAAACAGCTTCCAGGGCCGCAACTTCGGCAGCAAGAGCATCGTGAAAGTCGTGACGTTCCAGCCGACGGTCAGCTACGCCTTCAATGACAAAGTGTCGATCGGCTTCGGTCCGACCATCAACCGTATCTCCGGTGCGCTGGAATCAGCGCTGAACGTGAGCCCGCTGCTGGGTGCACGCACCGGCGACGGCCGTGTCCAGGTCAAAGGCGATGACGTAGGCTACGGTTTCAATGCCGGTATCCTGGTGCAAGCCACCGACACCACCAGCGTGGGTCTGACTTACCATTCCAAAGTGACCTACAAGCTTGAAGGCCACACTGAAGTGACCCCCGGGGCTGGCGTGCCTTCGGCCATCCTGCCAGGCGGTCGCTATGACGCGAAGCTGAACATCGACACTCCGGAAACCGTCGACTTCTCCGTCACTCAGAAAATGAATGACGCGTGGAAGCTGTACGCCGGTGCGACGTGGACACGCTGGAGCCGCCTGGAAGACATTACTGTCAAAAACTCCGGCATCACCCCGGTCTCTCGCCGCGACGCTACCCAATCTCTGGTCGGCACCATCAGCGAAGAGCAAAACTGGCATGACACCTGGGCCTACGCCGTGGGTACTTCGTACCAGTTGAACAAGCAGTGGGTGTTGCGTACCGGTCTGTCATTCGACCAGTCGCCGACCAACAACGAGAACCGCTCGCCGCGCATCCCAACGGGTGACCGTACGATCTTCAGCCTGGGCGCCGGTTACAGCCCGACCGAAGACCTCACCATCGACGTGGCTTATTCCTACCTGCAGGAAGAAGACGTCAAGGTCAGCGACGCCAATGCCTTGGGCCAGTCCTACAACGCCAAGTATGAAAACAGCGCCAATGGTTTTGGCGTGGGCATGACCTACCGCTTCTGATGCCGTTGGCGGGACAGGCACATCACCTGTCCGCCATACAGAAAAACCCCGCAGCCAGCGATGCCTGCGGGGTTTTTCGTTGGAGCGGGTTTAAACCCGAAGCCAGTGGCAAAACGGGCTCAAGGCGCAGACGCGATCGCCTTCTCAATGGCTGAGATCAGCGCGGGGTCATCGGGCGCGGTGTTGCTGGAGAAGCTGGCGACCACATTGCCTTTGCGGTCCACCACATATTTGTAGAAATTCCAGCGAGGCGCACTGCTCTGCTGCGCCAAGACCTTGAACAGGTTGATGGCGTCGGCGCCGCTCACGGGCTGCGGCTCGGTCATGGCGAAGGTCACGCCGTAGTTCACGTAGCAGACTTTGGCGGTTTCGGCGGCGTCTTTGGATTCCTGCAAGAAGTCATCGGACGGCACACCGAGGATTTCCAGCCCCTCGCCCTTGAAGCGCTGGTTCAACGCCTCCAGGCCTTTGAACTGCGGCGCGAAGCCACAGAAACTGGCGGTGTTGACCACCACCATCGGCTTGCCTGCGAACGTCTTGCACAAATCGATGTTCTGTTTGGCGCGCAGCTTGGGCAATTCGCCCTGAAGCAGCGGTGGGCAATCAGCCGCCATGGCTGCGCCGCTGAGGGCAAGCAATAGCAGAGGCACATGAATCCAGCGAAGGGGCATGGCGGTATCCGTTCTAGGTCGGGCAAGGCAAAGGGCGCTGATGACACGCTACTCTGCCGCGCCGCGAATGCCTAGTGATGCCTGACGGGGCGGCAACACAGCCGCGAGCGACCCTTCGCTGTTTAGCCAGTGAACGCTCGCTGCATGGCCTGCGGCGGCTCGCCAAAGGTGCGAAGAAACGCCTGACGCATTCGTTCCCGATCACCGAAGCCGGCCTCACGGGCGACCACCTCGATGGGGTGGCGACTGGTTTCCATCATGGCGCGCGCCACCTCCACCCGCAGGCACTCGACGGCTTTGGCCGGCGTCTGCCCGGTTTCCTCACGAAACACGCGACTGAACTGGCGCGGGCTCAACCGGGCAATCGCCGCGAGGGCGTCGATGGAAAGGTCGCTCGTGAGGTTTTCGCGGGCGTAGGCCAGGGCCAGTCGCACGCGATCAGACTTGGGGTCCAGCTCCAGCAGCGTCGACAACTGCGATTGCTCACTGCCACGCCGCTGATAGACCACCAGTTTGCGCGCAACCTGGCGTGCGATGTCGGCGCCAAGGTCGTTCTCCACCATAGCCAGTGCGAGGTCCAGACCTGCGCTCATGCCGGCGCCGGTCCAGATCTGGCCGTCCACGGTAAACAGTTTGTCATCTTCCACGCGAACGTTCGGGTAGCGCTTGCGAAACTCTGGCGCGTGGAGCCAGTGCATGGTCGCGCGTTTGCCGTCCAGCAGCCCGGCCTCGGCCAGTACGAAGCCGCCCGTGCACAGCGACGCTACCCGGCGCGATTGAACGGACGCAGCGCGGACGAACTCAAGCAGGCTGAGCGTTGGCAATTGCAGGTCCATGTAGCCACTGACGATGGTGGTGTCGTAGCCGTCGGGCTGTAACGGCGTAGTGTTCACCGCAAAGCCCTCGGATGACATGACCGCCCCGCCGCTCTCGGACACCAGATGGAAGGAGTACGCCGCCTCGCCTTGCATGAGGTTCGCGCAGGTCAGCACCGACCCGACTGACAGGCTGAGGGATTGGAATTGGGGGTAGACGACCAGAGCAACGCTATGCATGACACCTCTCCGGCTTTCCCGGTACACGATGGATTGAATCTATGAACGAAGCCTGGTGCGACCTCCGGCCCCGCTCTAGCACCGATGCTGACCGCTGCCTTGGTAACCCAAGCTGTAGAGCCTGATTCTGTCTCTAGGAGCCGGCTTCCTCGCGAACGCATTGGCTCTGCGCCATCTCTATCGGCTGACACGACAAGTTCGCCAGCAAGCCGGCTCCTACAGTGATGCGTCGCATGGCACCCGCCGCCGATTCGTCGACGCCTTGGTCGCGCAGGCTGTTGGACCCGATTATTGCAGCAGACCGAAGGAGCCGGCTTGCTGGCGAACGCGTTGGGTCTGCGCCATCTTTATCGGCTGACACAACCGGTTCGCCAGCAAGCCGGCTCCTACAAGGACACGGCGCATGGCATTCTCCGCCAATTCCGTCGACGCCTTGGGCGCGCAGTCTGTAGGACCCGATTATGGCTGCAGACCGTAGAAGCCGGCTTGCTGGCGAACGCATTGGCTCTGCGCCATCTTTATCGGCTGACACCACCGGTTCGCCAGCGAGCCGGCTCCTACAGGGATGCGTCGCATGGCACTCTCCGCCAATTTCGTCTACGCCTTGGGCGCGCAGGCTGTAGGACCCGATTATGGCCGCAGACCGTAGGAGCCGGCTTGCTGGCGAACGCGGTGGTTCAGCGCCATCTTTATCGGCTGACACAACGTACGTCAGCGACGCGTCGTTTGCCATGGGCACGCCGCGTCTATCCATCTCACATCAGCGCCAATGTGACCAGCACCAGGGTTTCGAGCAGCTCCAGCATGGCCCCGGCGGTATCGCCTGTACTGCCTCCCAAGCGCCGGATCATTACCCGGCGCAGCCAGAAGAAACTACCGGTGCAGATCAGCAACACGCATACCGCAGCCCAGCCGCCCATGAATACGCAAAACAGAGCCACCGTCGCTAGCACACGCAAGCCGGCCTTGCGCGGCAGATGGTCGGCGAGCGCCTGGCCCAGCCCGCCGGGGCGAACATAAGGTGTGTTCATAAACAATGCCAGCATGGCCGTGCGGGCAATCACCGGGGCCAGCAACAGGCCAAGGCTGCAGTGCGCCTCAATCAGCGCAAGTGCAGCGCTGAACTTCAACAACAAGACCACCACCAGCGTGACCACAGCGATGGGGCCGCTGCGCGGGTCTTTCATGATGACCAGCGTGCGCTCGCGGTCACCGAATCCACCCAGCCAGGCGTCAGCGCTGTCGGCCAGACCGTCCAGATGCAGTCCACCGCTGAGCATCACCCAGGCGCCCAGCAGCAAGGCCGCATGCAACAGCAACGGCGAGCCTTCCAGGACTTGATCGAGCGCCAACAGCAGCAGGCCGAACAACAGCCCTACCAAGGGATAAAACAACAACGAGCGCCCCGATTGCTGCGGGGTCGGCATGCCCGGCAGACGAATCGGCAAGCTGCTGAGGAACTGCAAAGCGATCCAGAAAGGCAGCATTCAGCGCTCCATCAACTGACCATCGGCCTGCACGTCGAGGCCAAACAGGCCACCGTGAGGCACGCTGACCTGCAGCAGTTGCTCGCGCGGCAGGCCACGGGCGCGGGCCAACAACAAACGCATGACCCCACCGTGACTGATCAACAGCACGCGCTTGCCATCATGTGCGTTCTGCAACCTTTCAACGGCAGCGAGTACTCGGCTAGCAAATGCCTGCACCGGTTCGCCGTTGGGCGGGGTAAAGGCGTACGGGTCTTCCCAGAAGCGCCCCAGCCCCGCTGCGTCAGTTTCCATCAACTGCGCGGGGCTCTGCCCTTCCCAGTCGCCAAAGTGCAGCTCCTGAAAATCCGCTTCCTGCTCGACCGGCAAGCCCAGCTGCGCAGCCAGTTCCTCAGCGAAGCGCGCGCAGCGTTGCAGCGGCGAACTGACGATCACATTCCATGGCCCATGGTCGAGCACCGCCGCACGCATCTGCTGCCAGCCAGCGTCGGTCAGCGCGTCGTTGATGCTCCCGCGCAGCCCGCCACCCAATTCGGTCTCGCCATGGCGCAACAAGTCCAGGCGCAGGCTCATGCGGGACGGTCTGCCACGGCGGCTTCGGCAAATGTTGCCATGCCGTTGTGCAGTTCACAGGCCAGGCGCAACAGCGGGACCGCGAGCGCTGCACCGCTGCCTTCACCCAGGCGCAAGCCTAAATCAAGCAAGGGTTCGGCCTGCAAGGCTTCCAGCACCAGACGGTGGCCCGGCTCGGCGCCACGATGAGCGAAAAACAGCCATGCCCTACAGGACGGATTGATGCGCACTGCCACCAGCGCCGCCACCGTGCAGATAAAGCCATCGACCAGCGCTGCCATGCCCTCCTGAGCGCACGCGAGGTACGCGCCGACCAACGCCGCAACCTCGAACCCACCCAAGGCGCGAAGGCTGCCGAGCGGGTCGCCGATGGATTGAGCATGCAGCCGCAGTGCGCGGTCGATCACCTGAGCCTTGTGGCTAACGCCCTGCGCATCCAGGCCGGTCCCAGGACCCACCAGCGAGGCAGCCGGGCATTCGAGCAACGCACAGGCCAGCGCCGTGGCGACGGTGGTATTACCGATCCCCATTTCCCCGCCGATGAACAATTGCGCACCTGCCGCACTGGCACGTAGAACGCTATCGCGCCCACCGTCCAGCGCGGCTTGAAGCTGGGCTTCGCTCATCGCCGGGCCCTGAGCAAAGTTCGCCGTGCCCGGGCCGAGGTTGAGGTGCCGAACACCCGGCAGGTTGAGGCGCGCCACCGTACCCAGGTCGACCACATCCAGCTGCGCCGAGAGTTGCCGGGCCAACACGCTGATGGCCGCGCCGCCCATGATGAAGTTGTGCAGCATTTGACCGGTCACCGCCTGCGGGTACGCTGAGACGCCTTCAGCCACTACACCGTGGTCACCCGCAAAAATCGCGATCCAGACCTCGTCAACCTTCGGCCGCGGACTCCCTTGCAGCCCGGCCAGTTGGACCGCGACCTGTTCCAGACGCCCCAGCGAACCGCTCGGCTTGGTCAGTTGCTGCTGTCGGGCCAGCGCATCTTCGCGGCTGGCCTGATCGACTTCTCGGGCAGGTGTGAGCCACCAGACGTTGTTCATAGTGCAGGTCCTTTCAGGGTCATCGGCAGTCCGGCAACGGTGAACACCACGCGATGGCAGCGTTCGGCCAGCGCCTGATGCAGCCAGCCGGCCTCATCGACGTAACGACGGGTCAGCTCTCCGAGGGGCACGACGCCCAGCCCGGTTTCGTTGCTGACAAAAATGATTTCGCCGGGCAGTTGCGCGAGGCTGTCGAGCAATGCATCGCGCGCCTCGGTGAGGCGTTGCGGATCGTCCAGCATCAGCAGATTGGTCAGCCACAGCGTCAGGCAATCCACCAACAGGCAGCGTCCGGCGCCGGCGTTGTCCCGGAGAACGCGCGCCAGTTCAACAGGCTCCTCGATCAGCCCCCACTGCTGCGGGCGACGCTGGCGATGCAACGCGACGCGCTGATTCATTTCGCCGTCCAGCGGCTGGCTGGTGGCGATATAGATCACGTCCAGCCCACTGTCGCTGGCCAGTTTTTCGGCCAATCGGCTTTTGCCGGAGCGTGCACCGCCCAGAATAAATTGCAGCATCAGGGTTGCTCCAGGCCGCAGAGTTCACGCAGTAATTGGCCGTCCAGGTGGGCTTCCACCAGATCGGCCAAGCGCTCGATGTCGCGCTCGCGCAACGCGTGATAATCGACCGGCTGCACGTTTTGCAGCCCGGCCCAGCGAAGCAAGGCGCTGCTCGACGCCGGGTTCTCGAACAGCCCGTGCAAGTAGGTCCCCAGTACTTGGCCATCGAGACTGCGCGCGCCATCGCTGCGTCCGTCCGCCAACGCCACCAGAGGCTGCTCCAGCGCAGGACCCGTTGTCACGCCCGCGTGAATTTCGTACCCCGTCACCTCTGCGCCTTCTAGGGTCAGTCGACCGCTCACGTTGCGCAGTTGTTTCTCTTCTTCGAGCACCGTGTTCAAGGCCAACAGTCCCAGACCCGGACTGGACCCGGCAGCACCCTCGAGCCCCAGCGGGTCGTGCAACTGCTCGCCGAGCATTTGCAGCCCACCGCAAATACCCAGCACTTTGCCGCCATAGCGCAGGTGACGTTGAATGGCGGTGTCCCAGCCGTTGGCGCGCAGGTAGGCCAGATCACTGCGTACGCTTTTCGAGCCGGGCAGGATAATCAGATCGGCGGGCGGAATGGCTTGCCCCGGCCCGACAAACTGCAGGTTGACCTGCGGATGCAGCCGCAGCGGGTCGAAGTCGGTGTGATTGCTGATGCGCGGCAACACCGGGACCACGACATTGATCACCTGCTCGGCTTTATCGGTCTGGCGCTGGTCAAGTCCGTCTTCAGCTTCCAGGTGCAAGTCCATCACGTAGGGAAGCACGCCGACCACGGGCTTGCCGGTGCGCTGTTCAAGCCAATCCAGGCCGGGCTGCAACAACGCGATGTCGCCGCGAAACCGATTGATGATGAAGCCTTTGACGCGCGCCTGTTCGCTGGGCGACAGCAACTCCAGCGTGCCGACCAGATGTGCGAAGACCCCGCCACGATTGATATCGGCCACCAGCAATACCGGGCAATCCACCGCTTCGGCAAAGCCCATATTGGCGATGTCGCCTGCGCGCAGGTTGATCTCTGCCGGCGACCCGGCGCCTTCCACCATGACCACGGGCCAGTTTTCACTGAGCCGCCGATGGGAGGCGAGCACCGCCTGCATGGCGATCGCTTTGTAATCGTGATACGCCACAGCGTTCATGGTCGTGACAGCGCGACCGTGAATGATCACCTGTGCGCCGGTGTCACTGTTGGGCTTGAGCAGCACCGGATTCATGTCGGTATGCGGCGCGAGCCCGCACGCCTGCGCTTGCACTGCCTGCGCTCGGCCGATCTCGCCGCCATCCGCTGTCACGGCGCTGTTGAGCGCCATGTTCTGTGGCTTGAACGGCACGGTGCGAACACCCTGGCGGGTCAGCCAGCGGCAGATGGCCGTCACCAGCGTACTTTTACCCGCGTCGGAGGTGGTGCCCTGCACCATCAGGGTCTTGCCGACGTTCATGCTCGATCCCGGGAGAATTCGCTCAGCACCTGCTCCAGACGCTGCCAGTCAGCCTCGTCGCGAGGCAGTCCGAAACGCAGGCTGCTGTTGTGGGTAAAGAGGCGTAGAAGGACGCCGCGTTGTGCGCAGAACTCGTACACATCCTCGGCCAGCGGCGTGATCAGCCATTGAAAAAGCGCGCAGCCGCCCATGGGGGCGAAGCCGTGGCGATCCAGCACCTCGACCAGCCGCTGACCCGCCTGTTCGGTGCGTAAGCGCTGGCGCTGGTGGCCTGCGACGTCATTCAGGCATGCCTGTCCGAGGATGCGGGTCGGGCCGCTGACCGACCAGGGACCGATCTGCCGTGCCATGACTTTCAGAAAACGCGATTCGGCCAGCACAAAGCCCAGGCGCACGCCGGCCAGTCCAAAAAACTTGCCGAACGAACGCAGCACGATGAGCCCCGAGCGCTGGGTGTAGGCGGCCAGGCTCAGTTCTGGCGTGTTGTCCATGAACGCTTCGTCGACCACCAGCCAGCCGCCACGCTGGGCCAGACGTGCGTGCCATTCCAGCAGGCGTTCGGGCGGCAGGCTCAGCCCGGTAGGGTTGTTCGGGTTGACCACGACGAGCACGTCGATCAGGTCAATGAAACGCTCCACCTCATGCTCGAGCACCTCTCGCACCAGAAACCCGTTGCTGCGCCAGGCTTCGGCATGCTCGGCATAACACGGAGACAGCACGCCGACCTTGCCGGTCTGACGCAAGCGCGGCAGGGTCTGAATGGCGGCTTGAGAACCGGCCACCGGCAACACGTCCACGGCGCCGTAGTATCGGCGAGCAGCGGCTTCCAGGCCGTCTTCGGTTTCCGGCAGGCGCGCCCACGCAGCTTCCGGGATGGCCGGAACGGGCCAGGACCAGGGTGATATGCCGCTGGACAGGTCAAGCCAGTCCGCTTCATCAATGCCGTACTTCAGGACTGCTCCACGCAATCGGCCGCCGTGTTCAAGCATAAAATTCTGTCCCCAGACACAAGATCAGCAACCACAGCCACACGCCGCGCTGCACCAGTTGCCAACCGCGATCAATCGAGTCGGCGTCCGCCGGCACGCCGTCGCCCAAGGTCGCGCGATCATGCAGCTCGCCGTGGTAAATCGCCGGGCCACCGAGTTCGACGCCCAAAGCGCCAGCACCGGCAGCCATTACCGGCCCGGCGTTGGGGCTGTCCCACTTCGGTGCCTGGGTGCGCCAGCAACGCAGCGCAAGTCGTGTGGTGCCCAGCAGCGCGTAGGTCAGCGCTACCAGGCGGGCCGGAATATAGTTGAGCAGGTCATCGATTTTAGCCGCCGCCCAGCCGAAGCGTTCAAAGCGTTCGTTACGATAGCCCCACATCGCGTCGAGCGTATTGCTCAGGCGGTAAAGCACGACGCCCGGTGCGCCGAGCACAACGAACCAGAAGATCGCCGCGAACACGGCGTCGCTGCCGTTTTCCAGCACCGACTCGGTCGCCGCACGCGCCACTTCGGTACTGTCCAGCTCCGCAGTCTGCCGGCTGACCAGATAGCCCACCCGTCGACGGGCTTCGTCCAGATTGTCGCTGCGCAGCGCCTCGGCCACCGGTTCGACGTGCTCACCCAGACTGCGCAAACCCAGCGCGCAATACAGCGCCAGCACTTCCACCAGCCAGCCAATGAACGGCAGCCAACTGAGCAGCGTTGCAATCAGTGTCAGCGGGACCACAGCGATAAACCAGGCCGTCACGCCATGGCTGCGCCAGCCCCTGCCGGCCGCATTCAGGCGTTGTTCGATGCGCTCGGCAAAACGACCGAACGCTACCAACGGGTGGTTCCGTTTGGGCTCACCGAGCAGCGCGTCCAGCGCCACCCCGGCGACGCTCAATAACGCCACACTCATTCAGTCACTCCCCATGTGTTCTGGTACACCAGCTCTTGCACCGCGCGCGGCTGCGCCCAGCCCTCCAGCACCAGCATCGGTGCCGGGTAAAATTCCTTGACCGGGCCCAGACACAGAATGGCCAGGGGTTTCGAACCGGTTGGCATCTTGAGCAACTCGGCCAGTGCCTGTGGCTCGAACAACGACACCCAGCCCATCCCCAGGCCCTCGGCGCGCGCCGCCAGCCATAGGTTTTGAATGGCGCACGACAACGAGGCCATGTCCATTTCCGGCAAGGTCCGGCGGCCGAAGATATGCTTTTCACGGTCATCCATCAGCGCTGCAACCAGCACTTCGGCGCAATCGGTGATGCCCTCGACTTTGAGCTTCATGAAGTCGTCGGAACGCTCGCCCAGTGCTTCGGCAGTGCGGATGCGCTCTTCTTCCACCTGGGCTTGTATCTGCGCACGCAGCGCCGAATCGGTGATGCGGATGAAGCGCCACGGCTGCATCAGCCCGACGCTCGGGGCGTGGTGAGCTGCTTCCAGCAGACGATTCAACAATTGGGGCGCAACCACGCCGCCTGCGAAGTGACGCATGTCTCGACGCTCGGCGATGGCGCGGTAAACGGCGGCGCGTTCGGGATCGGTGAAGGTGTGGTCAGTCATGGATTGCCTGCCCCGCGTTTGAAACACAGGAATCACCGTCGATGCAGCCATTGTGGGAGTGAGCTTGCTCGCGAAAGCGCTGGGTCAGCCAGACAAATACATCAGACAGACAGCCTTCGCGAGCAAGCTCGCTCCCACAAGGAGACAGCGACAGAAGCCCCAGATCAGGCATGTTCATGGCAAAAACAGCGCCGCCACCGCCTGAGGATTTGAGGGGAAGTAGAAATGCACGTAGGAAGCAGTCATGCGCCCCTCGCGGTACACCGCCTCAGCGCCACGGCCGCCGTTGGGGCTGAGGCCACGGGCGATAGGCGTGAGTTCGGTGCTGGTCAGGGAATGGTGATACGTGTGGCCGCGCAGCGTGCCTTCCGGAAGCTCGACCGATTGCAGCGCCAGCGCCGCCAGCCGTTTTTGCATCACCGCTTCGCCCTTGAGCAAGCCAACCCCTTCAGCACGCTGACCCTCAACATCGGTCAGGGCGTCGAGCAGGTACAACATGCCCCCGCATTCCGCGAGGAGCGGTTTGCCGGCCGCATGATGGGCGCGAATGGCAGCACGCATCCCATGATTTTCAGCGAGGGCCGTGTGGTGCAGTTCCGGGTAACCGCCTGGCAGATACAGGCCATCTGCGTCGGGCAACTCGCGGTCGCGGATCGGCGAAAAGAACAGCAACTCGGCGCCCATTTCCCGCAACAGGTCCAGGCTCGCGCCGTAGAAGAAGGCGAAGGCTTCATCGTGGGCGATCGCAATGCGTACACCGGCGAGTAAAGGTTCGGCAGGAACATGCTCCGGCGCGGTAAAGGTCACCGGCGGCGGCAGCGTGGCATCGCAGGTGCTGCCCAGCGCTGCGGCAGCGGCATCCAGGCGCGCGTCCAGATCGTTCAGTTCGCTGGCCTGAACCAGCCCGAGGTGACGGCTGGGCAGTTCGATGCCGGTCTCGCGGGACAGCGCACCGTACCAGCGCAGGCCCTCGGTCAAACTGCCTTCCAGCAACTGCGCGTGGCGCACCGTACCGACGCGGTTGGCCAGCACACCCGCGAACGGCAGGTCCGGCTGATAACGCGCCAGACCCAGCGCCAGAGCGCCAAAGGTTTGCGCCATGGCCGTGCCATCGATGACCCCCAGCACGGGCACGCCGAAGCGCCGGGCCAGGTCCGCGCTCGAAGGCGTGCCGTCGAACAGACCCATGACGCCTTCGATGAGAATCAGGTCCGCTTCGGCGGCGGCTTCCCACAACAAGCGGCGGCTTTCGGCTTCGCCCACCATCCACATGTCCAGCTGGTAAACCGGGTGGCCGCTGGCGCGCTCAAGAATCATCGGATCGAGAAAGTCGGGGCCGCACTTGAACACCCGCACCTTTCGCCCCTGATTGCGGTGCAAGCGGGCCAGTGCCGCAGTGACGGTGGTTTTGCCTTGGCCTGATGCGGGCGCGGCGATCAACACGGCCGGGCAATGCCGGGGTTGGCGATCACTCACAGCTCGATGCCTTTTTGCGCCTTGATGCCCGCTTGAAAGGCGTGCTTGATCACGCCGATCTCGGACACGGTGTCGGAAAGATCAATCAACTCTTGTTTTGCACCGCGACCGGTGACGATGACGTGCTGCATGGGCGGACGCGCCTGCAGGTCGCTCAGCACCTGCTCCAGGTCAAGATAGCCGTGCTTGAGGGCAATGTTCAGCTCGTCCAGAACCACCAGGCCCAGGGAAGCGTCGTTGAGCATTTCCCGGGTCACGGCCCAGGCAGATTCGGCTGCGGCAATGTCACGCTGCCGATCCTGGGTTTCCCAGGTAAAGCCTTCGCCCATGACGTGATAGCGCACTTGCTCGGGGAAGCGGCGGAAGAACAGCTCTTCGCCGGTGCTGTTGCGGCCTTTGATGAACTGCACGACGCCGCATTGCATGCCATGCCCCATGGCGCGGGCGAGCATGCCGAAGGCAGAGCTGCTCTTGCCCTTGCCATTACCGGTCAGCACCAGCAGCAACCCACATTCGTTGGGTGCGCTGGATATGCGCTCGTCCATCACCGCCTTTTTGCGCAGCATGCGCGCCAGGTGGCGTTCGTCTCGTTCGGGGGATTCGCTCATCTCAGCTCTCCGCTTGAGGGCAAGTGTGGCAAACGGAGGGCGCAGGCAAAGACTGACAGCAGGCACCGGACACGGCCGGCCTGCAGCAGAGCATCGCCCTCCGTGATGCTGTTCGATGGATCAGGCCGGTCTCCGGACTCATGAGTTGCCGCCGAAGCGGGCGGGCCAGGCGCCTTCCCATGCTCAATGAACACAGTGGCATCGTGCGTAGCCTTGACTCATTTACCGTTGCGGAGGCAGCGCCGGGATTGATCGCAACATGCGGTCGCACCGGCTTCCCTGTTTCACCCTGCGGACCCATGAGTCCCGGGCACCTGAAACATGCGGCGAAGGTTAGAGGGTTGACTGGGGAGCGTCAATCGAGGGATCGCACATGGCGCACCGATGCGGCGCAGATACGATCGCACTTGGCCATTGTCAAAACGCAATCTGCAGGAGCCACCGGTGGAGTGTTCGCTGGCCAACAGCCTTTGAACACAGTGCGTCAGGAGAGATCATTGCTTGGCGAGGTTTGATGGCTGGATGACGCGTTTGGCGTTCAGCCAGGCTTTCTGCCAATAAGGCTTGTCGAGGCTGTCGAGCTTGACCGTACCGCCGGTGGCCGGGGCGTGGACGAAACGCCCCTCGCCGACATAGATCCCGGCGTGGCTGACGTTCGAGCCTCCACCCGTGGCGAAGAACACCAGATCGCCGGTCTGCAGCTGGCTACGGTCGATATCGGGCCCACGCAGCGTGATCATTTCTCGCGTGGATCGCGGCAAGTTGATACCGGCAGCATCGTGGTAGACATAGCCGATCAGGCCGCTGCAGTCGAAGCCCGAATCTGGCGTATTTCCACCCCAGCGATACGGGGTGCCCACCAGCCCGATGGCGCGCAACAGCACGTCGTCAGCGAGCGGTGAGGGAAATTGCGGAGGAGCGGAGACCACAGGTCGGTAGACGACCTTGCGTGGCGCGGGCGGTGGCGTGCTGGAACATGCGGCCAGCAGCATGGCCAGGAGAGCAACAGTCAGGCGAACCGTTAACGACATAAACACGACAACCTGTGCGGGATGCAGCTTACTTTGCCGGTAGCCGGAATCGCGCGCAAGCAGGGTTTAGCCCCTTTGCGCGCCCGGGATTAACGGTGTTGGCGCTTGATTGTAGTCGAGGTCATCGCGGTAGTGGTTTCAGGGACCGTTGAAGGTGCCATGGCCAGTGCGCGTTTGGCTTCGATGAAGGTACGGGACCAGTAGGCGTCGTCAAGGCTGTCAACACGAACGCCGCCACTGCGACGGCTGCTGGAATGGATGAACTGGTCATCGCCCAGATAGATGCCTGCGTGGCTGACGCGGCCGCGGCCGGCAGTGCTGAAGAACAAGAGATCGCCAGGCTTGAGGTCGTTGCGCTTGATCAGCGGTGCATCGATGTTGATCATTTCGCGGGAAGACCGTGGCAGGCTCATGCCGGCCTCTTCACGGAAAAGATAACCAATGAAGCCGCTGCAATCGAAGCCTGAAGTGGTCGACGTACCGCCGAAGCGATAGCGCGTGCCTATCAAGGATTTGCCGCGTTCAAGGATGCTGTCAGCCAGAACCGGCAAACGGTAAGGCTTGTTGTCAGCGAATTGAGCGAGTTCGTCTTCGGTGGCGACTTCGTCATCCAGCAGGGCGGATGCGTAATCAGCACGCTTGCTGGCGGATTGAGCGGTGGCAGCGTCCCGGAATTGCGGGCTCTGCGACTGCTGTTGCGACGCTGGCATCTGGGCCGCGCAGCCGAACAGCAGCGTTGCGAGTGCGAGAGGCACGAGGGGTGCGAAGCGGTATAGCATGGGCACGACCGTGGCTGAGGTGTAAAGAAGCCGAGACTATGCCCTCTATCGTCATCATTTGCAAATTCAATCGAAACAAATGTGACTTACGATGTCGTCCATCACTTCTAAGGCTTTACACCTCAGAAACGCATCCATGTGCGCGGAATGATCGGTCGGCGAGGGATTGATTTCGGCAGTAAAGCCTCCCGCGACACGAGCACGCAACATAGGCTCATGGATGTAGGGGAAGCTGGCAGTGGTTCCGATGCTGAGAACAGCGTCAAAGCCTTTCGCCATCTCCTCCTGAAGCACGTTCAGTGCCAACTCCGGCAACATCTCCCCAAATAACACCACCGGTGGCCGCAAAACGCCATTACAGCAGGCGCACAGCGGTGGGAGGGGTCGAGCGAGATGCTCACTCAACAGCGGATCCTCGGCGCCACAAGATTGACAGTACAGCGGCGCGAGCTGTCCATGTATCTCGATCAAGCGTTCGGACGGACTGCCCGCCGCACGATGGTAGCCGTCCACGTTCTGCGTCAACACCCAGCACTCCGGCTTGCGTCGTTGCAATTCGGCGATGGCATAGTGCGCCGCATTGGGACGTCCTCCCAGGCAAGCGCTGCCCAATTGTGCGATGTACTTCCAGCAAAGGGCGGGATCGCGGCGCAGCATGGGGCCGGACAACGCCATCTCGATGGGCAGTCCGTCATCCGTCTGGCCGTTATACAAGCCGCCTACGCCGCGGTAAGTCGGTAAACCCGAATCCGCCGAGAGGCCGGCGCCGGTGATGATGAGAATGCGCGTCGCGTGGCGCAACGCCGCCGCGGTTTGCCGGACCAGTGCCGGGTCGACGGATGCACTCACCAACCGAGGGTTTCTTTCAGAAAAGGAATGGTCAGCTTGCGCTGGGCCTGCAACGACGCTTGATCCAGTTGTTCAAGCAGATCGAACAACGCGCTCATGCTGCGCTTGCCGCGGGTCAGGATGAAATGGCCAACTTCGTCGGTGAGGTGCAGCCCCCGGCGCGAGGCGCGCAATTGCAAGGCGCGGAGCTTTTCTTCGTCGGACAACAGGCGCATCTGGAACACCAGCGCCATGGTCAACCGGGATTTGAGGTCGGCCAGTTTGACCGGCAGCTCCCGGGGCGAACATGACGCCGCGATCAGCAAACGTCTACCGCTGTCGCGCAGCCGATTGAACAGGTGAAACAACGCTTCTTCCCATTCCGGCTTGCCGACCACCGCCTGCAGGTCGTCCAGGCACACCAGTTCGTACTGTTCCAGATGATCGAACAGGCCGACCCCTTGATCGAGGAGTTCAGCCATCGGCAGGTAAACAGCCGGCTCGCCCATTTGTTCGAAGCGCAGGCAGGCGGCCTGCAACAGGTGGGTGCGCCCTACCCCATTCTTGCCCCACAGGTAGATCAGGCTTTCTGTCCAGCCGGCCTCGGCTTCGCACAGCCGCTCGACGTAGCCGAGTGCAGCGGCATTGGCGCCTGGATAGTAATTGATGAAGGTGGCGTCATCCCGCAGACGCACACTCAGGGGCAGCTGAACTGGTTTCATGCTGGCTGAACGGTTCGAGACGAACCGCCAAAGGGCCTCTGTGAAAAGTGCGCAAAGTCTATACCCGCAGGGCTGCACGCACAATGCGGCAGACCGCCAGCAAAATCAAAGGCTTGCGTATGTCCTTGCCGGCGCAGGGTATTACACGCAAACAACGCCCGTGAAGACATCAGTCTGGAAGCGCGGATCGCGGGTTGACGTGACACACCATCAACGAACCGCCTTGCTGGCGAACGCGGTGAGCCAGACGCCAGAAAATGTGATGCGGCCACCCGGTTCGCCAGCAAGCCGGCTCCTACGGATCGGGGCGTGAGCGAATCATATGTTGGCCCATGGCACGGCGTTGGGGCATGACGCGAATCATGTATTGACGCATGGCCACGGGTCGGTGGGAATGACACGGATCATGTGTTGACGCATGGCACGGCGTCGGGCGTGACGCGAATCATGTTGACGCACGCCACCGGAATTGGGCATGAGGCGAATCGTTGATTGATGCACCTCTGTAGGAGCCGGCTTGCTGGCGAATGCGGCGGGCCAGACACCACACATGTGACGGGCCCACCCGGTTCGCCAGCAAGCCGGCTCCTACGGATCGGGGCGTTAGCGAATCATGTGTTGGCGCATGGCCACGGGTCGGTGGGCTGACCCGGATCATGTGTTGGCCCATGGCACGGCGTCGGGGCATGACGCGAATCATGTATCGATGCATCGCCCGGGGTCGGGCTGACACGGATCATGTGTTGACGCATGGCCCGGCGTCGGGCGTGACGCGAATCATGTTGACGCACGCCACCGGAATTGGGCATGACCCGAATCGTTGATCGACGCACCTCTGTAGGAGCCGGCTTGCTGGCGAATGCGGCGGACCAGACACCACACATGTGAAGGGCCCACCCGGTTCGCCAGCAAGCCGGGGCCTACAACATCAGGCGCAGCGGGGAGCTGCGCCTGCCCAGGCGCGGATCAGAGATCCGGGTCGTCCAGTCCGCCGTAGATGTCGGAGTCCTTGTACAGATCATGAACATGGCGCACCAACACCATGATCACCGCCGCCACTGGCAGCGCCAGCAGGATGCCGGTGAAACCGAACAACTCACCGCCAGCCAGAATTGCGAAGATCACCGCAACCGGGTGCAGGCCGATGCGATCGCCTACCAGCAAGGGCGTCAACACCATGCCTTCCAGCGCTTGACCGACCATGAACACCGCAACGATGCCCAACATCGGGTAAAGATCACCGCCAAACTGGAAGAAACCCGCCAGAATCGCTGAACCGATACCAATCACAAACCCCATATACGGCACGATGGCTGCCAGGCCGGCGATGACGCCGATCAACAGCCCCAGCTCCAGCCCGACCAGCATCAACCCCGCAGCATAAATCACGCCCAGAGCGACCATCACCAACAGTTGGCCGCGGATGAACGCACCCAATACTTCGTGACACTCATCTGCCAGCGCAACGATCTTCTTCTCGCGGTGACGGGGCAACAGGCTGCGCACCTTCGCCGTCATCACATCCCAGTCACGCAGCAGGTAAAAGCAGACCACTGGGATCAGCACCAGATTGGTCAGCCAGCCGATCAGCGCCAGCGTCGAGGTAGTGGCCTGGGCCAGCACGATGCCGACAATGTCGCCGGTCTGCCCCATGTGCTCCGAGATCGCCGCCTTGACCTTGTCGAACTTCCAGAAACCGTCCGCCAGACCCAGTTTGGCCTGTGTCCAGGGCAACGCAGTGTGCTGCAGCCAGTCGAGAATCTGCGGCGCCAACTCATACAGGCGGTAAAGCTGCTTGGCCAGCATGGGCACCAACACCAGCAACAGGCCCATGAAGATCAGGGTGAACAGCACAAACACCGTCACCACGCTCATCGACCGTGACAGTTTCAGCTTCTCCAGCCGGTCCGCCAGCGGATCGCCCATGTACGCCAGCAGCAGCGCCACGAGAAACGGCGTAAGAATCGAATGCAGTAACCAGACGAACAGGCAGACAAGAACAACTCCGCCTAACCAGAACCAACGACGCGTATCAGTCATTACTGCCTCTATCCCCGGGATGATGTGCTTCGTGCAACGTCGTTATGAACCTGTTCACCAGCGGAAGTGCAACGCTGTCGGTGAAACAGCAGGCGGTTGTGCGGGTACAGGCGCGCCGTCGGCCGCACCAGGCACCGGGTTGATCGGCGCGCTGGCGATTTCACTGGCTGGCACTTCCTGCAATTTCGCCAGGGCCAGCTGGGAACGCAGTTGATCGGGGCTGCCGCTGACGTCGAAGGCAATGCGATCACCCTCCGCTGATTTCAGACGACCACCGAACGGTTCCAGCAGGCGCAGCAGTTGCGCGTAACGTTCAAGGTTCATGCCCTGGACGTCCAAAACCATGCCGGTCGATGCGCCCGGCTTGACCACGAAACGTGGCGCCAGACGCTGACTTACCGCCAGCAACACCGCGTCTGCCAGATCTGCCGAGCTTGCACCGCTGGCGCTGCCCTGCTCCATCTTGTCGCCCAGCCACAGGTGCCATTTGCCCTGCCACTGGCCACCGTTTTCCTGGGCGTGAACGGCCAGAATCGCGTCCGAGCCGTAACGTTCGGAAGCCTCTTTGAGCGGACCTACATTATTACCGTCCAGGGTTTTGGCGTTGCCGATGCCCTGTTCGCCGAGATCGGCCAATGGCAGGCGCAATGGCAAACCGCGGTGCTGAGCAGCGCGACGCAGCGGTTCGGCCGAAGCCTGGCCGTCGCCCACCAGATTGGCGCCGTCGGTTGCGTCGTTCAGCCACCAGGCCATGATCACTGGGCGGTTGGAGCCCCACAGCGGCAAACCCGCCTGACGCATGACACGCTCGGTACTCGCCGGGTCGAAATCGACCTGCAGGCTTTCGGGCGGGCCGGCGTCATACCCGTACTGACTGATGATTTGCTGAGGGTCCTTGCGCACTTCGGCAAGCCCGCCGCTTTGCACAGCCTTGGGGTCGCCGGTCAGGCGGATGACCAAGGTTTCCAGCGCGGCCTGGGTGGCGCGGGTTTTCTCGTCCGGGGTCTGCCCGCTGACCGGTTCGCGCACTTGATAAAGGTTGTTCACTGTCTCGGCGACGGCCGGCAAACTCATTAATGAGAGACAACCCACGAACAGGCAGTTTTTTAGGCGCATGAATGAAGGTGGACGCATGAAAGATTCCCGCTGGGTAAAAAGGCAGCGCTATGAATAGCTGCATGAACATCAGTGACCCGACTCTGACCGCAGATGCGCCCGAATCGCTCACTCAGGCGCCAACGTTACACCGGATCGTTGCGGCGACGAACGGATCCGAGGGCCAAACCCCGTTATTTTTTATTCATCGCGGCCCAGCCGGTCGGCCCAAGGATGGCCGCTTGCGCCCAACCCTGATAAAATCGCGCGCCTTCGCAGACCGGCGATGACACGGCCCCGCGTCGTTGCCAGTCGGTCGTTACCCCGAATCCCCCCTAAAGGCCTGGATCATGAGCAAGCAACCCTCCCTGAGCTACAAAGACGCCGGTGTAGACATCGACGCCGGTGAAGCGCTGGTCGAACGCATCAAGAGCGTCGCCAAGCGCACCAAGCGCCCGGAAGTGATGGGCGGGCTGGGGGGCTTCGGCGCTCTGTGCGAGATCCCGGCCGGCTACAAGCAGCCTGTTCTGGTCAGCGGCACCGACGGTGTCGGCACCAAGCTGCGTCTGGCCCTGAACCTCAACAAGCACGACACCATCGGCATCGACCTCGTCGCGATGTGCGTCAACGATCTGGTGGTGTGCGGCGCCGAGCCGCTGTTCTTCCTTGATTACTACGCGACCGGCAAACTGAACGTCGACACCGCAGCACAGGTCGTCACCGGCATTGGTGCGGGCTGTGAGCTGGCCGGCTGCTCGCTGGTCGGTGGCGAAACCGCTGAAATGCCCGGCATGTACGAAGGCGAAGACTACGACCTGGCCGGTTTCTGTGTCGGTGTGGTTGAAAAAGCCGAGATCATCGACGGCTCCAAGGTCGCTGCCGGCGACGCGCTGATCGCCCTGCCCTCCTCCGGTCCGCATTCGAACGGCTACTCGCTGATCCGCAAGATCATCGAAGTGTCGGGTGCCGACATCGAAACCATCCAGCTCGACGGCAAGCCGTTGACCGACCTGCTGATGGCGCCGACCCGCATTTACGTCAAGCAACTGCTCAAGCTGATCAAAGACACCGGCGCGGTGAAGGCCATGGCGCACATCACCGGCGGTGGCCTGCTGGACAACATCCCGCGCGTGCTGCCTGAAGGCGCGCAAGCCATCGTCGACGTGGCCAGCTGGACCCGTCCGGCGGTTTTCGACTGGCTGCAGGAACAGGGCAACGTCGACGAGCACGAAATGCACCGCGTTCTGAACTGCGGCGTTGGCATGGTTATCTGTGTGGCCCAGGAACACGTCGACGTCTCGCTTAACGCCCTGCGTGAAGCCGGCGAGCAGCCGTGGGTGATCGGCCAGATCGGCACTGCCGCCGAAGGCGCTGCGCAAGTAGAGCTGAAGAACGTCAAGGCCCATTAATGCCTGACATGCCCCAACGCTGTGATGTGGTGGTGCTGTTGTCCGGCACCGGCGGTAATCTGCAGGCCATGATTGACAGCCTGCAGGACCCGGCAAGCCCGGCCCGCATCTGCGCGGTGATTTCCAACCGCGCCGATGCCTTCGGCCTTGAACGTGCAGCCCGCGCGGGCATCGCCACCCACGTTCTCGATCACACCGCTTACGAGGGCCGCGAGGCCTTCGATGCTGCGCTGATCCAGGCCATTGATGCGTTTCAGCCCGCGCTGGTGGTACTGGCCGGGTTCATGCGCATCCTCACGCCCGGCTTTGTCCGCCACTATCATGGGCGTCTGCTGAACATCCACCCTTCCCTGCTGCCGCTGTACAAGGGCCTGCACACGCATCAGCGCGTGCTGGATGCCGGCGATGCCGAGCACGGCTGCAGCGTGCACTTTGTCACCGAGGAACTCGATGGGGGGCCTCTGGTCGTACAGGCAGTTGTTTCTGTAGAGTTGCACGACACGCCCGCCACGCTGGCACAGAAGGTTCACGCCCGGGAGCACCTGATTTACCCCCTGGCCATTCGCTGGTTCGCTGAAGGGCGATTGACCCTCGACGAACACGGCGCCTCACTGGACGGCGAGCCCCTAGGGCCCAGCGGCCACTTGATCCGATATTAGGAGAATCTATGCGTCGCGCTTTGCTCTTCGCTTTCGCCCTGTTTGCACTTCCCGCAGTCAACGCGGCCGACCTTCAACCTTTCTCGGCCAGCTACACCGCTGACTGGAAGCAGCTGCCCATGAGCGGTGGCAGCGCCAGCCGCAGCCTGGAAAAAAACGCCAACGGCACCTGGACGTTGAGTTTCAAGGCCTCGATGATGATTGCCAGCCTGACTGAGGTCAGCACCATCAAAGTCGACAAGGATCAGCTCCTGCCCCAAACCTACCATTTTGAACGGGGCGGCCTGGGCAAGAGCAAGACGGTCGATCTGGTGTTTGACTGGCCGACCAAGTTCATCACCGGTTCCGACCGTGGTGATGCGGTGAAAATCCCACTGAATGCCGGCGTCCTCGACAAGTCCACCTACCAGCTCGCCCTGCAGCATGACGTGGCTGCGGGCAAGAAGAGCATGTCCTATCAGGTGGTGGACGGCGACGAGGTCGACACCTACGACTTCCGCGTGCTGGGCACCGAGAAGGTTGAGACCAAAGTGGGCTCGGTCGACGCCATCAAGGTCGAGCGCGTGCGTGACCCGACCCAGAACAAGCGCATCACCGTGATGTGGTTTGCCAAGGACTACGACTACCTGCTGGTCCGCCTGCAACAGGTAGAGACCGACGGCAAGGAGTACAACATCATGCTGCAAGACGGCACGGTGAACGGTAAGTCGGTCAAAGGCAGCTGATTAACGCTGACGCTGATCGCAAAAACCCCGCCTCGATGGCGGGGTTTTTTTATTGAAGGTCCCGCCATACCCCGCACCTTGTAGGGGCGCGCTTGCCCGCGATCGGCCGCGCAGCAGTCGTGAAACCTGGCGACTCGGTTCGCCTGAAACATGGCGTGCATCTTTGCTGCCACCTCGCGCCAGATCGCGCCAGATCGCGGGCAAGCGCGCTTCTACAATGCGATCCATCGCAATACCTCTCCAACATGAAAGATTCTTCACGCCCTTCAACCGAGTGTGACGAAACGCCGCAGGCCCTTCAATTACAAGCATTTAGCGCACTGTTACCGATTCGGTAAATAACTGTTGCCGGATGCGCGCGTTTACTCGGAGGGCGAGGCAAACCTATAAAGAAGGCCTGCGACGTCCTGCCGCAGATATTCAAAAGTCAGGAGTTTGCACTATGACCGTAACTGTTACTGAACGCGACGACGCCCACATCTCTCACGAAACGATCGCAGATGGCATTCAGATCTGGGATGTGCGCCAACAAGACCAGTTGGTAGGGATGTTCCACTATGAATCGGACGCACAGCGTTACGCAGCAGAGCTTGCCGAGCTAGAAGCGAAGCAGCAGGCCAGTCATTCGTAATTTCGGAATCGCAGCAAAACAAAACCCGCCTCGGCGGGTTTTGTTGTTTGTGCAAACGGTGTTGTCGCCAATCACCCATATGTAAGCCGCTCAAAATCGTCTGTAGGAGCCGGCTTGCTGGCGAAAGCGGCGGGGCAGTCACCATTCCCGGCCGCTCAAAATCGCCTGTAGGAGCCGGCTTGCTGGCGAACGCGGCGGGTCAGTCACCATCGGCGGCGGCTGGCACAACCGGTTCGCCAGCAAGCCGGCTCCTACAGGACGGTGTCGTGCCGGTCACATCGTAGTGGTCCGCGAGCCGGGCCCACAGAAACGAGGGTGATTACCACATCAGATCGTCCGGGATCTTGTACGCAGCGTACGGATCGTCGCCATCCGGCTCTTCTGTCGGAGCGCTGAGCATGACGATGCGGCGCGGGTCGCGTTCCTGCACCTTGAGCGCAGCTTCGCGGGGGATCACTTCATAAGTGCCGCCGTGGTGCACGATCGCCAGTGAGCCGTTGCTGAGCTTGCTGCGCATCAAGGTATTGACCGAAAGGCGCTTGACCTTCTTGTCGTCCACGAAGTTGTAGTAATCCTCGGTGGTCAGCTTCGGCAGACGCGTCGCCTCGATCAGCTGTTTGACCTGCGCGGCACGGGCCTTTTGTTCGATCTTCTCCTGCTGCTGGCGATTGAGCTCCTGGTCACGCTTGGCCTTTTCGGCCATTGCTTCCTGCGCCGCACGCTGGTGGGTATCGTCAGCGACCGCCTGGCCCTTGTGCACCAGGCGCTGTTCCTTCTGCTTGCTCTTGGTCGCCTGCTTGGCCTGTTTTTCATTGACCAGGCCGGCTTTCAGCAACTGGTCACGAAGGGAAATACCCGCCATCTGTCTTCTCTCTCTAAATAGTCCACTCAACCGCAGTTGGGCGTGATCTTTTCCTGACGCTTGGCTTCGCCCCAGAGCGCATCCATCTCTTCGAGGCTGCAATCTTCGATGGGGCGCCGGGTGTCGCGCAAGGCCTGTTCGATAAATCTGAAGCGCCGCTCGAATTTCGCGTTGGCGGCGCGCAGGGCATTTTCCGGATCGACCTTGAGGTGGCGAGCCAGATTCACGGCGGCAAACAGCAAATCCCCGACCTCTTCCGAGATAGCCGCGCCGTCGTTGTCGGCCATGGCTTCGAGAACTTCTTCCAGTTCCTCGCGCACGTTATCCACCACCGGCAAGGCGTCCGGCCAGTCAAAACCGACCTGAGCCGCACGCTTCTGCAACTTCGCTGCCCGTGACAGCGCCGGCAGCACGGCCGGCACGTCGTCGAGCAGCGACAATTGTTCGGGCGCGGCGGACTTTTCCGCGCGTTCCTCGGCCTTGATTTGCTCCCAGCGCTGCTTGACCTGGTCTTCGCTGAGGCGCGGCGTTTCCAGAGGCGCATAGAGATCGCCGGTCGGAAACACGTGAGGGTGGCGGCGAATCAGCTTGCGGGTAATCCCGTCGACCACGGCGTCAAACTCGAAGCGCCCTTCTTCCCGCGCCAACTGGCAGTAGTACACCACCTGAAACAGCAGATCGCCGAGTTCACCGCGCAGGTCGTCGAAGTCACCCCGCTCGATGGCGTCGGCCACTTCATAGGCCTCTTCGAGGGTGTGCGGCACGATGGTCGCGTAATTCTGCTTTACGTCCCACGGGCAACCGTATTGCGGATCACGCAGACGGGCCATGAGATTGATGAGGTCTTGAAGGCTATACATGACGGATCCCTTTGGTCACAGCTTCAAGCGGCAAGCCACAAGCTTCAAGCCGTGCGCGTACAGCTTGTAGCTTGTGGCTTGCCGCTTGTAGCTTGCAGCCACGCCTCACGGCGTTCTGTTGCGCCGCGTCTCGATGATGTTCGGCAGTTGCGAGATGCGTCCCAGCAACCGGCCGAGTGCGTCCAGACCCGGAATCTCGATGGTCAGCGACATCAGCGCGGTGTTGTCTTCCTTGTTTGAACGCGTGTTGACCGCCAGCACGTTGATCCGCTCGTTGAGCAGTATTTGCGAGACATCGCGCAACAAACCCGAGCGGTCATAGGCGCGGATGATGATGTCCACCGGATAGGTGAGCACCGGTACCGGGCCCCAGCTGACCTGAATGATCCGCTCCGGCTCGCGCCCGCCCAGTTGCAGCACCGAGGCGCAGTCCTGACGGTGAATGCTCACGCCGCGCCCCTGAGTGATGTAGCCGACGATGGCATCGCCCGGCAGCGGCTGGCAGCAGCCGGCCATCTGCGTCATCAGGTTGCCGACGCCCTGGATCTGGATGTCGCCGCGCTTGCCCGGCTTGTAGCCCGTGGCCTTGCGCGGAATCAGCTCCAGCTGCTCGTTGCCGCGCTCCGGCTCGACCAGTTGCTGGGCCAAATTGACCAGTTGCGCGATGCGCAGATCACCGGCACCGAGAGCAGCGAACATGTCCTCGGCGATCTTCATGTTGGCTTTTTCGGCCAACTTGTCGAAGTCCACCTGAGGCAGTGCCAGACGCGCCAGTTCGCGCTCCAGCAGCACCTTGCCGGCGGCGACGTTCTGATCGCGCGCCTGCAACTTGAACCAGTGCACGATCTTCGCCCGGGCGCGGGACGTCGTGATGTAGCCCAGGTTGGAGTTCAGCCAGTCGCGACTCGGCGTGCCGTGTTTACTGGTGATGATCTCGACCTGCTCGCCGGTCTGCAGGCTGTAGTTGAGCGGCACGATACGCCCGTTGATCTTGGCGCCACGGCAGTTGTGGCCGATCTCGGTGTGCACGCGATAGGCGAAGTCCAGCGGCGTCGCGCCCTTGGGCAGGTCGATGGCGTGACCGTCGGGGGTAAACACGTAAACGCGGTCGGGTTCGATGTCGACGCGCAGCTGTTCGGCCAGACCGCCGATGTCGCCCAATTCTTCATGCCACTCCAGCACCTGACGCAGCCACGAGATTTTTTCTTCGTAGTGGTTGGAACCGGATTTGACGTCGGTGCCTTTGTACTTCCAGTGCGCGCAGACACCCAGCTCGGCCTCTTCGTGCATGGCGTGGGTGCGAATCTGCACCTCCAGCACCTTGCCTTCCGGACCGATCACGGCCGTATGCAGCGAGCGATAACCGTTTTCCTTGGGATTGGCGATGTAGTCGTCGAACTCTTTGGGGATGTGCCGCCACAAGGTGTGCACGATGCCGAGCGCGGTGTAGCAGTCGCGCATTTCCGGGACCAGCACGCGAACGGCGCGCACATCGTAGATCTGGCTGAATTCCAGGCCCTTGCGCTGCATTTTTCGCCAGATCGAATAAATGTGTTTGGCCCGGCCGCTGATGTCGGCCTTGACGCCGGTGGCCAGCAATTCGTCCTCAAGCTGGGACATCACATCGGTGATGAAGCGCTCGCGGTCCAGCCGGCGCTCGTGCAGCAGCTTGGCAATCTGCTTGTACTGCTCGGGCTCAAGGTAACGGAAGGACAGATCCTCCAGCTCCCATTTGACGTGACCGATGCCCAGCCGGTGGGCCAGCGGCGCATAGATATCGAAGACTTCCCGGGCAACCCGGTTGCGTTTTTCATCGTCGGTGTTTTTCACCGCGCGGATGGCGCAGGTCCGCTCGGCCAGCTTGATCAATGCGACGCGTACGTCATCGACCATCGCCACGAGCATTTTGCGCAGGTTCTCGACCTGCGCCTGAGTGCCCAGTACCAGAGACTGACGCGGGCTGAGACTGGCGCTGATTGCCGCCATGCGCAGCACGCCGTCGATGAGCTTGGCCACGGTCGGCCCGAAGCGCTGGTTGACGTCGGGCAGCGAGATTTTGCCTTCGCGCACGCCACGGTAAATCACCGCGGCGATGAGCGAGTCCTGATCGAGCTTGAGGTCGGCCAGGATTTCAGCGATTTCCAGGCCCGTCTGGAAACTCGACGTGCCTTCCGCCCAGAGGTTCTTGGCGGCGTTGTCCTGTTGCTCGGCAACCCGGGCAAATTCACAGGCCTCCTTGAGGGCCTGTCGGTCCACTGCGAGGTCGACGCTGACCACGTGATCAAGCCACGCGTCGAGGTTGATACTGCCGTCGGTGTTGATCGGCTGGTGTGCTCTCACCTGTACCATGTTGCTTACCTTCCCTACGGCGCGATGAAATGCGCCATCAGTCGCCGGCCTTCTTGAGCGCGTGCGCCTTGCGGGCCATGCAAGGCGGTCGACGCGCGGGCCAGTCGGATTAAACGAGACTCCGTGTAAGGCGACGTCATGTCCTGAGTCGCCGCCTCACTTACTCGCTTCAAATAACGCCATTGCCTCGACATGCGCTGTTTGCGGGAACATATCGAGGATTCCGGCACGTTTCAATCGGTAGCCCTGCTTGATCAGTTCAGCAGTGTCGCGCGCCAGCGTGGCCGGGTTGCACGACACATAAAGGACGCGTTCGGCGCCCAGCGATTTGAGTTTACCCACTACGTCAAACGCCCCGTCACGAGGCGGATCCAGCAGCACTGCGGCAAAACCATCCGCCACCCAGGCCGCCTTGTCCAGTGGCTGCGACAGATCGGCCTGATAAAACTGCACATTACCCAAACCGTTATGGACCGCGTTGGCCGTGGCGCGCTGCACCATGGCATCGACGCCCTCCACTGCCACCACTTCACGCGTCATTTGCGCCAGGGGTAGAGCGAAGTTACCAAGCCCGCAGAACAAGTCCAGCACTCGTTCCTCCGCACGCGGCGCGAGCCAGGCCAGGGCCTGCTGGATCAACGCGGTATTGACCTGCGCGTTGACCTGCACGAAGTCACCGGGACGGTACGCCAGAGACAGATTCCAGGGTTCCAGGCGGTAGCCCAGCTGCGCCGACGGGTCGACGGGTTGCGGCTCACCTTCGCCGTGCAACCAGAGCTGCGCGGCATGTTCGTCGCAAAAGGCCTTGAGTATCGCCACATCGGCTTCGGGCAGCGGCGCGGTGTGGCGCAGCAACACGGCATTGGCCGAGCCGCTGAACAGCTCGACATGCCCCAGCGCCTGAGGTTTGCTCAACCGGCGAAGCATCGGCGCCAAGGCTGTCATGATCGGTTGCAAGGCCTGTACCAGCACCGGGCACTGCTCGATGGCGATGATGTCCTGACTCGCAGCCGCACGAAAGCCGACGTCCAGGCGTTTGGCCCGCACGTCCCAGCGAACAGCCACTCGGGCGCGCCGGCGGTAGGCATATTCTTCGCCGGTCAAAGGCGCAGCCCATTCTTGCGGCTCGACCCCGGCGATGCGACTTAACTGCTCAGCCAGCATGCTCTGTTTCAGGGCAAGCTGTTCGGCATGGGGCATCTGTTGAGTGCTGCAGCCACCACAGCGGCCGAAATGCGGACACGCTGGCGGCCGCCGCAAGGGGCTCGCCTGAAACACTCGCTCGGTTCGCGCCTCAACGACCTTGCCGTGAGCGCCGAGCACGCGGGCTTCGACCTCCTCCCCGGCGAGGCTGCCCATGACAAACCAGGTACGACCTTCGACGAATGCGATGCCGCGACCGTCGTTGGCCAGCCGCTCGATGCTCAGGCGTTGTTTTTTGCCGGTCGGAACCTGCGCGGTCCGGGTGCCGCCACTGGGCTGGAAACGCAGGCCTGCATCACGCTTGGCCATCAGTTAGGCGCATCGTAAACGCCGGTCGACAGGTAACGGTCGCCACGGTCACAGATGATCGCGACCATGACCGCGTTTTCGACTTCCCGGGACAAGCGCAGCATGCCAGCCACGGAACCGCCCGATGACACGCCACAGAAGATGCCCTCTTCGCGCGCCAGACGACGCATGACGTCCTCGGCTTCGGCCTGGCCCATGTCCATGATGCGGTCGACGCGTTCAGCTTGATAAATGCTCGGCAGGTACTCCGTCGGCCAGCGACGAATGCCGGGGATCGATGCGCCGTCCATGGGCTGGAGGCCAACGATCTGGATGTTCGGGTTCTGTTCCTTGAGGAAGCGCGAGGTGCCCATGATGGTCCCCGTGGTGCCCATGGAACTGACGAAGTGGGTCACGGTGCCACCGGTCTGCTGCCAGATTTCGGGGCCGGTGCCAACGTAGTGAGCCTGAGGGTTATCGCCGTTGGCGAACTGGTCCAGCACCTTGCCGCGGCCTTCGGACTGCATACGCTCGGCCAGATCACGGGCGCCTTCCATGCCCTCCTCCTTGCTGACCAGAATCAGTTCGGCGCCGTAAGCGGTCATGGCCGCCTTGCGCTCGGCACTGGAGTTGTCCGGCATGATCAGAATCATGCGGTAACCCTTGATCGCTGCGGCCATGGCCAGGGCGATGCCGGTATTGCCGGAGGTGGCTTCGATCAGGGTGTCGCCGGGATGAATCTGACCGCGCAGCTCGGCGCGGGTGATCATCGACAGCGCCGGGCGGTCCTTCACGGAGCCGGCCGGGTTGTTGCCTTCGAGCTTGAGCAGCAACGTGTTGCTGGTGTTCCCGGCCATGCGTTGCAAACGCACCAGCGGGGTGTTGCCGACGCAATCGGCGATGGTTTGATACTGCAGGGTCATGGCGTGTTCGCGATCCAGACGTGCGGGGGTCGCCTATCATACCGGCAATCGCCGCCAGCCCATATCACGCAAAGTGAGGTCGTTATCGCTGAAAGGTATAAGCGGCCGGGGGACGGCCTCTGCAACTGCGCGTGTGACACCGGCCTTCAACCGTCCGGTCATCACCCCCCGTTCCGGGAAAGACTTGCCGCAAGCTCATCCTTTCGAAACGGCTTGTTCAGCCGTGGTATGTCCGGGTCGAGCCCTTCGCGCTCGGCATAACCGGATATCAGCAGGATACCAATGCCAGGACGCATGCTTTTGACCAACCGGGCGAGTTCGGTGCCGGTGATGCCAGGCATCAGGTGATCCGTGACCAGCACATCAAGCGTTTGCCCGGCCTCTATCAGGCTTAATGCCTCCTCGCCTGAGGCGGCCTCGATGACGTGGTAGCCCAGGTCGGCCAGCATGTACGACGTCGTCGCACGGACAAGCTCTTCATCGTCGACCAGCAACACGATGCCTTGCACAGACTGGCGGTCCATGGTCTCTGCCGCAGGCATAACTCCAGCCTGGGGGGCAATGCTTCGGGGAAGCCACAGTTCCACGTGGGTGCCCAGTCCGGGGGAGCTCTGAATCGTAAGCGCACCGTTCAGCTGGCTGGCAAGCCCATGAACCATCGACAGGCCAAGCCCGGTACCCTTGCCGACTCCCTTGGTCGAAAAAAACGGTTCCACCGCCCGCGCAAGTGTGGCCGGGTCCATTCCTTCTCCGGTGTCGGCCACCGAAAGACAGATATATGCGCCTGCCGGGAGATTCGAGCGGTGGCCGCTGTCAACCCGCTCCTCACTGGCGGATATCCGTATCGTTCCGCCGTTGACCATGGCATCACGCGCGTTTACAGAAAGATTAAGGACCGCCATTTCGAGCTGGTTGGCGTCTGCCATTGCAGCCGGCAAAGCTTGCGGCGCATCGACGATGACCTTGATCTGCGGCCCGGTCGTGCTGGCGATAAGCTCGCCCATCCCGCTGACCAGCTTCGCCACATCAACCGGAACCAGCTGAAGCGGCTGACGCCGGGCGAAGGCCAGCAGCCGTTGCACCAATGTCTTCGCTCGATCAGCCGACTGCAAGGCGCCCGAGATCAGCCTTTGTTCCCGCTCGCCGCCCACAGACCGTCGCTGAAGCATGTCCAGGGTGCCAACGATCGGGGTCAGCAAGTTGTTGAAGTCGTGCGCCACCCCGCCGGTGAGCTGCCCCATCGCTTCCATCTTTTGGCTTTGACGCAAGGCCTGCTGGACGACTTCCCGTTCGGCGATGGCTTCGGCCACCCTCATCTCAAGCGTGGCGTTGAGCTCGCGCAATTGCTCCTCGGCAACCTTGCGCGGCGTGACATCGACCGCAGTGCCCGTGAAGCGCAGACAGCGTCCGGCCGGATCGAATACCGCCCTGCCCTTGGCCGCGACCCAGCGAACGATGCCGTCTTCGCGGCCGATGGTGCGGTAGTCGACTTCGTATAGCGCCCGGCGTTCGGGGTCGACGGCCGCCGAGAACGCTTCGATGGTGGCCTCCCTGTCCTCTGGGTGCAGCCCTTCATAAAAATCACGCAACGTGACCGGCACGTCGCTGGAGATGCCGAACATCGCTTTGGTCTGGGCTGGCCAGATCAAGGTGTCGTGCACCATATCGACGTCCCAAAAGCCGACATCGGCGTGTTCGACGGCAAGCCGCAACCGCTCCTCGCTCTGGCGCAGCCGCATTTCGGCGCCGACTCGTTCAACGTGTGCCCAGCAGCGCTCGGCGACTTCTCTTACCAGTGAGATTTCCGAATGCGACCAGTCCCTGGGCGAGTTCTGGTGAACGGCCATCATGGCGGTCAGGTAACCATCTTTGACGAGCGGGCAGCAAATGATCGCGTTGATGCCGATTGCTTGAAATGTCCCCAGACCTTCAGTGGGCGTAAGTTCTGCCTCGACGTCGCGGATGATCAGCGTACGACCGGCGCGCATATCGGCGGCGGCCCGCGGTCCGAACACATCGAGGCTGTGCGCCCCTACAGAGGTCTCGACACCGGGAGCGCTGTAGTCACTGCGAATCCAGAACCGATCATGGTCGCTGTCGACATCGGCGTAGGCGCACCGCGACACGTCAAGCATTCGCCCGAGCAATCCGGTCGCGGCGACCATCGCGTCTTCGGCATGCCGGGTGTTGAACAGGCGAGCGTCCAGCTCATCGAAAAAGCGCAGCCGTGACGCGCTTTCTTCAAGCGCCGCCTCTGCCTGATGCTCGGCCGTGCGGTCACGGAAAATTTTCACAAAACCGCCGTGATCCAGCGCCAGCGGCATCATCAGCCCCGACCCCCAGAATCGCGAGCCATCCTTGCGAATGTGCCAGCGTTCGTTGACCGCCCGACTCTGCTGACGGGCAATTTCGAGCTCAAGGTAAAACACCCGCTCGACCTGATCGCCCTCTGTGTAAAAGAAATCGCCCCTGCGCCCAAGCATTTCCTCTGCGCCGTAACCGATTATGCGCTGTGCCCCGGCACTCCAGCTGGTGACGGCCCCTTGTGCGTCGAAGGTAATAATCGCGAAGTCTTCGGCGCCCTCGACGATCTGTCGGTAACGCGCTTCACTGACCCGAATTTTGCCCTCTGCCCTGGCACGGTGCAGGATGAGTCCGACGGTCTGCACAACAAACTCCACGATCTGGACGTCTATCGATACAGGCTCGTGCAGCTCAGGGTGGTACAGGACGAAGATGCCGAGCACAACGCCTTGTGCCGACAGGATCGGGAAAGATGAGCAGGCATGCAGGCCATGACGCATGGCGAGCTGCTCCAACTCGGGCCGGAGAAGGCCGTCGGGCGCGTCAGGCAGTGCCTTGGCTCCGTCGCGCAGGGCTGTAGCGCCAAAGCCTCCGGCTACGTCCGTCATCATGTTTTTGACGGCATCGTTGAATGCATCAGGCAGACTGGGGCCTGCATGGCGCAGCCCTTGGTGCTCACTGTTCAAAAGCAGGATGCTGCCCAGAAACCGTGAAGCGGACAACGCTTCGACTTCCCGGACAATCGCATCCAGGGCGACATCGAGGGGCGTGTCTTCAACAGACAATTTCAAAATTCGGTTCTGCGCGTCCCCCAGAGCAGACGCACGATGACGCGCCTCGGTCAGTCGCGCGTTTTCAATCGAAATCGTGGCCAGACTGGCCAGACTCTGCAGCCGCTTGATCGTATTCTGATCATGGGTGCGCACCTCCGACCAGTAGGCGCCTAGCGCCGCCACCGCAACGGGCCGGCCGATGGGGACCATGATGAGGCTACGGACGAACGTCGGGGTGTAGGCATCCTGAGGGATGCGCGGGTCCAGTCGAACGTCACTGACGGTGACCGTCTCCCTGTGCCGCATCGCCCATCCCGAGATGCACTGCTCAGCGGCAAACTTCTGCCCCTGCCAAAGCGGGGAGACAGCGTCTTCCGCCGCATAAAAACAGCGCCCTTCCTGCTCCAGAACAACCGATATGCCCTGAGCCCCTACCGCGGCACGGGCAGTGTCGCGAAGCACTGCGACGACTTCATCCACCGAGGTTGCCGCCGCCAGTCGCTCGCCGGCGTCGAGCACGTGAAACAGGCGATCTTCGCTTGCTGAATCCACGGGTGCAGTAGGCAAAACTATCTCCCAACGCCGGCTAACGTTTTCTTTGTACGAGCGGCTTTAATGACGTGGCTGTAGGGCCGATTCCGTTCATGACGGTACGAACAGGCATTATTTCGGTTATCGATCAGACGATCCAGTTTTCGATACAGCGACAGCGGTTTGGGCCACGCTGCGGATGAGCGTGAAACCTGCTTTTGGCCTGCGCTGACTCACAGGCGCCAAGATAGCCGCTTCGGGGGCAAGGTGCCTATTGGCCTGCCGATGATCAGCGATGAGCGGGCGTGAATTTACTTTTCCTCCGGCGACTCGAGCATTCCATTGGAGTCGAACCGCTCCACCCTCACACCGCCATTAATGGAGGTTGGGGGCCAGCACTTCCAAAGCGAGACAACATCGCAACTTACTGTCCGCTTGTCAGAGCACCTTGTAGTCCCCTTAGACCCGCCGGGGTTGAGTAAAGGCTTTCCAGCGCCACTACTTCAGCCAGCTGCTGCGGCGAAAGTGTTCTCTCTTCCTCCTCCAGCTCCACGCGCATAGGGGCCGCGATATCGTTCGGCAGCGTCTGTTTGAGCGCTACGCGCAATAGTGCGCAGGCTTTTAACGTGTTACGCGCGATGCCCAACCCTTTATCGAGATGAATGACCAGGTTGATCTTCGCAACAGCGTGTCCCTGGATAGCCGCCTGCAGCAGCCAGTGATTCGCCAGCGGGTAGTTCACTGCCACTTCACCGCCATTACTGTAGAGGTATCCAAGGACATATTGGGCGTTGACCCGGCCATGATCGGCAGCCCGGGTATACCACTTCAATGCGGCGAGTACGTCTTTAGGAGTACCTGTCCCGTTTAAGTTGGCCGCTCCCAACATTTCGCATGCAAGGCTATCGCCCGCATTGGCTGCCTGGGTGAACAACTCCACGGCGTGTCCAGGGTTGGCTGAAGTGCCTTCACCCGCGAAATAGAGCGTACCTAACAGCGTCAGAGCCTCCGCATCGCCTTGAGCACCTGCCTTGCTAGCCCATTTGAAAGCCTGTTCGTTATTTACCTCAACGCCCTCACCGTTGTGATAAAGCATAGCGAGTCGCCGCTGAGCCTTGGCATGACCTTGTTCAGCTGCCTTGCTGAACCATTGAGCAGCTTGGGTGAAGTCACTCGGCGAATCCCCGCCCACCAGGCTTGCAACCCCCATGTGATATTGAGCATGTGCATTTCCGTGACCGGCTGATTCATTTATCCAGCGAAGACCTTTCGGCCGATCAGCGTCTATACCTCGACCGTAGTATTGGATGATTCCAAGCTTGTATTGCCCGATCGGGTCGCCTTTTTCTGCAGCGCTTAAATACCAATCTGCGGCTTTGCCAGGATTGCGGCCAACTACCAGCCCATCTTCGTACGCCGAGGCGATCAAGACCGTGAGGCTGTAAGGGCTTCGCCATAACGTGACAATGAATGAAAAAAGAACAAATCCTGCGATGCTGATGGATAGAGCAATTAAAAACCTGCGCAATGTCGAGTCCGTTCAAGAATAGTGGGCCGGAAGTATATTGCTTTGCCTAAATGCTGCGTAAGAGTTCCTGGGCTGCCCACTCTGTACCTATACAGACGAGACGCTGCAGGCGTAAGCAGGCGAAATCAAAAGTTGGGTGTGCTTCGCCGGTTGCCGCCTGAGTTGGGTGCAGCAATCGGCGAGAAGTCAGCGACCTGCCTGATCCCGCAAAGCCTCCAGAAGCAGACGAAAAGCCGGTTTGTGCTGGCGCCGGCTTGGGTAGTAGAAATGGTACCCGGTGACGGTGCCAGTCCAGTCGTCCAGCAGCCGCACCAGGCGACCTTGCGCCAGATCTTCCTCGACCAGATGCTCCGGGAAGTAGCCAAGTCCCGCACCTGCCCTGACGAAATCGCGCATGAGCCAGATGTTGTTACTCACCAGATGCCCGTCGGCGCGTACTTTTATTTCTCTTCCGTTTTTCGCGAAAGGCCAAGCCCACAATCCTCCCGAGGTGGGCTGGCGCAGGTTGATACAGGCGTGTTCGGTCAGATCCTGTGGGGTCATTGGTTTGGCACGTTGTTCCAGATAGGCGGGGGCGGCCACCAGTGCCATGCGAAAATCCCGGCCGATGGGCATGCTGATCATGTCCTGAGCCAGCTGCGCTCCCAGGCGGATACCGGCATCGAAGCGCTCTGCGACGATGTCGACCAATGCGTAGCTGTCATTTATTTCAACCTTGATGCCCGGATAGTCGGTCATCAATTGCAGCACTGCCGGGGCAAGGACCAGCGGGGTTGCGTGTTCCATGGAGGTGATGCGCAGGTTACCCACCGGTGTGCCGCTGAGTTCGCTCAGCTCGTTGAGCCCTGACTCGATCCCGTCAAAATGCGGCCCGATGCTGTCGATCAGGCGCGCTCCGGCTTCGGTCGGCGCGACGCTGCGAGTGCTGCGGGTCAGCAATTGCACACCCAGGCGCGATTCCAGTTTGGTGATGGTGCGGCTCAGCGCAGGCTGGGAAACGCCAAGCTGCGCCGCCGCTTTGGTAAAACTGCCTTCACGGGCGACCCGCAGGAGGGCCAGAAGGTCGGTGACGGTGTCGCGCACGATTGATGCTCTGCGGTTATAGGTCTATTCCAACCATACCATCTAATCATTTGTAGGAAGGATGGCTAGAGTGTCGCCTTTGCTTTGCGGCGCTTTCAGGAATCATCTTTTCCATGAGTAAACAAACATTCGATGTGATCATTTTTGGCGCCACGGGGTACACCGGTCGGCTGGTCGCTGAATACTTCTTCGCTCAATACGGCATCGATGGCCCTGTCAAATGGGCCATTGCCGGCCGCAGCTTGAGCAAGCTGGAAGCCATTCGGGACAGTTGGGCAAACTCCGCAGCGCTGCCGCTGATCGTGGCCGACGCACAGGATCAGGCGTCCGTGCGCGCCATGGTTGCGGCGACCAGGGTCGTAATTACCACCGCAGGGCCGTTCTCGGTCTATGGCTCGGACCTGGTGGCAGCCTGCGCCGAGTTGGGGACGGACTACGTTGACCTTTCGGGGGAGATCCCCTGGATTGCCCGGATGATTGATAGCCATCAGGCCCAAGCCCAGGCATCGGGCGCGCGACTGGTGTTCTCCTGTGGTTTTGATTCGGTGCCGTTCGACCTCGGCGTATGGTTCACCCAGCAAGAGGTCATGAAAAAGTTCGCCCGCTACGCGCCTAGGATCAGGGGCCGCGTGCGGAACATGCAAGGCGTGCTGTCCGGTGGCACATTCCTGAGTGTCGATGCGGTAGTCGCAGCGGCAGCACAGGATCCTGCGCTTGGCGCACTGGTGGACGATCCGTTTGCCTACACATCAGGCTTCAAAGGTGCCGAGCAACCTGATGACCAGACTCCCTACCAGGATGAACTGGCGCAGTCCTGGGTCGGCCCTTTCATCATGTCGGGCATCAATTCCAAGGCGGTGCATCGCACAAATTTGCTGGAGGGGCACGTGTGGGGCACGTCGTTTCAGTACGACGAAATGCTGATGCTCAATGCACAACCGAGCGAAGACGACGAACGTGGCCTGGCGGGTTTCTCCTTTAATGAAGGCGGTCATCCGCAACCGGGGCAAGGGCCGACCCAGAAGGAGCTCGATGCAGGCTTCTATGATGTGCTGTTCATCGCCGAACTGGCAGACGGTCAGGTGCTCAAGGCATCCGTGAGTTGCGATGAGGATCCGGGCTACCTGTCGACATCCAAGATGTTGGCCGAGTCAGCGATGGCGCTGGCGTTCGACGTGACACGTGATCAGACCCCAGGCGGTTGCTGGACGCCCGCGGCGGCGTTGAATGAGGCGTTGCTCAAGCGCCTGACCGAGAACGCCGGACTGAGGTTTACAGTCGAGGGTTGATTCGATGGGCAGCTAAACAGGCTGAATGTCTGTGACGTTCAGCTTTCAGAGTCTTTAGCTCACTCAACAATTAGCTCACTCAACAAAAGGTGTCCCATGAATGTGCCCGACCGTATGAACTACATCGAGATCACCGAACCCGGTGGCCCTGAAGTATTAAAGTTAATGCAGGCCGATGTGCCAACGCCCGGTGATCACGAGTTGCTGATCCGGGTTCACGCCGCCGGCATCAATCGTCCTGATGTCATACAGCGTTCGGGCAAATACCCGATGAAACCCGGCATGACGCCTGTGCCCGGGTTGGAAGTGGCCGGTCAGGTCGTTGGGGTTGGCGCAAAAGTGGCTGACTTCAAGCTGGGCGACAAGGTATGTGCGCTGACCAATGGCGGTGGTTACGCCGAGTACTGCGTTGTGGCAGCCACCCAATCGTTGCCGGTCCCCGACGGCGTAGACATGATTCAGGCTGCGGCCATTCCGGAAACGTTCTTCACCGTGTGGGCCAATCTTTTCGAACTGGGCCGTGCCGAAAAGGGCTGCACCGTATTGATCCATGGCGGCACCAGCGGCATCGGCACGACCGCGCTGATGCTGTGCAAGGCTTTGGGGATCAAGGCTTTTGCAACGGCCGGCAGCCAGGAAAAATGCGACCGAATCCGCGCACTGGGGGGCGAAGCGATCAATTACCGCGAGGCGGACTTCGCTCAGGAAATCGCCCGGCAAACCCAAGAGAAAGGTGTGGACGTGATTCTCGACATCATGGGCGGGAGCTATTTCGAGAGCAACGTGGCGTCACTTGCGCGACGCGGCCGACTGGTCGTTATCGGCTTTCTGGGCGGCAGCTCCGTCAAGGACTTCAATCTGCTGGCGTTGATGGAGAAGCAAGGCTCGGTGACAGGGTCGATGATGCGTTCGCGCAGCGCGGAGGAAAAAGCCGAGATAGCACGCGCCATACGGGCCAATGTCTGGCCGTTGCTCGGTCAAGGCGAATGCCTGCCTATCATCGACCGTGTCTTCCCGCTCGCCGACGCCGCTCAGGCGCATCAGCGAATGGAACAGGGCGACCATGTCGGCAAAATCGTGCTGCGGGTGTTGTAAATGAAAATCGCCCGGCGGGTGTTATAGGTTCCGCCGGGGGTTGTTCATTTTTTGTTTGTGGTGCCTGTGGTGTATGGGTGGCGAGCGGAGGGATATTTTTTAACGTTCATGGCGCGCACCCTTGGCGTGCTGAATAACCCAGCAACTTACATCCAAATCTCACGCTTGACTTGTAATCCAAAATATCAATACCACCCCCTAGGCGCTGGGTTTCCACTAAGGTAGATATTTCGTAAAGCTATCGAATCAATCTTAGCAAATGTTGACCGAAGGACCTCACCACTAATCGACCAGCTAAGTAACAGTTTCTTGATCGCCAATGACTGAGTCAAACAGGACGCCGACGATGCCAGCCGCGATCAACCGCTGCCTCACTTCCTCACTAACTATAATAGCGCCCAAATACTTTTTTAGTCTAAAAATATGACTTGCACCTACCTTATCCAGATCGATTACTAAATTGTAGAAAGCACGGTAATTGCCAGCCATATCAGGCCTGACAGGATCATCAACTTCAAACTTTTTGAAGCGCGAGCATTTTTCATCTACACAATCAATTTGCGTCTCAATGATCATCAGGAAATAGTTCTGACAAACTTCTTTATTACTTATTTCAACTGGCGCAAAAATGACATTTCGATAAGGCTCATCAACTTCGCGCAAGCCGACTAGCGAATTCCGTGCTTTTTCGCTTAAGACTGGAACACCTGCGTATCCAGCGAGGGAATAATCAACCTCTCTACCGTCGAACTTGACATCAAGCGTATACGTACCTGGCTCCATGAAATTAACTGGAGGATCACTAAAATGCCAGTTATTTACATGCTTTACGTCGCCAAGCACCCACTTATCGCAGACAGTTATGTCTTGCCGCATTAAATAATATTTCATCTCAGTCCCTCGTAAGCCACTTATTAACTTCACTACCCACGATTACTGCCTCCTTCTTAATCCCCTCTAATGTTCTCGTCACAGCTGATTGATAAGCTTTGGTCCCTGACTCTAATCCTCGAGTAGCCTGCTCCAAGCTACCAAATACATACTGATTGTACTCGATAGGATGAGGCCCTCTGTGTGCTGGCACCGCAACCAAATTTTCCGTGGCGCTGTTAATATTAAGATTAGCTGCATCAAAGCATTGATGGTATTCCTTTGTCCACGCAATCTGCCCATTCGCTGGTACGTTGAACTCAGAGGCCGCTAGCTCCTTGTGTAGCACTGCCTAGAAGACATAAACCGGATAACCAATTGATACATATAGTAAATACCCACCTCGCAAGAGGTGCGTGTTTTGTATTGAGATTTTGGTCCTGTTAAGCGGCGAAAAATCATGCTCAAAGAGGGCATATTGAGCAGCTAGACCGTAGGTCGTCAGGGTGGATGCAAAAGGGATGCAGCTTGACTGTAGAAAGGATGCAAATAGGATGCAAGAAGGCAGCAAAAAGGGTGCAGACAGGGTGCAAAAACACCGGCGCAAGGCCGGTGCCATATCAACTCAGACCCCTTAAAATTTATAATGGAACTCACCTGCCTGTTTCATCTTTCAGCTTTTGTTAAATTAGAGTAACAACCAAACTTGGGAATTGTTTCATAATTTCGAGACGGTTCGAAACTTGATCTGGCCTCTTCAATCTCATGAGGATTAAATTTTTCTCGCCTAATAACAAGACCGCCTTCCTCATTGAAAATATAGGACTCCCCACCTATGACCTCGTCTCCATCCCCTTCAAACTCACGATGAGTCGCCATAGTCAAAAACAAGTTATCCGAATCTGTTACTTGAAATTGGTAGATCAGGTACTCACGACATTTTTTATCTAAAAAACCGACACCAACCATTCCTTTATCTATGGAGAACTCAACAAAGCAAGATGGCGCAGAGTCCGAGCCAATGAGAGCCGTATATGACTCACCCGAGAGATGCCTAGAATGTGCCAGAGATTCATCCATAGGCTCTATCGCAAACTTCTTCATCCGAAACCAAGTCTTACAATAATAAATAGATAGCTCCATCAATACACCTTCCCATTAGTATCTCTAATTAAAACCCCTGCTTTATTGGCAGAGTCCAAGATGGTTTTTGGAATTACTCCATTCTGTGGAGGAACCTCCAAAATAACAGTACCTTGCAATTTTTGACCATCCAAAGACCCACTAGATGGAACTTTCGCAATGGTCGCACCAGAAGGGTATTTCGTAATGACCTCATTTATGTAGCTCTTTGCTGTCGCCTCTGAAACCTCAGAAAGCTGTGTCAATTTACGAGAGACAATTTCGCCTTTTATGGGATTATACGAATCAACACGATAATAGCCATTCCCGTCAGGTCACTGAATATAAACTTCGTTATTCGGGTAGTTTTTAGACTGTACCTTATTAAACTCATTACCCGCATCAAGCCGTTGCAACCATTCAGGTTTAGACGATGGAGCTACAAAATCATCTACCTTTTCTGCAGCACCGCCTGTAGCTTTTGGACCATCAGCCTTTTATGCGCTCTAAGAACTCGACCATTGCCAGTGGATCACGCTCCACAAGTTCTTCAATCAAATCTTCCGCTGCCCAATGCAGAATCATGTCCCCTCCCCCCCATCCTTGCAGAGGATGAGATCACTTGACAAAGAAGAGTCAACAACATTGACTTCTCTATCGCTGAGTGACATAAGGCCACCGTAGCCATCATAAGGAATGACCCAGTAAAAACGCTCGTTCTCTATCCAGTAAATCCCAAACACATGTACAGGCTCTTCTCGTCCAATTTCTCGAATAATCATATCCACATCACTCAATAGTCCTACCGGGCTGTAGCGCAGGGGGCAGCTGTTGCGGCGTAGTAATTTTCATATCGTATGCTTCACCGGTTACGGAATTGTACTGGTAGTGGACGGTTATATTTTCTCCGCTAGGTAGACGGTGACTTACTTCCATTTTTCTCCATCCCTCACTCCGCGGGAAGTCTTTATCGCCCGCTAGCTTTGTATCACGACCGGCAGAGGGATTTTCTGTCACTCTGTTCCACAAAGTCTGCTCGTTCAGATCTCTTGGCGCCGTTAACTGAAAATCCTAATGGAGCACCGACACGAGACATCCTATCCATGACTTCAGCATGTCGCTGACTTATAGATAGACTTTTATCAAGGCACGCATAAAGCCATAGTTCTATATCTGCTGCACTCATAGGGTTCTTGTCCTAATACTAACAATGCTATCGAAACCATTGGACCCGCTGAAGCTTTAGCCTGAACCTCGACTTTCGGCATCGGTGCCGGTTTTGCGCCCGCACCCACGTAGGTATAGCCCAGGCGCACCACGGTATTATCGATGTTGTTCTGGGTGGATGACAGTGGCCGCGCCGCCAGCCTGGATGATGCCGGCGTAACGTTGGTCGCCCGTCGCAATTTTGGTGACACGGCGCAGCGAGACGCTTTCCTTTTCAGTGGTCTCTATGAACGAGCAGCCAAGAGGAGGATAAAGGAGGCAGACTCATCCGAGTCGCAAAATGGCTAAAACACTCAACTAAACGTGCCCGCCTCTCGCTGAAATTTCACGCGTTAAATAAAACTTTCCTCAGCAAGGCCTGCCTCTCAGCTTCAGCGCCTACGGCTGAAGTGAAGCACCGGTCGTAGGCAGCAATTTTCACCACGCTACCCAGATCTTCAATTGGAAAGCAGTCGACATCCATTAATTTCTTCTCGTTCACACCCATTACCTGAAGCAAGAATTTACTTACCCACATGAAAGCGCCAACTGCCTCAATATAGCCGGTTCTTAAAACCCAACGCCCAGGATTTTTTGATATATCTACGATCTCTTGGGTCAACGGGAACGGAAGCCCGTTACTTTTCTTGGGCAGATGGGCATATTCAATGCACTCAGCTTCAAAGAGCGTAAGATTCTCTGCATTTTGCCATCGATCATACTCAGCGTCGTAAACTCGAGCCTGAACAAAGCCGGACACATTGATCAACGCTTCGATCAAGGACTGCGCCGTCTCGATCGAATTCACCAAGCTTTTTATATCAAGTCGATAAAATTCTTTATCTGCCACATACGAAAACTCGACCGAACCGGATGCGAGCTCAATAAAAAAGCTCCGACGCTTATTACTCATCAAGTAGTTTGAAACTTCCGAGAACAATATTTCTTTGCCCGTAAAACCATCAACGACTGCGTTCTCATTAAATTTCTTGAGCGGCTGGATTAGGCTTCCCCACACAATTGAAGCGCCGCCATGCAACCGTTCGCCAAACACAACTTCAATTTCAACCATATCGTTAACCTCCGAATTCTTTGATAATCACAGTAATATTACGTTGCCTCCCATACTCGATAAGCTTGTTCGCGTCCGCCGATCCACCCGGTTGAACTCGAATGTCCAAAATTTTTGTTGCCGGCACGCCATCCACGGTATTTTTTGAACTTTGCAACGTATCGATATGGGTTCTCATGTCATAAGACCACCCTTTACCTCGGGTATCAATCGTTTTCAAACTCACCACATTGGTGTCAAGCTGAAAATCAATGACTGGGAAGTTATTAGATCTAAAGGGCTGTCCGGTCTTGGGATTGATGAGGTTGTACGTTCGGGCCCAGTCTTTGTAGTCCGTATCTGTAAGCGTTGTCTCAATCTGCCTGCCTCGGGCGCGCGGTTCAAGATCCCAAACATTTTTGCCGTTTTCCGGCGGCAGTACATCCGGTCTTGAAGATGCTGGGGACTCTCTCTTACTGGCCGCGATGGCGCGTTTGTACGCCAACGCCCCGGCGGCAGTACCCAGCCCCACCGCAAGCGCAACTTTGAGGCCGTCGGTAATGTCTTTCGCTTGCGCGTCGCTCAGATTCCATTTTGCTTTGAGCGTATCGACCATCGCACCGACCGTGTGCTCAGTCGTCGCTGCCGCTAACATCTCCTGGAATTCGAAGTTTGAATTGATAAGGTTTTGTACGGCTTCCCGAGCCTTCGGCGAGCCGTACTCCACTATGTCTTTAATGGGGTTCAGATCCGCTATGGTATTGGCGACTTCTTTAGATCGCGCGGCGCACGTCGAAGGATCAGCCTTACAGCCGGCAATCGCGTCAATATCCTGTTGAAGACTCAACTCTTTGAATTTACGTGTGGTGTCTTCAATGCAGGAGGTGTCCGTACACCCCGCTATTTTCTTGGCTGCTCTCTCAAGCTGATTGTGGTTCAGATAGTTATATTGCGTACCGTTCTGAGCAATCCAGCTGCCTTTTTCAAGCGTAGACGCATCTACGCCCCCTTGTGCTGCAGCCGCTAGCACACCGACGATCTGCGAACTCATCGTCAGCAAGTTATCGTCACCTTTAACCAAGCTGTCCAGATGAGTGACCAATGCCTCGCTCGCCCCTGCCGCCAACGCGCCGGTCTTGAAGTCTCCTCCAGTAGCCTCTGCTAGTAACCCACCGACCATGGCGTGAATCGCAATTTTCGGTGCAGAACCGTCTGCGAACAGATTCTTGGTGTAATTACCCAACGAATTGAAACTGGCAGCCGCCAAGGTGTTGAACAACGCGTTTCAAGTGCATCACTTGCACTGCCACGTTGTCCGAGCGCCTTGCTTAACAGCATGGAAGTACCGCTCTGCAGCGTTTGGTTGGCCGCGAATTGACCAACACCACTCCAGCTATTCAGGATGCCCGGCGTCGTGATTTTCCCCGTTGCAGTGTTTGTTTCGGTTCCAGTCCAATCACCAAAATATTCAGCCGTCAGACCCGCTGTAGCGCCGGCAATAACGTATCCCTTCATTGCATCTGAAGAAGTCACGTCTTTGAGTACAGCGCCAAGATTGCCCCGATTATTGACCACACTCACGGTCGCATTCGTTGAAGCACCGGCCGCAACGGCACCAGCAACGGCGCCGACAGTGCCTCCACCTGCAGCAGCAGCTGCAAGCGGCCCAACCACTGCCGCCAGAAATATCGCGATAATGATCTGCGAAGCCGGCCCCAAACCTGAGTTGCTGTATTTGAAGCTGTCGTGGATCTCCTTGACCTGCCGCCAATCCACATCACCGCGCTTCTCGGCATCCTTGATCCACGCCAACTGCGGATCGGCTTTGACCATGGTGTCGATGGTCTGGCTGACGGTTTGCTGATTGACTTGCTTAACATCGATCTTCAGCCCGTTCACGGCCTGGATCACGGTCTGGCCCTGGGCAATCAGTTGGCTCTGGCGGACGGTCTCGTCGGTGTTTCCTTTACCTTTGGAAGAAACCCAGAACGCATTGTTATTGCTCTTCTCATGGCTCTCCTGATGCAAGTCTTTAACCGCTTCGAACGTCACCGCGCCGTCGCTGGCAATCGTCAGGTCATTGCCGCTGTCGAGCTTGGCGCGCTGATACAACTGGTCGCCGCCACTGACAAGCGATAAGTCGCTCCCCGTCTTGATCTCAGTGCCGACATTGGTAACGCGGGTGACCTCATCGCGCTGGGTCTTTTTGGAACCCCAGCCGCTGTTTTTCTTCATGTCGTAGAGGGTGTGCGTGCTGTTCTCAGCCGCCAACAAACTCAACTTATCCCCGCTATACAGATAAGCCTCATTCCCCGCACTGATCTTGCTCGCCACAATCGTGGTGTCGCGCCCGGCCTGGCTCACAAGATCCCCACCCGCCGTCAACACGCTCGCCACTTGGGTGGTCTGGTCGTCCGAGGTCTTGATGCGTTTCTTGCCGTGTTTTTCCTTACCCTCGACGTTGTGCATGTCGCTGACCGACGCCACGTTGAAGTCGCGCCCAGCCTCAACGGTCAGGTCTTTGCCGGCCGTGGCCGTGCTGCCGATGATGTTGACGTCCTGCCCGGCCTTCATGTTGAGGTTGCCGCCCGCCGTGACGCTGGCGGCGAGGTTTTTGACGTCGGTGGTGATGCTGGATTTTTCGCCGCCGTCGCGGCTCTCGTGCTTGATGCGGGTGTCGCTGGCGGCAATCAGGTTAAGGTCACGGCCGGCGGTCAGGTTGGCGTCTTTGCCAGCGGTGAGTACGCCTCGGTTGGTGAGGTCGCGGCCAGCGTCGATGGCGAGGTTTTCGCGGGCGACGATGGTGCTGGCGCTGCTGTCGGTGAGGGTGCGCATGCCGGCGCCGTCACGTACCTGGATCGCGGTGTTGTCGTTGGTGATGTCGCCTTTGAGGGCGGCGAGGCTGACTTGGTTGCCGCGAATTTCGCCGGCCATGGCGTTTCGGATGCTGTCCTGGGCCAGCAGGCTCAGGTTGTTGCCGGCTTCGATCAGGCCGCCGTTGTAAAGGCTGCCGGTGCTGACGGCGGTGAAGTTGTTGCTGGCGCGCAGGGTGCCGACGTTGATGAGGTCGCCGCCGGTGACCAAGTTGAGGTCGCGGCCCTGGATCAGGCTGTTGCCGCGTACGTTGCGTGATTCGGCCTGGGCCAGGTAGAGCACGGGCACGAGGACGGTCTGGCCGTCGACGACGCGGTTTTCCATCCACACGATGTCGTGGGTCAGGGCGCCGACTTGCTGGCTGGTGAGGGTGACGCCCAGGCTCAGGCGCAGCGCGTCTTTGCTCGCCAGGGCGTTGTCCATCAGGTAGCGGAACTGGTCGGCGTCGCTGTAGAGGCCGCCGGCGAGGAAGCGTTGGCCGTTTGATGCCTTGCACGTTTTTACGTTGAGGACTTAATAGTCCGCCGGTCGCCCACATGGCGATTCAGGCTTGGCGACCTGACGGTAGTAGTTGGGGGGCTTTTTTGCAGATACTTGCGCGACTGCCAAGTCGTTCTATAAAAAGCTGTGCGCGGGAGACCGTCGAGTCTGCCGGTTTTCTCTACTGCCGATTCGCCAACCTGCGTACAGCCTTCACCCATTCGTTGGCGACCTGTGAATGATGGCATTCACCACTTAGTAGAGAGTCCAAAAAAAAACAGATACGTGCCCCTGACAGGCCACGATTCAACCATCCTGGCGCTGGTGATCGACACGCATCGACCCTTGATGTTCTCTGTGACGCCGCTGCGTACCGCATCCATGCGGTGACGCTATTTCTGGACAATCTGGCATTTCGGGGGGGAATCAGCAGTGATGCGATTGTGCTTCATGAATTTGCGCTGTTGCTTGTTATTTCGCTGAGAGATGGGTGTGATTTGCTGGATGTTATCGGAGAAAAGTTGAATAAGTAAAAACTGTAAAAAAAGGGCGGCTAGTTGATAATCGCCCTACTTAAAATATCTCAAAATATGAAAATAAAACCAGGTTTTTAAAGAGCTATTGCAAAGTCGTCCTATGGCGGCTGTGCGCGGGAGACTTTCGGGTCTGCCGATTTCTCTACCGCTTATGATCCTGCAGGCAGGTTTCATGAATAGACTGGAAAGTTACCTGCTCATTTTTTAGCTGATTTATGTCCCACGCTACTGGATCGGTCGCCTTTTTATCGCACAGGCTCTTAAAGTTATCGTAACCGCCAGTCATAAGAGCATCTCCTGCCGACTTACTTAAAGCCAACATATATAGACTCTACCGTGGCTCGCCCCCCTAAATCGTTCATGTCAGGAGCATACAGCCTGACTGAGTTCTGATTAACGTTTATGCCAGTTTTATCTTTCTCCACTTCAAAATACACACCCTCAGCCACAAAGAAACTCTCAATATCCTCAATAGACAGACCTAAAATTTGCTTACCATCATAATAAAAAAAAGCATTAGGAAGATATACCTCCAACCCCAACAACTCATTAGAACGGTTGTACCAAACTTGCATTACACCCTCATCAAAGGCGTCAATTGAATTTTCTGAAAATTCAGATTTAGGAAAAACCTTATATGGTAAACCAATAACCTTCCTGACTTCCTCTCTACCTTGCCCGAAAAAGAAATGTTCGAGACCACTAGACTGGCTGTAAATCAACCTCATGAAATCTACCTCGGCTTAAAATCATCAGGATTAAGACTTTTTGAATATTTTATCATTTGCTCAACAGCTGCGTCGTATTTATCACCGAACTTACTTCGTATATCGTCGACATCCATTTCTATTGCTTCATCAAGCTTCCCTTGTTTTAGCAGCTCCTCTTGCTGCACTCTATAAGCTTTTGCAGAATCTGAATTTCCATTGCTAGCAGTAAACTTGTGGTCATTTGGGTCCATTTTGATCGCAGGACCATCAACAGAACTGATTGGAGCATCCGTATAACAGGATCTTGCAGGACAATGATAAGAGTCAAGGTTGTCGTTTACAGGTTTCGATGTATCGCGGTGCGCTCCACCCAAAACCTCGTTTGAACCTGATGCACCTTTTGTATCGAAGTTATCGCCCTTATGTCACAGGCTTAAAATCATCAATTGACTTGTTTTTCTCTTTCAATAAAGACGCAATGAAATCGGGATTAAAACTCATCAAAAAATCAATAGCATCATAAATTTTCCAGCGATGCACTTCGGGATGATCAATTATGGCGGCAAGTTGCTCTTCAACGAGAGGCACATACTCTGAGTAGTTCTTCCTCTTCACAAAATCAAAAATAGTGGCTATTTCAAACGGCTTACTACTCGACAAAGTAATAATCTTCGATAGCGGAGAATAGATCTGGACTCTAGCCGCCTCGACTTCCCCACGATCAGCCACATTGGCAAAATACCGAGTAACAGCCAAGAGTATTTGACGATAAGTGTCGTCGTACCCATATAGTGGATGGAAATAGGTTCCTTCGATGCCTTCGGGTTTTTCCATACTCCCTTCCAAAGCGATCAAGCCTTCATAGACGCCCCAACTGGTCAGTAGTTTCGCAGCCAAGAATTGCTCCTCATTGTTACTCGCATGACGGAGCAAATCCAGCACAGCGTCAATTCTTTCCTGTGGAATATCCTCTGGATCCAAATCTCCTGCCGTCACGGCATAATCTGCATGCTCTGGAATGCTATTCAACAGTTCGTATGTTTTCGGCTCCATAAAAAATACCTATTTTTCTACTCTTTTAATATAATCAGCCGGCACACAGCCCATAACCAAACATTCTCCATCGCGCTTAGCGTTCCCCAGATCTCTCTCCGCGTTAATCAACGAATCGCTGTTATTCTCAGATGGGTTTCTTGTATACCTTGCACGGGCTGCATCCACTTTCGATTGCAATTCCGCTGTCACCTGTTGATTCGTCAAAAATTTGGTATCTGGCAGTGCGCCGGAATCAATATCCTGCTGTAAGCGCTTAACGTCGATCTCAATTTTATCAGTACCATAGTTTTTCGGGTTCGACGTTGCAATTGGATCAGTAACAGATATATAGGGCGAATTTTCAGAATTGCCACCACGCACGTGCGTTTGGACGCGGCCAGTCCCGTTGATGTTGGGTGGAACCAAATCGCCGTTTTCCTTGATATACACTTTGGGTTTGCCGTTTCCGTTGACCGTTGCGCTGAAATCGTTATCGCTGCGCACAACGATCTGGCCTGGCCCTTTTGCACCGTCAAGAAAGCTCTAAGAGTTCAACGGATCCCAAAGCACTCTCTTTACATACGCTATTGATTCCTCTTCAGTATCGAAGTCTTGGACTTCATAATCATCATTCAAAAGCATTTCTCTCCAACGCACACTCTTATCTTCGAACGCTGCAGCCAGCTCAGCTTTCATCTCATCCAGCTTTCCACTTGATATCAAGCCTCTTAGGTATATATTTTTAGCAGCTTCCTCCTGAAAACCAAAGTCTGCAGAAAATATAGTCTTTAGCATATAGCGAATATTTTCATACATTGTAATATCCCTCTATTTTGGCAACGGCGCTGGAAAAATAGTGATAGTCTCCCAAACATTTTTGCCAGGATTAAATTGATAAACACCTTCTACGCTGCGTAAGTTGCTTACTTTAGCAGGAGCGCCTAGAACTTCTAAATTTTTAGCTGTATTACCGCTTGGCCAAATCCTCTTAAACCCTCTACCAAGGTCAGCCCCGACATCACCAACATCATCAGCCGTGACTCTAACTGTATCGCTGCCAGGATTACGAGCTATCGCTTTTTGCAAAGCGTTGGTTCGGACGAACTGATCAGCTTGAACCTACAAATCGTCAGAATGGAAGGCGGAGGACAATGGCGGAACCGATGGACCTATAGCGCCGTCCGGCTTTACACCGGTCTTTGCCCTGACCATCAGGTCTCCGTCAGTAACGTTACCACCGTGAACACCCAGTGAATGTGCGTTCGGATGAGTTGTGAGCAACTCAAGTTTTTGTTGATCAATTTCACTTGAGGTATTTTTTGGGCCGTCGAAATTTGTATCCTTAGCTGCAGTTTTACCTGTCCCCACAACTCCAGCTTCTCCAGAAACCAAACCGGATGGAGTTGCTTTTGGACCAGATGAATGCGCGCCTTTTCCACTTTTTAGTCTCAGCAGGCTTTTATGCCTAATCCGGCAGGGTGTAGGAAACATCTCCCGAGTCGCGCCAAATTCCATTCGCAAAGCTTATCGGCCGCTGTGGATAACATACCAACATCCCTTCGACGAACTGACGAAACGACAAGTCAAGTCGCGTTATCCAACGCATATTATCGATTTCCAACAATCGCCAGTTGTCTCCACTGTCGAAACCGAAAGCAGTCCCGGTGCTATCCCAGCCGAACAGCCACACCTCGCCCTTGGCACCCGATTCATAGGGTCCGTCTTTATAAAACCCATCATCACCAAAGTAGTCTGCCGCGGGACATAATGTGGGTTGAATCGTCAAAAGCGACAGCGCGCAGTCGTCCTCCTTTATCTCACCATGCCCCCGCTCCTGCATAAAAGCAAAGTACTCATCGGGAGCCGCTGGCCACTGCTGTCGCATCCCATTCACGTCACTAGAAGAAACAGGGTTCAGCCGCTCTAGTAGCACGCATGCGAGTGCATTGAAGGCCTCTAATTTTTCGTACATGGTCATGGGCGCCTCGGAGGGTTCTGCGGAAATGCTGTAGTTGTGGGACTTGCTGGGGCATGAACGCCACCTTGGTGAGCACTTCCACCTGGCACCGGATGCAAATTCCACCATTGGTTAGGTCCACCATACTGCTGTGGTATCACATGGTGCGCTTGGAAATCCACACCACTCTCCGTCTTGGGCCATGTCAAACCAGTATTCAATTCCCACTCACGCTTGAGATTATTTCGCTGGCTATTGTATTCACGCTGTAAGGCTTGATAGTCGCTTCTGGGCGCGACATAAGTGTGATCCACCTGACGCAGCTCCTCTGCTAGTTGCGTGCGCTGGTTAGAGGGCATAGGCACACCTGAATGGTACTCGACGTCCCGGACCACCGCGCGAGCGTCACTCGAGATGCTCGTCCATCCTGATGTGGATGTTGCTGTAAAACTCGCATCATTAGCCGCAGCTTTACCCGTACCTACAACTCCAGTTTCTCCAGAAACCAAACCGGATGGAGTTGCTTTTGGACCAACAACACTCTCACCGCTCCACGGAAACGCCACCCCATCCGCAGCCGAAAGACCATTGAAATACTTCCCTGCCAATCCAAACGCGCTCATTTCGAGCACGGACTGACCGGCGCTGGCCGCCAGGTCCTTGGTTATGCTCGACTCGCCTGGGAACGTGCCAAGGTTAAAAGCAGCCTCCACTCGACCAGGCTGGTCTGATGTGAAGTCGGAGGTGATCTGACTTGCCGAGTCCCACGCCCCCACCAGTTGATGGGTGCCCAACACACCTAACCCAGCCGGTAAAGCACACGTGAAGATACCTACACACACCGGCGACGTAACCATCATGCCGGCATAACTGCCTACTCCACCGACAATGCCTGAGGCGGTGTCCACGCTGGCATCAGCAGCTTGAACAACGTTGCCGTGGGCATTAAGGAAGTCATCGCTTCGGTCTGTCCAGCTACGCCCCTCGAACTCTCCAGTGGCTTGGAGCATTTCAATCTCGGTTGTGTAGCCCTCACCGCGATCCTGGCGTGCCTTGAAATTACCGTACCTCGGATCATCAACCGGAATCGAAGCGGCGCACTGGGACAATGCGCACGCAGCATCAGTCAGACGATCCGAAAGCTCTGGGTTGAGCGTTCTCAGTTTTTCCAGTGCAGTCGTTTGAGGCCTATGCAACTGAGCGTTATACCGCTCAACATTCCCCGCCACCCACGCGGCATCGTTCGGGTCTCCGTTGACCAGTGAGCCCGCCGCGATGCCAACGATCTGGGCTGTCGCGACCCGGAACTGATCGTCCGTTACAAAGCGAGTGTCCAGGTATTTGCCGAGATTATCCGTCGCGACGCCCGTCAGGCCCTCGGCAGCGCCAGCAGCAATTGCGCCAGTTTTGAAGTCACCGCCGCGTGCGGCTGACATCGCGCCGCCTAGCATTGCGTGCAGAAAAACTTTTTCTGCCGAGCCAGGGCTCAGGTCCATGTAGTCCGCAAAGTCGCCCAAGTTCTTATTGCCCACAGCGGCGGCCAGGTCAAAACCCTGCGACACCAGCGCTGAACCTAGATTGTCTCTCAGGCTGCCGCCGTTTATGGCCGTGGAAATACCGCTTTCGATAACGGCATGCGTGCCGCTGCGCACGACGGCATCCTGGGCTTTCTGCCAACTGAGCCATTGGCTGGAGTAGCCCGGATTTTGCACTGAGCCGCCCGTAATGACCTTTGCACCATTACCGTTTGCCGGGCTCGCGCCCTGGAACCAGGTGCTGTCTGCGTAGTTCAACGCGCCAGCGGTCAGTGCACCGATAGTGGCGTTTTTCAGGCTGTCGCTGCCAAAGGTGTCCTTCAGCGCGACGCCCAGATTGCCTTTGTTGTTGATGACGCTGACCGCGCCGGTACTGGCCATGGAGGTCAGCGCGGCGGTGGCCATTACGTTGCCCCAGCCGGCAGCCGTATACGTAGCGCCTGCTGCGAGAGCCTCAGTGGTAGTCGCCGCCGCCATGGCGGTTCCCGAACCTGCGGTCGCGCTTGCTGCGCCTCCTGCCAGCGCGCTTGCACCGCCCGCCGTCACGATGGTGACGATGATGATCACCGCCAGCATCGCTCCCTGGCCCATACCCGAGTTGCTGTATTTGAAGGAGTCATGCAGCTCTTTGACCTGCCGCCAATCCACATCCCCGCGCTTCTCGGCCTCTTTGATCCAGGCCAATTGCGGGTCAGCCGTGACCATCGCGTCGATGGTCTGGCTGACGGTTTGCTGATTGACTTGCTTGACGTCGATCTTCAGCCCGTTCACGGCCTGGATGACGGTTTGACCCTGTGCTACCAGCTCACTCTGGCGCAGAGTCTCGTCGGTTTCGCCTTTGCCCTTCATCGAAAACCAAGCCATGTTGCTCTTGCTCTTGGTATGGCTCTCGTCGTGATAGTCCTTCACGCCTTCAAACGTAATGGCGCCGCCGCTTTTCAGGATCAGGTCCTTGCCGCTGTTGAGCTTGGCGACCTGGTAAAGCTGGTCGCCGTTGCTGACCAAGGTCAGGTTGCCTGTGGTTCGGATGTCGGTACCGACGTTAGTGGTCTGGGTGACTTCATCACGCTTGGCTTTCTTCGCGCCCCAGCCACCGTTTTCCTTCATGTCATACAACGTATGAGTGCTGTCCTGCGCAGCCAGCAAACTCAACTTATCCCCGCTGTACAGATAAGCCTCATTCCCCGCACTGATCTTGCTCGCCACTACCGTCGTATCGCGCCCGGCCTGGCTCACAAAATCCCCGCCCGCCGTCAACACGCTCGCCACTTGGGTAGTCTGGTCGTCCGCGGTCTTGATGCGTTCCTTGCCGTGTTTTTCCTTGCCCTCGACGTTGTGCATGTCG
>NZ_JARVSX010000002.1:0-107815 GCF_030208975.1 Pseudomonas sp. ME-P-057
GCGGCGGCGCGATCAACTTCGAGGGCGTTAAAGACCTGCATCAGGAGAATCATTCGAAGAGCAACAGCAGCCTTGCCTGGAACTCCATGTCCGGGAAGGGCAAGACCGACGAGACGTTGCGCCAGAGTGAGCTAATTGCCAAAGGAACAGTTGCAATCAACGCGGTGGACGGCCTGCATATTGAGGTCAAGCAGGTTAATCAGCAGACGGTAAGCCAGGCGATTGATGCGATGGTCAAGGCTGATCCTGATCTGGCCTGGCTGAAGGATGCGGAGAAGCGGGGGGATGTTGACTGGAAGCTGATCAAGGAAACCCACGACGCCTATAAGTACAGCAACTCGAGCCTGGGTCAGGGCGCGATGCTGGCGATCATCATTATTGTGACCGCTCTTACTGCTGGAGTCGCTAGCGGGGCTGTTGGAGTGATGGCCAGCGCTCAGGCTGGTACTACGATGGCTGCCGCCACTGCGGCGACGGCGACTGCGAGCGCAACGACTGCAGGCCTTGGGAATATGATAGCCACCGCAGCCTTGACGTCGATGGCTAGCACCGCAGCCGTCAGCGTCATCAATAACAAAGGTAATCTCGGGGCGACCTTAAAAGACATTACGTCCTCCCAGTCGATAAAGGGATATCTGACTTCTGCGGCGATGGCCGGTGTCATGCCCGGCTATGACCCTGCTTCCCTAGGCTTCAATCTCAGCAGCGCCCAAGTCGTTTTGATGAAGTCAGCGTCTGACGCATTCGTTAATACTGTAATTAACGGCGGCAGCTATTCAGACAATCTTGGTAACGCACTTGTAGGTCAGGCTAGCAACATTGGCATGGCGATGGGCTTCAAGATGGTCGGCGATTGGGCGTTGGGTAAGTACGGCGACGGCAGCCCTCAAAAGATAATGGCACATGCCTTGGTGGGCGGGTTGCTTGCTGAAGCCACCGGAGGGGATTTCAAGACAGGGGCCGCTGCTGCTGGTGCTAACGAGGCACTGATCAACGTACTGAGCAACATGGTCGGAGGTGACAAAAACCTCCAAGTGATGGCATCGAAGCTGACTGGGCTCGTGGCTGCAGCGGCCGTGGGTGGCGACGTCGCCAAAGGCGCTGAGATTGCACAGTACGCGACGACCTATAACCGACAGCTGCATGTTGAGGAGCAGAAGTGGTTAGAGGATAACGCCAAGACGTTCGCTGATAAGTACGGAATCACCGAGCAGGCGGCCATGGAGCGGCTTAGCCAGCAGGCGCTTAAAGACACCGATATGTTATGGCGCTCGGTCTTAAGCGACGGAACTGACAGCGATGCCCGGGCATTCTTGGCCGGCGCGGGCCAGACGTTCACCAATGAATTGGGAAACAAGCAGCAACTGTTCACCACATCGGGGAACCAGCTCTTCCGTCCGGAGATGTTCGCAGACACCGCAGACCCGAAATTCTATAAAGAGTTTGTACAGAGCGGTATCAGCAGGGATCTGAGTACCGGATTGATCAAAGAGCTAAAAGACTCTGGTATTGCTCTGAAAAATGGTGCCGTTGATCTGTATGACGCTGCCAAGAAGGACCCTGGCGCCGTATTTGGCGGCATTCTGTCCAGCTTGAAAGATGTGCCGGCAGGCGCTCTTGAGAGTTTTCAGGAGAGCGCCAAGGCCATAGGAGAAGGCGCCGCTGTGGCGCTGAACCCGGAACTGTCAGATAAGCTCACCAGTATTTACGGACAAGACGTCGGCAGCGTCCAAAAAACGTTGCTTGCCGTACGTATTTTCACGGCAATCATTGGTGCTAAGTCGGTGGCTGAGGTCGTCGATGTCGTGGCTACCAAGTCAGCCGCGGCTATTGCGAAAGCCTCCGACAAGCCGCCTGCTAAAAATCTCAATCCGGACAGCGCGTTCACCGATAATGAAACAGGTTCGCCTGCTCATGCGGATGCCCCTGATCCTGATCTGCCTCCTCCTGCGGACTCACCCGCCGGCGGTGCAAAAGTAACAGGTGGTGCAGTAGAGCTAACGTTTGACAAGGCTACCCGGACTTGGACAACTCCAGCTGGTCTAGACTATGGACAAGGATCGGTTCAAGGAAACAGAGTTTTGCATGTTTTAGAGCATGCGGAGCCGAATCCGGCCAAGACAACACATAGCGTCTTTAGTATGGACAGAAAAGAGATTTTAGGCGCTGTCGATGAAGCATGGCTCAAGAAAGGTAGTCCTGTAGTAGGTGATCCGGGTGCATATGTTGTCCCGATGGGCCGAGCGATTGGTACTTCGGGAGAAACGAGTATTAAAATTATTGTTCGGCCTGGGACCAGTCAGGTCATTACAGCCTATCCTGTTAAATAGAGAAGTTTTATATGTTGTGTCCAAGGTGTGAGCAGGGAGATATTGTCAAGGCTAAAATTATAGCTGACAACACTTGTTTGTTCGTATGTCAAGAGTGTGAGGCGTCATGGTTTTTATACGAAGACATTGGGGTTAGGGCCTTTTTCGACTATGGGACTTATATGGAAAGTCTAGGACTGAAACCACTATGGAGTGAGTTGAAAATTATTCCTGAGTAGGTGCAAAAGGGCCGGGCCAGGTCACCCCTGATGCAATAAGCCTCCCCCAAGCTCAGCTCGGTTGAAGACCTTTTGGGCAGACATTTGAAAGTATCCCGCTGTCGCACCTTCCCAATTGGAAGACCGGTTTGCTTGTAAATGATGGGGTGTTGGGCGAGCAACTGGCCCTCCAAACCCTTAACGAGAAAACCGGCCTAAATTTTAAACCTCTGCAAAACAGTAGCAACCACGGCTGCGATGGCTGCGCGGTTGCGATCAATGGCGATACGATTACCGTGGTGGTGATGGATGCGAAGTCTTCGGTGAATGGCGTAAGTAAGGCCGGTACGCCGCATGGGGACCCGAGGACGCGGTTGGAGGGGTGGCTGGGCAATAGATCAATTGCCGATTCCGATCCTGCTTTACGCGATGCTTTGCAAGCGGCGTTGGATTCAGGAAAAACCAAGGTTCAAGGTGTAACAGTCAAGGTCGGTATTCCCGCCCCCGGTAAAACAGGTGTAGCAGAATTTAAGGTAGAACCATGGACCAAGAAGTAAGTCAGTGCGAGCGCTCGGGCGTAAACCCGAAATGGCCCTCCTACAAAAGTGTGCTGGGGCGCATAGCTAAGGGGCCCCACGTCTCAGATGAATACGAGTTGAATGGCATCCGTGAATATGTTGAGCGCGGCGATGCAGTTGCGAAGCCATCAATGCCTGTTCCGAATAGTGACAACGTTACGCGTAGTAGCTCCGAGTGGATGGCCGTCACACGAGCACACAAGGTATTGGCAACCGTACCAGATAACCCGCAATGGCTTCTGGAGTTGGCCCATTGGCTGCGCTATTACCAAGTAGGAATTTCGCAGTTGTTCTTCTGGGCGGGCCAGTTCGACATTATTGCCAAAGCGGCTGGAAATGATCGACGCCGCCAAAACTACAGCATCCAAACCGCCAGCAATATGATGGCCACCATGGCTATCCTAGGCTGGAAGGATGCCGTCATCCATCAGGGCTACCTCACCCATGCCGCTCTCAACCGTGGGCATCAATTAGTGATTGAGTACGAAGAGCAGCACCGCCGCGCCCAAGCCTTTATGCTGCGTGTGTTTGCTGATTGGGTGGGCGATGTCTCGCATCAATGGCCTGCTTACTCTTACGACGAACCCATCTACGAAGCCTTGTTGGCCAAGTGGCGCACTCCCAGCCCCGACGACCTGATGCCCTGTCTGTTGGCCGCGTGTGACCGCCACACTTGGCAAACCGGCAAAGAGAGCCAGAAGAATTCTTACGACTTCAATCAGGACTGGCACTTGGAGCGCGTGCCGGTGGAAATTCTCTATATCCTGCGCCTGCGCCAGTGGGAAGGTTTAGCCAATCCGCAGAAGATCGATCATCCGCTGTTGGCCGCGCCCTTTGATCAATTGCCGCCCGAGCAGCCAGTGCCTGAGTTGGACGAGTTGATGCAAGGTGTACTAAACCGTGCCAGAGAAGACTGGCCAAATTACGAGGATGTGCTGTCTTTGCCAGCGCTGAAAGGTTGAATAGGGTGCAAGAGGAGCGACAACTGCTGGGGAGCCTGCTGGCGCACCCATCAGCTCGGCGGCGGGTGTAGAGCATTCATACAGCAGGAGCAAGAAGGTCAAAAAGCAGGAACACCACGTCAGCCAGGTCCAGACCGAGATCACGGCGGGCGGTAGCGTGGCTGTCAGTGCATTGCCCAGATGCACTCACTCGGCCGGATCGCTAAATCACTCACAGTGATAACCTCCCAATCACCCACCCCGTGCTTAACAAAAGATAACGTCATGTCGATTGTCATACGTTTCCAAAGCTGGCTAGGATGAGGTCGCTTCGGTACGGCCGTCTCGCGCGCAGGCTAGAGCGTCTGCGCGAGGCGGACAGGCCCTGAAGAACCTAATAAAAATAAAGAAGGGGAAGCTCCATGCGTGAGCCTGTTATCTGGCGCACTTGGTTTGCAAGGGTTCGTGGCGACTCCTGCACACGAACACGATTCAATAGCCTGCCTTTCAGCGCTGCGCTGTCGCTTCTCATGACCCCCTTCTTCTGTGGTGTGGCGTTTGCCGCCGACACCGCACCCGCCGTCACACCCGCCGTTACAACTGCCAACGCTGGCGAGTCCGCCGTCTATGCCCTCGAAGCCGCAAAAGCCTCCCGCAGTCTGCTGCTGGACGTGACCCATGCCGGCAAGCGCATGGTGGCGGTAGGGGATCGCGGCCACATCCTGTATTCCGACGACCAGGGCAAAACCTGGACCCAGGCCAAAGTGCCAACGCGCCAGATGCTCACGGCGGTGTATTTCGTCGATGAGCAACACGGCTGGGCCGTGGGGCACGATGCGCAGATACTTGCCAGCAGCGATGCCGGCGCCACTTGGACCAAACAGTTCGAAGACCTCAAGCGCGAAGCACCCCTGCTGGATGTCTGGTTCAAGGACCTGAACACCGGCATCGCCGTGGGCGCCTATGGTGCGGTGCTGGAAAGCACCGACGGGGGCCAGCACTGGGAAGACATCGGCGAGCGGCTGGACAACGAAGATCAGTTTCATCTCAACGGCATTGCGTACGTGAAGGACGCCGGGCTTTTCGTGGTCGGTGAGCAGGGCAGCATGTTTCGCTCGTCGGACGACGGTCAGACGTGGGAAAAGCTCGAAGGCCCGTATCAGGGGTCGTTATTCGGTGCAGTCGGTACCGCTGAAGCCAAAACGCTGCTGGCTTACGGTCTGCGCGGCAATCTGTTCCGCTCGGCCGATTTCGGCACCACCTGGGAGCCCGTCCCGCTGCAAGGCGAGCGCGGCCCGCTGGAGTTCAGCATCGCCAATGCGTCGCTGATGCCGGACCGTTCCATTGTGCTGGTGGGCAATGGAGGCAGCGTGATGCGCAGCACCGATGACGGCGAAAGCTTCACAGTGGCCAATCGTCCCGACCGGCTGTCGCTGTCGGGCGTGGCCGAAGACGACAAGGGCAATCTGATTCTGGTGGGACAGGGCGGCGTTCGCGTCACCTCGCCGACGGGCGCTGACGGCACCCGATAATAAGAACGACGCAGGCGAGGATTCGTTTTCATGACCAACCTTCAACAACATCACGACAAGCCGACGCGCCTGGAGCAGTTGATTTTCAACAACCGTCCGATGGTGATCGGCATTTGCCTGCTGGTGAGTATCTTCCTGTTCTGGCAAGCCACGCTGGTGCGCCCGTCCACCAGTTTTGAAAAGATGATTCCGCTCGGTCACCCGTTCGTTCAGAAGATGATGGAGCACCGCAGCGACCTGACGAACCTCGGCAACACCGTGCGCATCTCGGTGGAGGCCAAACAAGGGGATATCTTTTCGAAGGATTACATGGAAACCCTTCGTCAGATCAACGACGAAGTGTTTTACATATCGGGCGTGGATCGCTCCGGACTCAAGTCGTTATGGAGTCCCAGCGTGCGCTGGACGGAGGTTACCGAAGAGGGGTTCGCCGGCGGTGAAGTGATCCCGCAAAGCTACGACGGCTCGCAGCAGAGCCTCGACACGCTGCGCAACAACGTCCTCAAATCCGGACAGGTCGGGCGTCTGGTGTCCAACAACTTCAAGTCGAGCATCGTCGACGTGCCGCTGCAGGAGTTCTACCCGGACCCCAACGACCAGAGCAAACTGCTGCCGCTGGATTACCGTCAGTTCTCCCACCAGCTTGAAGAGAAAATCCGCGACAAGTACGAAGCGCAGAACCCCAACGTAGAGATCCACATCGTCGGTTTCGCCAAGAAAGTCGGCGATCTGATTGATGGTCTGATCATGGTGGTGATGTTCTTCGGCATCGCTTTCCTGATCACGCTGGTCCTGCTGATGTGGTTCACCCGCTGCGTGCGCAGTACCGTCGCGGTGTTGAGCACCACGTTGATCGCCGTGATCTGGCAGTTGGGGCTGATGCATGTGGTGGGGTTTGGTCTGGATCCCTACTCGATGCTGGTGCCGTTTCTGATCTTCGCCATTGGTATTTCCCACGGCGTGCAGAAAATCAACGGCATCGCTCTGCAGTCCAGCGATGCTGATAACGCGCTGACGGCCGCCCGGCGCACGTTTCGCCAGTTGTTCCTGCCGGGAATGATCGCGATTCTTGCGGACGCCGTCGGCTTCATCACGTTGTTGATCATCGACATCGGTGTGATCCGCGAGCTGGCGATTGGCGCTTCCATCGGCGTCGCGGTCATCGTCTTCACCAATCTCATTCTTCTGCCCGTCGCTATTTCCTACGCAGGCATCAGCAAAAAGGCGATTGTGCGCAGTAAGGAAGATTCAGTACGGGAACATCCGTTCTGGCGTCTGCTGTCGAATTTCGCCGCGCCCAACGTGGCCCGTGTCTCGGTGGGGCTGGCATTGGTCGCGCTGGTGGGTGGCCTTTGGTATGGCCATAACCTGAAGATCGGCGACCTTGATCAAGGCGCGCCGGAGTTGCGCCCGGACTCGCGTTACAACCAGGACAACAATTTCATCATCAGCAACTACTCGACCAGCTCCGACGTGCTGGTGGTGATGGTCAAGACACCGACCGAAGGATGCTCGGCGTATCAAACGCTGTCGGCGATCAACGAGTTGTCGTGGAAGATGGAGAACACGCCAGGGGTGCAGTCGGCTATTTCGCTGGTGACCGTTTCCAAGCAGGTCATCAAGGGCATGAACGAGGGCAACCTGAAATGGGAGTCGCTGTCGCGCAACAAGGACGTGCTCAACAGCTCGATCGCGCGGGCCGACGGCTTGTACAACAACACCTGTTCGCTGGCGCCGCTGTTGATTTTCCTCAACGACCACAAAGCCGAAACCCTGGACCGTGCGGTGCATGCGGTGCAGGAGTTTGCTCAACAGAACAACAGGGACGGCCTGGAGTTTCTGCTCGCGGCAGGCAATGCCGGCATCGAGGCGGCGACCAACGAGGTCATCAAGCAGGCCGAGCTGACCATCCTGATTCTGGTGTATGTGTGCGTGGCGGTGATGTGCATGATCACCTTCCGCTCCTGGGCGGCGACGCTGTGCATCGTCCTGCCGCTGGTGCTGACGTCGGTGCTGGGCAACGCACTGATGGCCTTCATGGGCATCGGCGTGAAAGTCGCGACGCTGCCGGTGGTAGCGCTTGGGGTGGGCATTGGGGTCGATTACGGGATTTACATCTACAGCCGCTTGGAGAGTTTCCTGCGGGCAGGGCTGCCGTTGCAGGAGGCGTATTACCAGACGCTCAAATCCACCGGCAAGGCAGTGCTGTTCACCGGCCTGTGCCTGGCGATCGGCGTCTGCACCTGGATTTTCTCGGCGATCAAGTTTCAGGCGGATATGGGCCTGATGCTGACCTTCATGCTGCTGTGGAACATGTTCGGCGCACTGTGGCTGCTGCCGGCGCTGGCGCGGTTCCTGATCAAACCGGAGAAGATGGCGGGCAAAGTCGGGAATTCGCTGTTTTCCCACTGACCGCACGCGATGCCCTAGTGGGACCGGCTTCAGCCGGGAAGAGGCCGGTTTGATCACCATCAATATTGCGGTGTGGCAACCGACGCTTTCCCGGCTAAAGCCGGTCCCACACGTCGGCGTCGCAGCCAGCTTCACTGGGACACATACGATGCCCTAGTGGAACCGGCTTCAGCCGGGAAGAGGCCGGTTTGATCACCATCATATTGCGGTGTGACAACTGACGCTTTCCCGGCTAAAGCCGGTCCCACAAGTCGCCGTCGCAAGTAAAGCCGGTCCCAAGTCGTCATTAACGCGGGTCCCACATCGGGGGACCACTCAGTTATAGGTAAAGAACCCACGCCCGGTCTTGCGTCCCAGATACCCGGCCGCCACCATTTCCTTGAGCAGGGGAGCGGGGCGGTATTTGCTGTCGTTGAAGCCGTCGTGGAACGCTTCGACAATCGCCAGCAAGGTGTCCAGGCCGATCAGATCAGCCAGCGCCAGTGGCCCGATGGGCTGATTGCAACCCAGGCGCATGCCGTCGTCGATGTCCTGAGCGGTGGCCAGACCTTCCTGCAACACCAGAATCGCTTCGTTGATCATCGGCACCAGAATCCGGTTGACCACAAAGCCCGGCCGGTTGCCGGCGGTGATCGCGGTTTTGTTCAGCCGCTCTGCCAGCTTGATCGCTGCGATGTGGGTGGTGTCCGCTGTCTGCAAACCACGAATGACCTCGATCAGGCTCATCATCGGCACCGGGTTAAAGAAGTGCAGGCCGATGAACCGTTCCGGGTGCTCGACGCTAGCCGCCAGCTGGGTGATGGACAGCGACGAGGTGTTCGACGCGATGACACATTCGCGGTCGACATTCCCGGCGATCTGCTTGAGCAGGCGCAGCTTCAGCTCAAGGTTTTCGGTAGCGGCTTCGATTACCAGCTGCGCGCCGTTCAACTGCCCGTAGTCAGTGGTGAGGCTGATACGCCCCAGGGCCGCTTCGGCAACATCGGCCGCCACCGTTTGCTTGACCACCTGACGCTCCAGATTCTTGCGCACGGTGGCGATGCCGCGCTCCAGTGCGGTGTCGGAAACGTCCAGCAGCGTGACGTCGAAACCGGCCACCGCGCACACCTGCGCGATGCCGTTGCCCATGGTCCCCGCGCCGATCACGGCGATGTGATGCATGTTCATCAGCAGCCTCCTTACACGCGTTCGAAGATGACGGCGATGCCCTGACCGCCGCCGATGCACATGGTCACCAGCGCATAGCGGCCCTGGATGCGGTGCAGTTCGTGAATGGCTTTGGTGGCGATGATCGCGCCGGTGGCGCCCACCGGATGACCCAGGGAGATGCCCGAGCCGTTCGGGTTGACCTTCTCGGGATCAAACCCCAGCTCACGGGCAACTGCGCAGGCCTGTGCGGCAAAGGCTTCGTTGGATTCGATGACGTCCAGATCAGCCACTGTCAAACCGGCGCGCTCCAGCACCTTGCGGCTGGCCGGGATCGGTCCGAGGCCCATCAGCGAGGGCTCAACGCCGGCATGGGCATACGCCACCAACCGCGCCATTGGCTTGAGGCCGTGTTCGCGAACCAGGTCGCCGTTGGCCAACACCAGCGCCGCTGCGCCGTCGTTCAGGCCGGAGGCATTACCGGCGGTGACAGTGCCGTCCTTCTTGAAGGCAGTCTTCATCTTTTCCAGCTGCTCGGCAGTCACGTCGCCGCGCACATGCTCGTCCTGGGCGAAGGTCACGGTGCCTTTGCGCGTGGAGATTTCAATCGGCACGATCTGACTGTCGAAACGCCCCTCGACGATGGCACGGGCGGCACGCTGCTGACTAGTCAGCGCAAGGGCGTCCTGGTCCGCGCGGGTGATGCCGTACTGCTCGGCGATGTTCTCGGCGGTGATGCCCATGTGGATATTGGCAAACGGGTCATGCAACGCGCCCAGCATGTAATCGAAGGCCTGCACATTACCCATGCGCGCGCCCCAGCGGGCCTGCGGCATGATATAGGCGCCGCGGCTCATGGACTCGGCGCCACCGGCCAGCGCCGCGCCCGCATCGCCGAGCATCAGCGACTGCGCAGCAGAGACGATGGCTTGCAGCCCGGAACCGCACAGGCGGTTGACGTTCATGGCCGGGGTTTCTTTGGTAAGGCCGGCTTCCAGGGCGATGACTCGGGACAGATAGGCATCGCGCACTTCAGTCGGAATCACATGGCCCATCACCACGTGGCCGATGTGCTCGGGCGCCAGACCGGATTTTGCCAGCGCGGCGCGGCTGACCTGGGTGCCCAGTTCGATGGGCGAGACATCCTTGAGCGAACCGCCGAATCCACCGATGGCGGTACGCAATGCGCTGACGACGAAAACTTCGGTAGTGCTCATAAGGGCTCCTGAAACGTTGGGGATGTAGGGCGTCATCTGAAATCGGGATTTGACCAGAGACCGGCTGGCGGCAAGTCTAGACCTGCGTTTGAGCAGGGCCTATGCCAAAACTGTCCAGATGGAATGGCGTTCTTTACCATCGGCAGATGAGTCGGTGGAGCACCACACAAAAAAGGGAAGGCGGTCATGCGGGAAAAGGATTCAGTGTCGATCTACTTCGTCCAGCTGGTGGTCCACGCGCTGCGCGACCAGCCGCTGCGGCTGCAATCGGTGCTGGAGGCGGCCGAGATCGACATGGCGTTGCTCGACGACGCCAGCGCGCGCGTCTCGGCCAGCGCCTTTGCAGCCCTGTGGCTGATACAAATCAAGGAACTGGGCGATGAATTCTTCGGCCTGGACTCCCACGGCATGCCGTTGGGCAGCTTCGCGCTGATCTGCCGCGGGCTTATCCAGGAGCCCAACCTGGAAAAAGCCCTGCGCCAGTGCCTGAGCAACTTCAGCCTGTTCCTGCGCGATTTTCGCGGCAGTCTGATCGTTCGCGGCCAGCGCGCGGTGCTGGCTGTGGAGACAGCCACGGACGATCCGGTTCGTCAGCGCTTCGGCGAAGAGACCTTTTTGCTGCTGATGATCAGCCTTCTGTGCTGGCTTGGCGGGCGGCGCATCAGCATTGATCGGGCACAGTTTCGCCAGCGTCGCGAGCGCCTCAGCGACGATTCGCTGCTCTGGGGGTTCAACCTGAGCTTTGGCGAGCAGCGCACCGAAATCGAATTCTCCAGCCACTACCTGCGCTTGCCGGTGGTGCAGACCCTGCCAGCGCTCAAGTCATTCCTGCGCACCGCGCCGCAGTGGCTGGTGATCCGCTTTCGCAACCAGCGCGGCTTGGCGGCGCAGGTCTATCAACGGCTGCGCAACAGCCATTACGGCCATTGGCCAACGCTGCTGGAAATGGCCGAAGAGTTGAAGCTCAGCGCGACCACGTTCCGTCGCCGCCTTGAACGCGAAGGCTGCGCGTTTCAGGGCATCAAGGACGATGTGCGACGCGGTATCGCCCAGCAGAAACTGCGCGACACCGAATTGAGCGTGGTGGAGATTGCTTCACTGGTAGGGTTCCAGGAGCCCAGCGCGTTTCACCGGGCGTTCAAGAAGTGGACAGGGGAGAGCCCCGGGGCGTATCGCGCGCGGCATGTGGGGCTCACGCTCCAGGCCGCACGGGATCAGGGTCTTTCGTAAACGCCGAGCCACGAACTGACGACCCCGATGCGGCCTTCGCTGGCACGCCAGGCCATGTCGAAATCGGGTTTACCTGCTGAGTGAGGACGTTTGAAAGCCATCGCCGATTGTTGTCGCCGACTTTAGCTTTATAAGGACCGCATGCCCGTTCAAGTTCTGAAATAGGAAGTAATTGGGGTCTTGGGCAATTTCCTGTACCAACTCTGTGACTCCCTCGCAGCCCCAAGTGCCGTAATCATCAAACACCACCAAGCCGTGCACGCTCAGACGCGGGCTGACCCACTCGAAGACATCCTTCGCCGACAGGTAGGTGTCTACGTCGATGTGGCAAAAGGAGAATAGGTTGTGCTCCACCTGGTGAGCGCTTTCCTCCGGGAAGATGCCTGGCAAAATCTCAACGTTCTGAGTCACCCCCAGTGTGCTCATCAGCTCCATCACTGCCTCCTTTGAGGTGTCGGCATGTTCGCCACCCCGGTAGAGCGTGTCTTTGTCGCCAGCTTTGACCACGCCTTGAAAGGTGTCGCACAGGTAGATCTTTCTGGGCATTGGAAAGCGCTTGAGCATGCTGGCGATCAGGCCCCCGGTACCGCCCTTCCAAACGCCCACTTCAATGGCTTCGCCGGGCACGTGCTCAAGCTGCTGCATCAGGGTCCAGAGTTCATAGCAACGGTAGATATCCACCAGCGTGGAGTGCTTGATAGTGTCGAATACCTTCATGAAGGCGGGGTCGTTATACCAAGGAGAATAGGTCGCTCTCGAAATCAACACTGAGTGTGGATGTTGAGCATTAAGCGGATTGATCCACGTGTCACGAAGCCTGCGTAGAAGGTAACGACGCAGCTTGTCAAATTTGAATGATTTCAAAAGAAAAACTCCAAAGCATCTACATCAAAGACCGGGATGCCGCACGTCGTCGCCACGTCCAGTCGTTCCGGAAAGTGGTTGTCGACGAAGATGGCGCGTCCATGGGTGAAAGCTGATTTCTTCTCGCCGTTGTCGAGGTGGATGATTTCGTCAAACAGCTTCGGGTCTATACGCGCCTCACCCAGTGCATGCAGCGGGTCGCCGACGTGGCGAGTGATGAGAACCAACCGTTTGCCTTTGTCGAGCATCCGGTAAAGGAAATACAGGGTTGAGGGGATGGCTTTGCCGTCCTTGATCACGGTCTCATCGAAATCGACGTAGACCGTGTCGAAGTCTTCGTCCAACTGGGCCAGCGTGGTGATGCGTCGCTCGACCAGATTGACCCCCGACAGCGGCAGAGCCATCACGTCGCGACGCATGAAATCAAGCACGGCCATCAGGGGCAGATTCACGCCTCTGGCACGTTGGGTCACCATTGCGCCGGCCACCCGACAGCTTATTTCCAGCAGCTTCCAGGCGCCGCTGTGGTCTTTTTTAAGCTGAAAGAACCATGGGCCACGCAACGTCAGCCGCTGATTGATCAGCTGAGCGATGGTTTCAATTTCTGCAGACAGTGTCAGGGGACGACAGCGCATGGCGATGCCTGCGCGCACGCGTTCACGCGTCCGCGGGCCGATCCAGACAATCCGGCGGTTTCGGTCCGTGAAGCAGTCAACGGTGATTTCCTCGCCGGGCAGGTATTCCACGAGCAAAGGCGCTTCCAGTTGCGCTGACGCTGCGTCGGCTTGGGCAGCAGTCTGGACCAGGCTCACGCCCTGACCGCCCTGGCCCATGTCCGGCTTGACCACCACCGGCCAATGTTGGACATGCTCGACCGAACGGTAAACGGTCGGTGTCCATGGCTGGTCGGAAAACAGGCCGTAGGTCAGTGATTTCTGTCGGCTGGTCCGCGATGCATTGCTGTCGCCGTTGACCAGTGCCACGTTCCAGGCCGCGACCCGTGTCGACAGATAATGCTGGACGCTGTCATGGGTGGCGAACACCAACTGAATACCCCATTGAGCCAGAAGACTCGCGAACTTCGCGTCGAAGTCTGGGGCATCAATGCGCGGCAGATCGCCCACATAGCGCGCAAACAAAAAGCGTCCGTGGTCATCGACGCTGGAAGCGCCAAACAGATTGACGTGGATCGAATGCATCAGGGCCTGATGTATTTCCGATGCGTTTTCCGATCCGCACGGAAAGACCAGGACATTTACCGCTGCCATGGGTTTGATTCCTGCACAGAGTGTCCGAAGGCATTGAGGGATGCAGGCATCATTCAGGCAACCAGCTGCGCAGCGAATCGCGCGCGCCATCCGGGGTACTGATCCATCCGCTACGCACTTCAGCGCACAGTGCCGCTCCTTCCTGCCTGGCGGCTTCGCGGTCTGCCAGGCGCGTGCGAATTTCGCGCACCCACAACGTCGCATCGTTGGCCAGCCGTGTGATTGGCAAGGCTCCGCGCAGGCCGTCGACATCGCTGGTGATCACCGGTACACCGCAGGCGCCGTATTCGAGGGCCATCGTATTGCTGCGGCAGTGATTGGCAGCGTTCAATGTCATTGGCAGCAACGCCAGGTCAAGGTCGAGCGCACTTAACATTCCCGGAGCATCCTGCGTGTGGGCGTTCAGGTGCGTCTCGTGCGCGTACTTGCGCAATGCGACGGGCGCCTTGCCCATAAACACCCATTCAACCTCGCCGGCGAGCGCTTTGACGATCGCCTCCACCATGAGGCTGTCCTCGCCAACGGCCGCTCCCATGAGGCAGGCCACGCGCGGCCTTTGCGTCAGCGCCTGGGTGTGTGCAACCTGACTCCAGCTGGCAGGCAGCAGGGTAGGCACCACCCGGATATCGGCGTGCCAACCCTTGAACAGTTCGGCAAGACCTCCCGTAGGCACTACGAGTCGATCCACATAGCTCAGGGCCTCCTTGAGCGATTGCTTGATGTCCACGCCCTGGCCGTTGACCTGACCGGTGAGGTCGAGACCGGCCGGGTACTGGTCGATGTCCAGCACCTTGAACGCCCCCGAGAACGCATGGATCTTGCGCATCATCTGCAGGCGCGGGGCGTCAATACGCCGTTGCAGGACGATGACGTCCGGTCCGAACCGCTGCAATTCGACTTCGCTGAGCAAGTGACGGCTGATCATGCCGTCGACCTCGCCGCTGTCCTGCAACGTCTCGAAGGGTTGGGCAAGGCGTCGGCTGGATGAGGGTTGCGAGTCCGCAGGATGCGCCAGCACGACGGGGAGCGGTCGCCAGGACAGCGGCTTCCAGGACAACCGGGATCGCCCGTCAAAATGGAAACCGCCATTGTTCAGGGACAGGTTGCGGTTGTACGCCGGGTCGGCGGCCAGAACCGGCAGCCACTTGGAATACATATGCGCCTGCTCGCCGCTGAAGCGTGCGAGCTTGCTTTCGAATGTGGCAATGTCGATGGCTTTCTGGCTGACACTGCCTTCATGGAGCAGGCACGCATGAGGCGTCCAGACGTTCAGATACCCCTGGGCGCCGACCTTGAGGCAGAGGTCCACGTCATTGTAGGAAACCGTCAAGTGCTCCTCGTCGAGACCGCCGACCTCGTCATAGACCGACTTGCGGATCATCAGACAGGCCGCCGTGACCACGCTGTAATTCTGGTCCACCAGCAGACGCTGCATGTAGCCGGCCGCGTCGCCAGCCAGACCGATGAACGGATGCGCCGCAGGCCCTTCCAGGCCCACGATGACGCCGGCGTGCTGGATATTGCCGCTGGGGTAGAGCAGTTTCGCGCCGACGATTCCAACTTCCGGCCGCAGCGCGTGATTGAGCAGCGCCTCCAGCCAGTCATCCTGCAGCACCGCTGTGTCGTTGTTCAGCAGGACCAGGTATTCGCCGTTGGCATGTCGGGCCGCCAGGTTGTTGATCGCAGAGAAGTTGAAAGCATCGGGGTAGCGCAGCACGCGAACCTTCTGGCCGCCGATGGCTTCGATTTCGCGGAGCCAGGCCACTGCGTCAGCAGCCTCACTGTTGTTATCGACAATGATGATTTCGTAATGGAAGTAACGCGTTTTTTCCAGAATGCTTTCGACGCATCGCTGCAGAAGGTGCAACTGGTCTTTGGTTGGAATGATGATCGAAACCAGTGGCTGATCGACGTGGCCGTATTTGAGATGGTAATGCCTGGCCGGGCCCTGCTCGATGGTGTGCTCCGAGTAACCACGCCGCTCCAGATGGCGGCCAAGGGCGATGACTTCATCAGGGTTTTCATCAAGCGTCGGCGTCTCGCAAATCAGCAGTGGTTCCGCGACATGCTCTACACACGGCAAGCCGTTTCGTTCGATCACGCGCAGAATCAAGTCCAGCTCAAGCGCCTGCGGCAGGGCGGGATCAAACCCGCCGGCTGCAAAAAACGCATCACGACGCATGAGCCAGTGACCCGCGGTAATGACAGGCAGGCTAAGCAGGAAATCCAGGTTCATATCAGGTCTGAACGCGGCGCCCAGGGTATTGCCCGAGCGGTGAATTTCATCGCAGAAGATCAGGCTGGCCTGGGTCTCGGACAAGCGGGGTTCCAGGCACGTGATGCCGCTCGGCAAGAGCACGTCGCCGGCGCGTAATACCAGCAACCACTGCGCGTCGCTGTCCTCAAAGCGGGCGTTTATCCGCGCTGCGGTCTCTCCCGCCGCTTCCCACTGCGTGCCGAATGTCAGGTCTGGCGGACAGGGCAGGGGGCTGTAAACCACTTGCGCCACGTCGCGCGCGGCCAGGCTCTGCCATGCGTCGAGGCTGGTCAGCGTCGTCTTCAGCGCCTCGGGATCGTTTTCTGTGTCCACGACCACTACAAGCACATCCCCGCGCGGCAGTTGTGCCAAATGGTCAGCCATGATCGTGCGTTGCGCAGGCGTCAGGTAGCGGTCTTTAAGCCACCGCTCAATGGAAGGCTGCTGAGTAAGCTTGTAATCGTCTGCCGCGTGCTGGGTGAGGTCGATAAAACTGCGGAACTGGCTCCAGAACTCAACCTCCATGTCCAGCCAGATGTCGTATACACCAGCCACCGTATCTCGGGCCCGTTCATACCCGCCGGGCTCATCGTGCAATGTGGCACCCAAGTCCCCGATATAGCTCGTGAACGGAAGCGTCTGAATGTGCTCGCCCTTGAAATAGATGACCGGGCAGCCGCAAAGCATGGCTTCTGTGCAGATTGTGGAAATTTCATACGAGTACAGAGCTTTTGCGTATTTGAAAACTTCGGCAAGCTCGGCAAGGGTCTTGGGATTTTTAAAGGTCAGCAGCTCTACGTCTTCCGGCAGCAGACGGAAGTCGATCTGGTCGTACGGATAGCGATGCAGGTACAGATAACTCTTCGTACGGTCGGTGGGCTTGTCTGGAGGGCAAAACAGTTGCGAATCGATCACCGGCAGGGTCAGCATGTTGCCTTGCGACGTGCTGTCCTTGAAGTCTTCGGCGTAGTAGAAGAAAAGATCAGTGTCGGCGGCGCCCACATCACGCCCGTTCAGGAAGCCTTCGCGATTGAGGATGTAACGCACGACCACCGCGCTACCCAGCGGGTTGCCATCGATCACCTCGGGGTAGACGGCAATGGGCACCCGGCCTGCTCGCCGGTGCTGTTCCATAATCGCTTCGGTCAGGAATGGTGTGCGCAGTTGCGGGTTCACCACGTCGCACAGCGCCACATACGCCTCGTGCCCCGAGATGTTGAGGGCATGGCAGAGGTAATGCAGCACGCAGATGCCGGAAGAAGTCTCCCGATAATCGGGTGCGTAGATGTAGTAAGGATTCGCGATCTGCTGATGCAGACTATGGGCAGTCATTGTGGTTTTGATTCCAGGGTTCGGTCGCAAGTCGCGGATGGCTGTCGATGACGATCGCGGCCAGTCTGTTCATGTCTTCAACGCCGTAGCGCTGATCAATCGGAAGCGGTAAAAGCCTGCCCGCCAGTTCTCGCTCCAGCGCCGGAACGCCGGGCTCCGACAGCACCTCCCGCCAGTAGCAAGGCACGTAGACCCTCTCGCTCAACAGCGTCTGGCGCAGGCGCGCGGCCTCGTCGGGGTCGGCTGCCATGAACGGGTAACACAGCGCCGGAGCGGGCGCTAAGTTCAGGCCGCCGTGGTGGTTGATCGGGCCCAGTGCGTCATGCAATACCGAAAAATTGTCACGTCGTCGCTGCTCGATGTAAGGGTAGTCAATGCTGTCGAGCAGCTGCGCAGTGGCGCCGGACATCCCGCGCAAACCTTCCGCACCGAGTGCGTGCTCAACGTCGAGAAAGGCCGCGTAGTGCGCTTCCGGCGGGCCAGCGAGGCGGCCGAGCAAGGCCTCGAACCGATCCGCCGATTGTCCAGGCGTGGCCGATGGCAGATCGACCGGCCCGTTCACCAACCAGCCGCCGTCGGGCACGCCGACGAACTTGCGAGGGGAATAGAGCGTGGGGACGCCCATTTCGGCGGCGCTGAAGAGTGACTGCGAATTGTCGACGATCAAGCCGTGACGGAGCCGTTCGACCAGGGTGTTGCGGATATACGCGTCCTTGAGCCCAAAATAATTGACGTAAAGAAACGCCTCATCGGCGGCCAGCGAGGGCAGGCTGGCAGGCTCCAGCGCGGCATCCAGGCCGTAACGCACAACCTCGACATCAATGGCACGTGCGGCGTCGGGCACGACCGCGCACACATAGTGCGGTAACCAGACCCTGCGAACCTTCTGTGCGAGCAGCAGCGCCTGAAACGCCGAGCGCGCGAGGTTGTAAGCACGGGCGCCCGGGAAAAGCGGCTGACCTTTGCGCAGTTCCAGCTCGAAGAAGCCGCCCATGGCCTTATCCATCAATGACTTTCCCGCGCCGGGCACAGGTGCTGACGGTCTCCAGGTCGTTGAACATCAGCAAGTCGAGGATCGAAAGCGCGGGCACAAACGGTTTGCCCAGCTGCTCGTAAGCGCCAAGTTCGGGTTCGAGGAGTTCCAGCGCGTAACCGGCGTCGGCGAACTCGACGCTGTCGTACATCGCGCCACCTGCAACCGGGTTGAGGTAACGGGTGCCGCCGATCGCCCTGATCGTCTCGATTACGCGTGCCTGCCCCTTGGCATGGGATACCGGCGCCCATTCGCTGGCCCGGACGATCGGCGTATGAATGCGCAACAGGCTGCAACAGGAGCGCAGCGCCAGCTCATTGAACTCGGCAATATTGCCGGCGGGTAACTTGAGCAGCGCTTCAAGCCAGGTCAGCGTGCGCTCCGCGTGAGGCGCCTTGCGGTAGGCAAATGCGAGCCGGCTGATGACCGTGTCGATATCAAAGTGCGGCGACACCTGGCGTTGATTGATTAACTGCGAGTGGCTGCCTTTGGCCAGCGGCAGACCGAACCATTTCGGCTCACCCTCCAGCAAGTAGCGGTTGCGCTCGATCCAGCCGTTTTTGATGAACTGCACGTTGTCATACAGCACAAAACAGTCGCTGGCGGCGATCAGCTGAAAGTAGCCCAGGTAAGGAAGAAAATACGGCTGCATGAGCGCAATCCGCCCCTGAGCCAGCAGCGCATCGTCCTTCGTCGACGGCTCTAACCCGGCATGGCGCTGACTGGGGGCGATCACTATGGATTGCATCGGTCAGGCCCCGCGAGCGCTGAGCAAAATGTCGATGATGGAGTCCTGCTGCTCGTCCGTCAGGTCGGGGTAAATCGGCAGGCACAGCACGCGGCTGGAAATCAGGTGAGCATGGGTCAGCCTCGCAGCGTCCGAACTGGGCAAGCTGCGGTACATCGGGAATTCGGTGATCAACGGGTAGAAGTAACGGCGCACAAGGACATCGCGTGCACGATAGCGGTTGTACATCTCGTCGCGGCTCACGCCGAATCGCGAGGCCTCGATGAACACCGGGCAATAGGCGTAATTCCAGTCCACACCGGCCGGCTGTTCCAGCAACGTGATGCCCGGCAGGTCTGCCAGCGCTTCGGCGTAGCGGTCGAACAAACGCTTGCGCGCCTGCAGCGCAGCGTCTATGTGGCGCAACTGGAGCATGCCGAACGCGGCCTGGATTTCGTTCATCTTGCCGTTGATACCCGGCGCCATGATGGTGACTTCATCGGCAAAGCCGAAGTTTTTCAGGTAATCAATGCGCTGCTTGGTCTTGCGGTCGTGGCAGATGATCGCGCCGCCTTCGAAGGTGTTGAAGACCTTGGTGGCGTGAAAGCTGAGCACCGACAGATCACCGTGATTCAGCACGCTGGTGCCATTGTGCTGAACACCGAATGCGTGGGCAGCGTCATAGATGACCTTCAAGCCGTAGGTGTCGGCGATTTTCTGAATGGCATCGACCTCACAGGGGATCCCGTAGCAGTGAACAGGGAGGATCGCCGTGGTCGCCGGCGTGATGGCCTCCTCGATGCGCTTGGGGTCCAGGTTATTGGTCAGCGGGTCGATGTCGACGAACACCGGCTTGAGGCTGTTCCACAACAGCGAATGAGCAGTGGCGACGAATGAATACGGCGTGGTGATCACCTCGCCGGTGACGCGCAAGGCCTGCAGCGCGGTGACCAGCGCCAGGGTCCCGTTGGAGAACAGGCAGACGTGCTCGACGCCCAGGTGTTCGGCCAGCGCGGCTTCCAGCTGCTCATGGAACGGCCCGCCGTTGGTAAGGCGCTTGCTGGCCCAGATTTCCTCCAGAAACGGCATGAACTCTTCCAGCGGAGGAAGCAGTGGACTCGTGACAGGAATCGAATTGGACATGGACAACAAGGCTCATGGGCGGTTGAGAACCCTACGACCGCAGCAGGCGTCGAGCGGGGGCGTCACATGGCGCGCTTCAGCCGGTGCCGAAAAAATGGCGTCTGAAGGCGGCGTACAGCTTGGGTAGCAAAAAATCGGCCAATACCTGTCACGCCCATGGAGTAACGGGTTATCAACAAAGCCGCCACTGTGCGCGGCGCTGATCCAGACCGGCCGGGACGACGGCCTACGCTGCCTGTTCCAGCAGGTTTGGGAACCGTCGCTTGATATTCCGAACGCCTGACGCTTATTTTGTACGCCTTGCCGCGATGCGGTGTGCCCAACGAAAAAGGACTTGAGTCATGAGTAGCGATGACCACCATTCACTCGCGCAGCGACTGATGGGCATTGATGAAATTGAATGCGTCACGCCGGACTTGAATGGCGTGCCACGAGGGAAGGTGATGACCGCCGATGGCTTTCTGGAAGGCCGTCGCTTGCAGCTGGCCCGCGGCGTGCTGCTGCAATGCATCATGGGCGGCTACCCGCCGTCCAGATTCTACGGCAGCGACGACGGCGATCTGGCGTTGGTTGCCGACCCGCAGCAGACCCATCTTCTGCCATGGAGCGACGAGCCCCGCGCCTTGGCCATCTGTGATGCCGACGAGCTCGACGGTCAGCCATCGCCTTTATCCACGCGTAGCCAGCTCAAATCCGTCATTGCCCGCTATGCCCGTCATGGCTGGTCGCCGGTAGTGGCCACCGAGCTGGAGTTTTTCGTCTTCGCCGCCAACCCCGATCCGACCCAGCCGTTTCAACCACCGGTCGGTCTGGACGGTCGTCGGGAAGACGGCCATTCAGCGTTCAGCATCAGCTCCAACAACGGGCTGCGGCCGTTCTTCAAGGAAGTCTATGCCTGCATGGCCGCGCTCGGCCTGCCGCGCGACACGGTGATGCACGAGATGGGCGTCAGCCAGTTCGAGATCAATCTCCTGCACGGCGATCCGCTTTTACTCGCCGACCAGACGTTCCTGTTCAAACACATGCTCAAGGAAGTCGCGCTCAAGCACGGCCTGATTGTGGTGTGCATGGCCAAACCGCTGGCGCACACGCCCGGCAGCTCGATGCACATTCACCAGAGCGTGGTCGAGACCGCCACCGGGCAGAACATTTTCAGCGACGCTCAGGGCGAAGCCACTGCGCTGTTTCATCATTTCATCGGCGGGCAGCAGGCGGCCATGGCCGATTTCACTGCGTTGTTCGCGCCGAACGTCAATTCCTACCAGCGCCTGTGCCATCCCTTCGCCTCGCCCAACAATGCCTGCTGGTCGCATGACAACCGTGCGGCAGGCCTGCGCATTCCGGCCAGTTCGCCGGTCGCCCGTCGGGTCGAGAACCGTTTGCCCGGCGCGGATGCCAACCCCTATCTGGCCATTGCCGCCAGTCTGGCTGCGGGTCTGCATGGCATTGAGCATTCGCTGGAGCCATCGCCGCCGATTCAAGGCGAGTTCGTTGTGCCCGATAATCTGTCGTTGCCATGTACCTTGCACGCTGCCCTGGAACGTCTGACTCGCAGCTCGCTGGCCAAGGAACTGTTTGGTGCCGAATTCATCGAAGGCTACATCGCGTCGAAGACCCTGGAAATGACCAGTTTCTTCAACGAAATCACTCCCTGGGAGCGCCGCGTTCTGGCCGCTCAGGCTTAAGAATCGCTGTTCGGAAATCCTCTGCAGAAGAGGGTTTCTGTTTTTTGGAAAGCTATGCGCCAAATCTGGAAGTCCTTTCGAGCGCTGTACTTCGCTTCGCTGATGATGTTGATCGGCTCGGGCCTGTTGAGCACCTACTTGGCCCTGCGTCTGGCGGCGGATCAGGTCGACGGTTTGTGGGTCGGCGCGTTGATGGCGGCCAACTACGTCGGGCTGGCGCTGGGCGGCAAGATCGGCCACCGGCTGATCGGGCGAATAGGGCACATCCGTGCGTACGCGACCTGCGCCGGCATCGTCGGCGCAGCGGTGCTGGGCCACGGACTGTTTGACTATCTACCGGCTTGGATCTTCCTGCGGATGATCGTCGGCCTGGGCATGATGTGCCAGTACATGGTCATCGAGAGCTGGCTCAACGAGCAGGCCTCGCCCAAGCAGCGCGGTACGGTGTTCAGCCTGTACATGATTGCGTCCTACCTGGGGCTGGTCCTCGGGCAATTGATCCTGGTGGTCCACCCGCAGTTGGGCCCTGAGCTGCTGATGCTGGTGGCGATGTGTTTTGCGCTGTGTCTGGTGCCGGTAGCCATGACCCGCAGCATTCACCCGGCGCCGATGCACCCGGCGCCGCTGGAGCCGCTTTTCTTCATGCGCCGCGTGCCCCAGTCACTGACCACGGTGCTGAGCGCCGGCATGGTCATCGGCTCGTTTTACGGTCTGGCGCCTCTGTATGCCGCGCAACAGGGGTTGTCGACCGAGCACGTCGGCTTGTTCATGGCCAGTTGCATCGGCGCGGGCCTTATCGTCCAAGGCCCGCTGGGCAAGTTGTCCGACCGCTACGACCGCGCCTGGCTGATCCGTGGCGTCGCCGGCTTGCTGGTGCTGGCATCGCTGCCGCTGGCGGTGCTGCCCAATGTGCCGATGGAAGTGCTGTTGGCGGTGGGCTTCGTTGCCTCACTGCTGCAGTTTTCGCTGTATCCCCTGGCCGTGGCCTTCTCCAACGACCACGTCGAAGGCGAGCGGCGCGTCTCCCTGACGGCCATGCTGCTTATGACCTACGGCGTCGGCGCCAGTATCGGCCCGCTGGTCTCCGGCGTGCTGATGAAGATGTTCGGCAGCAACATGCTCTACGCGTTCGTCTGCTTCGTGGCATTGGTGCTGGTGACGCGGATTCGTCCGAAGGCTGTGACCAACCTGCACCAGGTCGAAGACGCACCGCTGCATCACATCGCGATGCCCGACAGCATGTCCAGCTCACCGCTGGTGGTTGCCCTCGACCCCCGGGTCGATGAGCAAGTGGTACAGGATCAGATGCAGGACGTTGAGCCTGAGCCTGAGGTTTCGCCTGATGTGGCAGCCGAGAGCGACGTGCAGCCGGAGATGGTCGAGCGGGTTGTGGCGTCAGGCGAGGGCGTTGTGCGGCCGGTGGCGATCATGGATGAGGAAGTGGCTGTCGAGCCTGAGGCGTCAGGGCTGGACGAGACGACCGAAGTGCGTCGGGATGTCGGGGTGGATCGGCCTTTGTGATGGGGGGGCTGCTGATTTGGCCCCCACATGTCTCGTTACTCATGCTGAAGCTGCGCTAACGGCAAAGCCATGTGGGAGCGAGCTTGCTCTGGGGCGCATCCGGGCGATGGCGGGGTGTCTGTGAAATGGATTTCGGCGGACTCACCCTATTCGCGAGCAAGCTCACTCCTACAGGTTTCTGCCTGATGCCGACATTTTGACCGATGCAAAACCTGTAGGAGCGCGCTGGATTGCGGCGCCGTCCGAAACTCGAGCGACCCCGCAAACGGCTCTGAATCAGTTAACTACGATGTCGCCTGGGCAATAGCCGATCAAAAATCGTCGTCTTTGTCGAAGCGTCGCGCTTCACGCTGCAACTGGTAAACAAAACGCTCGACCTGACGCTGCACCAACCCGCTCATGTTGTGGAAGCGCACGCCGGCGAATGTGGTGTTGATGCGCTCTTCGAAGTGCAGGTAGCGCAGCTCCACCGGCGTGGTCATGTTGCCGAAGGGCAGGGCGGCGATGAAGCGTTCGTAAACCTGACCCAACTGCATGCGTTCGGACACATCGCCTTCGAAACGCAGCTTGCAACCCAGCGCGGAGACGTCCAGCAATTTGCCGCGCAGCGGAGACTTCAGCTTGTCGCCACCGATCTCGACATTGATCAGCGAAGCGAGCTTGAGCGCCGCACGGAATGCGTTACGGCGCTGGTGATAAACCACTTCTTCGGGGAGGGGGCCGCGATAACTGCGCGGTTCTTCGATCACTGTCAGCTGTGCTTTGCTTTCCCAGGCGATCCGCACGCCATCGTGGAAGCCCTCGACTTTGAAAGGTTCGCCAGCCGCGAGGAAACGCTCACCGTCGCGCGGGATCATCTCGTCGAAGGTAACCGCGTTAGTGTCGCGGTCGACGTCGATGACGTAACTCTGAAAACGCTGGCTACGCTCGTGAAAAGTGATGATCAGCGGGTCATGACTTTCCATCAACAGCCGTAGATTGGCGGCGATTTCGAGGGGGGTGTTCAGAACCTTCGGGGGCTGCGGAACATCGTCCGCGCTTGAGGCATTCACGGTCTATCCATCTCCAGGCAAATAACGACAGCGTGCAGCGCGCGGCATATTGCCACCATGCTGCGCGCCTTGATACAAGAACTTACGCCTGGCTGAGCGGACGCGGTCTGGCCTTGCCCGACGTCGAGCCGCGGCTATCGTAGAGCGTGGGGGTGTCGCCGCCGTTGAGGATCCTCAACTGCTGTGCCGTGGTGAGTTGCTGGAGCTGGATGAGGCTGCCGTTCTGCTCATTGGCTGCCTGGCATTCACTCATCAATGCGCTGAGTTCATCGCCCGAAGCCAGCAAGGCTTCGCCCACTGAAGAATGCCGGGCCACTTCTTCGAGTCCCGCCCGATTGGCGGGCAGGCCCAGGCTGGTCATCAGCTGGGTACGTCTGCGTCCATGCTGCTCAAGCACGATCACCAGCGCCTGTTTCTGCGCCAGGATGTGTTCCATTTCGACCATATTGCGCCCGTGAAGAGCCACTGACTCGGCTTTCAGGATGTCCAGCAGATGCCGGGCCGGCGCAATGTCGTCCGTGATGAGTTGAAGCAATGTAGTGTCTTGCATCGCATGCCCTGGTGTTTAAGCGTCCAGAAGCCCCTGCGCAGACCGGGGGCTAGCGCTGGGCTTCGAAGTTAAGCAGTTTGCTTGCAACACGATTGCTGTCGACCTTGTAGCTGCCGTCGGCGATCGCCTGCTTCAACTCAGCCACGCGGCTGCTGTTGACGACTGGCTGATCACGCAACGAATCGCTGATCTTCTGCAACTGTTGAGCTTCGCTGCTCAAATGTACTGCCTCACCGCTACCGGGCACGCTCGAGGTGCCGCTGACCGCTGCCGTAGCTTCGGTTTTTGCGGCTTCCTTGGTGCTGGCGGTACGAGTCGTACTGCCAACGGTAGTGGAGCTGTTCAAACGGTTGAAGTCGATGACCATGATTGAAAAACCTCTGGGTTCTAGGACGCTTGCCTTGGTTTCGGCCAAACCCGGAATAACTTTAGGGCCCGTGCGAAAACAGTCTCGAATGGACTTCGCACGGGTCATTGGGGTTCCGAGTGTAGGAAAAGCGCAGGCACAGCGCCAGAGGTCTTGCCTTCAGATGTGACTTACATAGCAACCTCGACCTGGCCGGGGGCCACGATATTGGCTTTGATCACGCGTTTGGAATTGAGGTTCTTTACCCGTATTTGCTCGTTGAAACCGCCGTCCGAGAGTGCTTCGCCCGGCATGCGCACGCTCATTGAACCGCTGCGCGCGCTGATCACGACCTGATCACCCTTGTGAACCATTTGTGGTTGATCCAGATGCACCGGCGTCAGTATCTGATCGATGACCGTTGGTCGGACAACCTTTTGCCCGATCGCCTGATCGAGTGAGTCCAGGAATCCCTGACCCAACAGACTGACGTCACGTTCACGCAATGCCACATCGCCCTCGGACACGATGGCATCACGCTTCATCGGGCGAACTGCGGTGACCACATTGCGGTACAGATGGACTTGGGCGGGAACGAACACCGTCCACGGCGACGTGCCTTCACAGCGAACGCGCACGGTGACGCGGCCAATCGGCTGGGCCGGGCTTTCCAGTGAGGCTGTCAAATCCTTGTCACACAGCGGCATGCGCAGACGAGGGTCGAGTTGCTTGACCTCGATGTCGTAACGGCCTGCGGTCTGGTTGGTTGCCATATAGTCTTCAACAGTGAATTCAAGAAAGCCCTGGGTCACGCCGATAAGGGTTTCAGGCAGCGTCATGTTGTCCGCACGGCCCAGGCCAGCGGCACACAACAGACACAGCGCAACGAGCACGCGAATGAAGCTGCGAGTTGCGGGTGCCGGGCGTCGGGATACTGTCGTTTGTGTGTTCATGATGAGTAAATAGCAAGGCCCGTGCCGCTTACCGATTCGGTAGCGCAATTGGTCGTTTTGGGAGGAGTGGTGCATGGCTGGTGTGATGGATTCAGTAAACCAGCGCACTCAACTGGTAGGGCAGAACCGCCTTGAACTGTTGCTGTTCCGTTTGGACGGCAAGCAGTTGTACGGGATCAACGTGTTCAAGGTAAAAGAGGTGCTTCAGTGCCCGAAACTTACCCACATGCCCAAATCCAGTCCGATTGTGCGCGGCGTGGCAAATATTCGTGGCGGGACCATCCCGATCCTCGACCTGGCACTGGCGACCGGCGGCAAGCCGCTGAGCGACATCGCCAATTCCTTCGTGATCATCACGGAGTACAACACCAAGATTCAGGGCTTCCTGGTGCATGCGGTGGAACGCATCGTCAACATGAACTGGGAAGACATTCATCCGCCACCCAAGGGCACCGGTCGCGACCACTACCTCACGGCGGTGACGCGTCTGGACAACCAGTTGGTGGAGATCATCGACGTCGAGAAGATCCTCGCCGAAGTGGCGCCGGTTTCCGAGAACATCTCGGTCGGCGTGGTCACGGCCGAGGTGCAACACAAGGCGCTGTCGTTGCGCGTGTTGACCGTGGATGACTCGTCGGTGGCGCGCAAGCAGGTCACCCGTTGCCTGCAAACCGTGGGTGTGGAAGTGACGGCGTTGAATGACGGTCGTCAGGCGCTCGAGTTCCTGCGCAAACTGGTCGATGAAGGCAAGAAACCGGAAGAAGAATTCTTGATGATGATCTCCGACATTGAAATGCCGGAGATGGATGGCTATACCCTTACTGCCGAGATCCGCAGCGATCCGCGCATGCAGAAGCTGCACATCGTGCTGCACACGTCGCTGTCGGGCGTGTTCAACCAGGCGATGGTGAAGAAAGTCGGCGCTGATGATTTCCTGGCCAAGTTCCGGCCGGATGATCTGGCGGCGAGGGTGGTAGATCGGATCAAGGCGGCAGATATCAGCTGAGGAGGGGTTTTCCTCCTTGCTGTTCACATGATTTTGAGAGGCGGCATGTCGACAGGTAATTTGGATTTTGAACAGTTCCGGGTCTTCCTGGAAAAAGCCTGCGGCATTTTGCTGGGTGAGAACAAACAGTATCTGGTGTCCAGCCGTCTCAATAAATTGATGGAGCAGCAGTCCATCAAGTCGTTGGGGGAGTTGATTCAACGCATTCAGACCCAGCCGCGCAGTGGCCTGCGCGAGCAGGTGGTTGATGCGATGACGACCAACGAGACGCTGTGGTTCCGCGATACGTACCCCTTCGAAGTGCTGAAGAACAAGGTGTTGCCTGAGGCGATCAAGGCCAGCCCTAACCAGCGCTTGCGTATCTGGTCGGCGGCGTGTTCGTCAGGGCAAGAACCGTATTCGCTGTCGATGTCGATCGATGAGTTCGAGCGCAGCAATCCCGGGCAGTTGAAATCGGGCGTGCAGATTGTGGCGACGGATCTGTCGGGCACGATGTTGAACAATTGCAAGACGGGCGAATACGACAGCCTGGCCATCGGTCGTGGTTTGTCGCCGGACCGTCTGCAGCGGTTTTTCGATCAGAAGACGCCAGGGCGCTGGACGGTGAAGGCGCCGATCAAAAGCCGCGTCGAGTTTCGTTCGTTTAACTTGTTGGACAGTTATGCGGCGTTGGGCAAGTTCGATATGGTCTTCTGCCGCAACGTGTTGATCTATTTTTCGGCGGATGTGAAGAAGGACATTTTGTTGCGGATTCATTCGACGTTGAAGCCAGGGGGCTATTTGTTCCTGGGTGCGTCGGAGGCGCTGAACGGGTTGCCGGATCATTATCAGATGGTGCAGTGCAGTCCCGGGATTATTTATCAGGCCAAGTGATTGTTTGTGGTTTTGATTGGCTGAGAACCCCGCTTAGGCGGGGTTTTTGTTTTGTGTTGGCGCTGGGATTGTTGGCTGGCTCTTGATCAGAGCGGCGCTTTGAGGGGGCTGCCTGTCGGCAGAACTGTTTCGCCTTCGGCGAGTTACTTGATAGAGCCCCGCCTTCAATTTCAAAGAGCAGCCAAGGGCTTGTGCTCCTGGTTTGGCCCTCCTTCGTCGGGTTCCCTCACTCCGGTCTTGCTCCTGTGGGCCCGCGCCGGACGGACATCCCTGTCCTGACGGCGCTCTCGCGGCATCCATGCCGCTCGGCCCACTGCGCAAAACCTGCGTTCAGCCTGCACCCAAGTCGCGTTTTGCGGTGACTGAGCTTTTTGCGCAGGAAAGAGCAAAAGCAACAGCCACAGCAAAAGCAAAAGCTTCCCGGCTGAAGCCAGTACTACGGGATGCACGCACCTCTCTGTAGGAGCCGGCTTGCTGGCGAACGCGGTGGTCCAGTCAGGCGGATGGTGGCTGGAAGAATGCCTTCGCCAGCAAGCCGGCTCCTACAGAAGACCGCGTAGACCCGGCCAGATCGGCGCATGCAGGACGCAGAGCGTCCGAGGCGGCATTCCCACGCGGAGCGTGGGAACGATCACAAGCAACAGCAACAGCAACAGAAATAGCGACAGCGAAGGCAAAAAACGTCCCGGCAAAAGCCACTCCTACGGATGCACGCAGCTCTTTGTAGGAGCCGGCTTGCTGGCGAACGCGGTGGTTCAGTGAGGCGGATGGTGGCTGGAAGAATGCCTTCGCCAGCAAGCCGGCTCCTACAGAAGACCGCGTAGACCCGGCCAGATCGGCGCATGCAGGACGCAGAGCGTCCGAGGCGGCATTCCCACGCGGAGCGTGGGAGCGATAACAGAAGACCGTGTAGACCCGGCGGGATCGGGGATCGCAGGACGCAGAGCGTCCGAGGCGGCATTCCCACGCGGAGCGTGGGAACGATCAACAGCAACAGTAGCGCCAACAGCGGCAGCAACAGCAACAGCAGCTCGAAAGCAAAGCTTCCCGGCTAAAGCCGGTCCCACAGTCGAGGTTGACGCCATTTTATCTGGGTAAACGCGCTGCTCTTTAGTGGGACCGGCTTCAGCCGGGAAGCTGTTGATCTTGATCTTGATCTTCATGCACAGCCAGCCCAGACGATAACAATCGCGACTTGGGTGCAGGCTGAACGCAGACGACGCGCAGTGGGCCGAGCCGCATGGATGCGGCGAGAGCGCCGTCAGGACAGGGATGTCCGTTCGGCGCGGGCCCACGGAGCGTCGTCGAAGTGAGGGAACCCCGACGAAGGAGGGGCCCAACCAGGAGCAGGCACCCTTGGTTACTTGGGGTGCCTTTCCAAGTAACTCGCCGAAGGCGAAACCGGAGGCCGTTAGGCCGACGCTCTTGATCTATATCCAGCCCCTCGTGCGAAAGCGCAATACGGCAAAAAAACGGCACCGCTCTTGCCACTTTCGTCCCATCAAGCGGAAAACCCTTGCCGCTTTTCTGTCATCACTGCCACCCAACCCTCTGCAAGCCCCGTAAAACGGCACTTCCAGCAACTGGCACGCCACTTGCTATAACTCCTGCAAGTACATCTGGTCAGCCCTCAAAGGTCCCGACATGAGCATCAGTTTCGACAACGCACTTGGCATCCATGAAAAGGCACTCAACTTCCGTGCCCAACGTGCCGAAGTGCTGGCCAACAACATTACCAACGCCGACACGCCCAACTACAAGGCGCGGGACCTCGACTTCTCCAAAGTCCTGGCGGCGCAAAGCGACAAGACCACCAATGGCCACTTCGCCCTCGACATGACCAACACCCGTCACATCGAAGCCGAAGGCATGAGCGATGGCGAAGCCAGCCTGCTCTACCGCACCCCGTCGCAGCCGTCGCTGGACCAGAACACCGTCGACTCCCAGGTCGAGAACGCCAATTACGCCGAAAACGCCATCGGTTTTCAGGCCAGCTTCACCTTGCTCAACAGCAAATTCAAAGGGCTGGTTGCAGCCCTGCGCGGAGAGTAATCCATGTCCCTGTCCAGTGTTTTCAATATTGCCGGTAGCGGCATGAGCGCCCAGAACACTCGCCTCAACACCGTGGCCAGTAACATCGCCAACGCCGAAACCGTGTCCTCCAGCATGGACCAGACCTACCGCGCCCGCCATCCGGTGTTCGCCACCGTGTTCCAGGGTCAGCAGTCCGGCGGCAGCGGCTCGCTGTTCGAAGACCAGGGTCAGGCCGGCACGGGCGTACAGGTGACAGGCATTGTCGAAGACGCCTCCAACCTGGAAGCACGTTACGAGCCAAACCACCCTTCGGCGGACAAGAACGGCTACGTCTACTACCCGAACGTCAACGTGGTCAACGAGATGGCTGACATGATCTCGGCCAGCCGTTCGTTCCAGACCAACGCGGAAATCATGAACACCGCGAAAACCATGATGCAGAAGGTCCTGACCCTCGGTCAGTGATAAGGGGCACGACACATGACTTCCATCAGTAATAACACGACCACCGACTACCTCAAGTCGCTGCAGGCGCCGACCTCCGGCAAGACCGGCGACAGCACCACCGGCGCCAACAGCCTGGGCAAGGACTCGTTCCTGCAGCTGCTGGTGACACAGATGCAGAACCAGAACCCGCTTGATCCACAGGACAACAGTGAGTTCGTGGCCCAACTGGCGCAGTTCAGCAGTCTTGAAACCATGCAGAACCTGAGCACCTCGGTCGATGCCATCGGCGGAATGTACCAGTCTTCCCAGGCGCTGCAGGCGTCTTCGCTGGTCGGGCGCTCGGTGATCGCCGAAGCGGGTTCGACCAACGTCGACACCACCAAAGGCATGAGCGGCACCGTGGTCGTACCGGGGGCCAGCTCGCTCACCACCGTCAAGATTTACGACAGCACAGGCACCAATGTTGTCCGCACCATCGACCTGGGCGATGCCAAAGCAGGCAACACCCCCTTCGAGTGGGACGGCAAGGACGAAGCGGGCCAGCCGCTCGAATCGGGCAATTACAGTTTCGTCGCAACCGGCACCGTCGAGGGCGCCAACACTGGCTTCAAGACGTACCTGCCGGCAACGGTCAGCAGTGTGACCATGGGCACCTCGGGTGCAGCAATGACGCTCAACCTGGCCAACGGCAGCAACATCGCCTTGTCCAAAGTTCAACAAATCGGAATCTAGAGCCGACTAGACGGCGCAGGAGTGAAACATGTCTTTCAACGTAGGTCTTAGTGGGCTCTATGCAGCAAATAAAAGTCTCGACGTCGCTGGCAACAACATTGCCAACGTCGCGACCGTCGGTTTCAAGAGTTCCCGTGCGGAATTCGCTGACCAGTACGCGCAATCCATTCGTGGCACATCGGGCGGCACCAACGTCGGCAGCGGCGTGTACACCGCTGCGGTGACCCAGCAGTTCACCCAGGGTGCGCTGACCACCGGCACCGGCCGTGATCTGGACCTGGCGATCAACGGCAACGGCTTCTTCATGATGAGCAACAACGGCGAGAAGCTGTACACCCGCGCCGGTAACTTCCACACCGATACGTCGGGCAACATTATCGACACCAACGGCAATAACCTGCAGGGTTACGCCACCGATGCCAGCGGCAACGTGAAGACGGGCGTCTTGACCAACCTCAAGGTCGACACCTCGAACATGGCGCCGAAGACCACCTCGAATATTTCGATCAAGTCGAACCTGGATTCGTCGAAGCCGATCAACACCGGTGCGGCCTTCAATCCTGCTGACACCTCGACCTACACGTCGACTTACAGCACGCCGATCTACGACAGCCAGGGCAACGAACACACCCTGTCGCAGTACTTCCGCAAGACGGACACCAACTCCTGGACCATGTACACGCTGATCGACGGGCGCAACATGTCCGATCCGACCACCGAGCCTGCCGTTGCGGCTGACCAGACTCAACTGAAGTTTGACGAGTCGGGCAACATCATCACCAACCCAGCGCCGACCACCACCGCCGGCATTTCGGTAAACGGCGACGGCACGTTCAACATCGAGAACTGGAAACCGGCTCAGGGCAAGACCGTCGGTTCGACCACCACGTGGGTTGCCAACGGCGCGGCCACGGTCGACATGAAACTGGATATGCTCGCGACGACCCAGACCAACGCAGCAGGCGGGGCGATCTCCAAGACTCAGGACGGTAACTACACCGGCCAGATCAGCGCCATGAACGTCGATTCCACCGGTAACCTGTTCGCCACCTACACCAACGGCGAATCCCGCGTGATCGGCCAGGTTGCGCTGACGTCTTTCGCCAACGTCCAGGGCTTGTCGCCTGCGGGCGGTACCATGTGGCGTGAGACCTACGCGTCGGGTATTCCGGTCACCGGCGCGCCGGAATCGGGTACGCTGGGAAACATTACCGGTTCGGCGCTGGAAGAATCCAACGTTGACCTGACCGGTGAGCTGGTTGAGTTGATCAAGGCGCAAAGCAACTACCAGGCGAACGCCAAAACCATCTCGACGCAAAGCACCATCCTGCAGACCACGATCCAGATGGGCTAATAACGCCCGCTTGATCAGCGTCAATCGAACCCCTCTTCGGAGGGGGTTTTTTATGGGTTTTTTCCGCCTTTTGTCGCGCGGTTGGCAGGGCGAAAACTTCAAGAGCCGTCCCACTCCACAACTGGAAACTTCCTACTTTCGTCGATGCGAGAATCAAATTCGCTGACAAATAAATGCCATCGAACGGCGCTGCAACCGGGTGTTGTCCGATCGCATTCCTTTGTCCGCGAAACCTTAGATGCATTGACGAACGTGTCGTTGAACAACGACTCAGGGAGTGTTCATGTCATTCAATACAGCGGTTTCCGGTTTACACGCGGCGCACAAGCGCATGGAGGTCACCGGCAACAACATCGCCAACGTCGGCACGGCCGGGTTCAAGTCTTCGCGCGCCGAATTCTCGGCGGTGTATTCGTCTTCCATGCTGGGCGGAAGCCGGACCGCAGCGGGGCAGGGCGTTGAAGTGGCCAACGTCTCGCAGAACTTCGCCGCGGGCGGCGTGATCTCCAGCCACGGCCGCGCCCTCGACATGCGCATTGAGGGCAACGGCTTCTTTGTCATGAGCGATCGCGGCTCCATCAGCTATGGCAGGGCTGGCGCGTTTATCAAGGATGCCGAGAATTACGTCGTCGATGCCCATGGCAGCCGGTTGCAGGGCTACGGTGTGACCGAAGACGGCAAGGTCATCAGCGGCGTGCGCACCGATCTGAAAATCGATTCGGCGTCGCTCTCGCCCAGGGCCACGGGCAAGATGGAACAAACGTTGAACCTGGATGCGGGAGCGGCTTCACTCGCCGCCATTCCACGCTTCGATCCTGCCGATCCGACCACGTACACCCGGGTCACAAGCCGCGTCATCCAAGACGCCGCCGTCCCGCCACAGGATCACCAGCTCAAGCAGTATTTCGTCAAAACCGAAGACGATCACTGGACCTCTTACCTGCTCATTGATGGACTCAATCCGCTCGACCCTGCCAGCACCGCACCGCTCGAAGTCGGCCTGCAGGTTTCGGCTGCGGGGAAGCTGTCGCTGACGGGCAATTCGGCGGCGGTGAAAGTCGAATCCGACACCGAGTTATCGCTGCGAGTATGGCGGCCGGCGGTCCAGGTCAATGGCAGCTGGGTGCCCGGGCCTTCGCCAAGTCCGGGGCCGGTCAGCCTGCCGTTGCTGGACGGCGGCGCTGCGCTGCTGGATCCCGCCGATCCGCTGATGCCGCGACCGGTGCCGGCGTTCAAGCCTGCCGACATCACCACGTACAACAAGGCGATGACCTTCGGCGTGTTCGACAGTCTCGGCGAGCGCCATGAGCTGACGCAGTATTACGTCAAGGACGGCAGCAACAGCTGGAAAATGCACACGCTCATCGACGGTCGAAATCCGCAGGACCCGGCCAGCACCGAGCCGGTGACGGCAAGCATGCTGTTTGATGCCGGCGGCACGTTGCAGTCCTTGGTGGGTAGCCAGTGGCTGAGCGCGGCGAATAATGCGTTGACCCTCAACGGCTGGGTGCCGGCCAAACCGCTGGAAGGCAACAAGCCTGGCGGTCGCTGGGGCGCAAGCGGCGCCTCGGGCAGCGGCGACGGAATCGTCATCGACATGAGCAAAGCCAGTCAGCACCGCGCCCCCACCGGCAGTACAGGCGCGGTGATTGACGGGCATTCGGCCGGGGAGGCCACCAAGCTGTCCATCGACCGCAGTGGCATGCTCAGTATCGGTTTCAGCAATGGGCTGCAGCGCAACATCGGCCAGGTCATGCTCGCCAGTTTTGCCAACAATCAGGGGCTGCAACCGGTGAGTGACACCCGCTGGGTGGAGACCCGGGCCAGCGGCGCCGCCAATTACGAGGCGCCGGGCATCGGCACGATGGGCAGCGTCATCGGGCACTCCCTGGAAGGCTCCAACGTCACCTTGACGAACGAACTGGTGGAACTGATCCAGGCGCAAACGGCCTATCAGGCCAATTCAAAAACCCTGTCGACAGAAGCTGAATTGATGCAGACGCTCATCCGCGCGACCTGATAGAGCTGTCGGACAAATGCGTTGGGCCAGCCGTGAAGATAGCGACTGACTCAGCGTATCCGGACGGTCGCATCGGGTCAGGCGATATCCTTGTCGCCTACACACCGCTTTCGCCAGCAAGCCGGCTCCTACAGTGGTAGCTGCCCGGACCGCCAGAGTTGCACCCGCCGCAAAACTGTAGGAGCGCGCTTGCCCGCGAATGCGGTGGGTATGCAACGACGGTGTCGCCTGATCCAACGCATTCTGAACGTGTTGGGTCATTCGCATTTTGGTTGCTGGCCTGGCCTGTTCGCCAGCAAGCCGGCTCCTACAGTGGTAGCCAGATCGCCAGATTTGCACCCGCCGCAAACCAGATTTGCACCCGCCGCAAAACTGTAGGAGCGCGCTTGCTCGCGATTTCGATGTGCCTGCAACTGGAATATGCCTGACACCAGCATCCGCATGTTCGCGTCACCTCAGCAGCATCACTTCAAATCGAGCAATCAGATTTCACAAACGCGCCATCCAACCGGGTCCAGCCCTTGCCGGGGCTGGTTTGTGCGCAAAGCGTTTGATGCTTGCCTTGCCACCAGTAATAACGCGCCTGCTCGGCGAGCGCGAGACTGGCGCAGAGCCCGGTGGGGAGGGCGAGGGCGAGCAGTAGGGCAAGGCGCAGACGCATGACAATTTTCCGTGGCCACAAGATGAAGAGTGAAAGCGCTGCAAGTTTCGCACCCCCCATGGAAAGTTTTTTGGCGTTCTCTCTCGCCGATACGACCGAAACCGGCAGTCCCTTGTCACCCCGCCTCGGAAACCCCGTAGCCGCCTGTCCATGCCGCCCGTAATCATTGAAGAATCAACGCGTTAAGACCTCGCTGAAAAACTGGTTCGATTATTGCTATGACCTGTTCAGTACAGCTACAGGCGGCAAGCGTCTGTCGGAGGAGGAAGACTGTGGACAAGTTGCTATACGTGGCCATGAGCGGAGCGTCTGAAAACGCCATCGCGCAAAAAGCCCATGCCAACAACCTGGCGAACGTTTCGACCAACGGGTTTCAGCGCGACCTTGAACAGGCGCGTTCCATGCCCGTGTTTGGCGAGGTCAACCCGTCTCGGGCGTACGCCATGAGCGAGCGTCCCGGGACTGACTTCAGCCAGGGTTCGATGGTCGACACCGGTCGCGAGCTGGACGTTGCCGTCAAGGGCGATGGCTGGATGGCCGTGCAGACCGCCGACGGTGGCGAAGCCTACACCCGCACCTCGAGCATGAACATCGACGCCCTCGGCGTGTTGCGCGATGGCAACGGTTTGCCGGTCATGGGCAACAGCGGGCCGATTGCCGTGCCGCCACAGCAGCAGATCGAGATCGGCGCCGACGGCACGATCAGCGTTCGCTCCCTGGGTGAAAGCCCGCAGGTGATGGCGCAGATCGACCGCATCAAGCTGGTCAAAGGCGACCAGTCGACCATGGAAAAGGGCCCCGACGGCCTGATGCACACCAAAAGCGGCCGACCGGCGCAAGCCGACGCCACGGTTCAGGTGGAGTCTGGATTTCTGCAGTCGAGCAACGTCAACGCGGTAGACGAGATGACCTCGGTACTCGCGCTGTCCCGCCAATTCGAACTGCACATCAAGATGATGAAGACCGCCGAGCAGGATGACGAGTCGATGGCTCGCGTCTTGCAGATGGGCTAATGACTGACAGCTTGCGCCGATAAACAGGCGCTCGAGGAGATTCAATAATGCTTCCGGCACTCTATGTTGCTAAAACCGGTCTGGCCGCCCAGGACACCAACCTGACGACCATTTCCAACAACCTGGCCAACGTTTCGACCACCGGTTTCAAAAGCGACCGCGCCGAATTCCAGGACCTGCTTTACCAGATCAAGCGCCAGCCAGGTGCTCAGTCCACTCAGGACAGCGAGCTGCCTTCAGGCCTGCAACTGGGTACCGGTGTGCGCATCGTCGGCACGCAGAAGAACTTCACCGCCGGCAGCCTGCAGACCACCAATCAGCCGCTGGACATGGCGGTCAACGGTCGCGGTTTCTTCCAGATCCGTCAGCCTGACGGCACCCTGGCGTACACCCGTGACGGTACCTTCCACCTGGACAGCAACGGCCAGATCGTGACCTCCAGCGGTTATGCCCTGGAGCCTGCGATTGTCGTTCCGCAAGACTCGCAGACCTTCACCGTCGGCGAAGACGGCACCGTATCGGTGACCACGGCAGCCAACTCGGCCACGCCGCAGATCATCGGTAACGTGCAGACGGCGGACTTCATCAACCCGGCCGGCCTGCAATCCCAGGGCGGCAACCTGTACCTGGAAACCGCTTCCAGCGGCGCTCCGCAAGTGGGTACGCCGGGCCTGAACGGTCTGGGCGTGGTCAAGCAGAACACCCTGGAAAACTCCAACGTCAGCACCGTTGAAGAGCTGGTGAACATGATCACCACTCAACGCGCCTACGAGATGAACTCCAAAGTGATCTCGACCGCTGACTCGATGCTCCAGTTCGTGACCCAGAACTTGTAAGCCGCTCTTGAAACGCCTGATGTCCTGCAGCGAAACACCTGATCAATCTGAAGGGGCGCCTGAAAAACGCCTGCTACACCGCGAGGTTTTAAGTGTCATGAAACGGCTCTCTGTATTGCGGCTTTCCCTGTTGGCGGCACCGTTGTGCGGAATCGCGCTGTTGACCGGCTGCGTTGCGCCTGCGGCCAAACCCAATGACCCTTATTACGCGCCGGTGTTGCCGCGCACACCGTTGCCTTCAGCGGCCAGCAATGGCTCGATCTATCAGGCCGGTTTCGAGCAGAACATGTACGGCGACCGCAAAGCGTATCGGGTGGGTGACATCATCACCATCACCCTGTCCGAGCGCATGGCTGCGAGCAAGGCCGCCAGTTCCGGTATCAGCAAAACCAGCAAGACCAGCCTTGGCCTGACCTCGCTGTTTGGTGCAGGGGTGAGCACCAACAACCCGGTGGGTGGCGGCAACCTGAGCCTGGACGCCGGATACACTGGCGACCGCGCCACCAAGGGTGACGGCAAGGCGGCGCAGAGCAACAGCTTGACCGGCTCCATTACCGTGACCGTCGCCGACGTCATGCCCAACGGCATTCTGCTGGTGCGTGGCGAGAAGTGGATGACCCTGAACACCGGTGACGAACTGGTGCGCATCGCCGGCCTGATTCGTGCCGACGACATCGCCACCGACAACACCGTGTCGTCGACTCGCATCGCCGATGCACGCATCACTTATTCCGGTACAGGCGCGTTTGCCGATTCCAGTCAGCCAGGCTGGTTCGACCGATTCTTCCTCAGCCCGTTGTTCCCTTTCTGATAGCGGGATAGCCATGATCACGTTCAAGCAACTGATAGCGGCAGCGCTGCTGTTCACCACCGCACTGGGCGCACACGCCGAGCGCCTGAAGGACATCGCCAGCATTTCCGGTGTGCGGACCAACCAGTTGATCGGCTACGGTCTGGTGGTGGGCCTCAATGGTACGGGCGACCAGACCACGCAAACCCCGTTCACCCTGCAGACCTTCAACAACATGCTCTCGCAGTTCGGCATCAAGGTGCCGGCGGGCTCGGGCACCGTGCAGCTGAAAAACGTCGCGGCCGTGGCCGTGTACGCCGACCTGCCGCCGTTCGCCAAGCCGGGTCAGCAGATCGACATCACCGTGTCCTCGATCGGTAACTCCAAAAGCCTGCGTGGCGGGGCGCTGCTGATGACCCCGATGAAGGGGATCGACGGCAACGTCTATGCCGTGGCTCAGGGCAACCTGGTGGTCGGCGGTTTCGATGCAGAAGGCCGCGATGGCTCGAAGATCACCGTCAACGTACCGTCTTCCGGTCGCATTCCCGGCGGTGCGTCGGTTGAACGTGCAGTGCCGAGTGGCTTCAACCAGGGCAATTCGCTGACCCTGAACCTGAATCGCAACGACTTCACCACGGCCAAGCGCATCGTCGACAAGATCAACGACATGCTTGGCCCTGGCGTCGCTCAGGCGCTGGACGGCGGTTCCGTGCGCGTCACCGCGCCGCTGGACCCCAATCAGCGCGTTGACTACCTGTCGGTGCTGGAAAACCTGGAAATCGATCCGGGCCAGACCTCGGCCAAAGTCATCATCAACTCGCGGACCGGCACCATCGTGATCGGCCAGAACGTCAAGGTATCGCCAGCGGCGGTCACCCACGGCAGCCTGACCGTGACCATCACCGAAGACCCGATCGTCAGCCAGCCGGGCGCGTTCTCCAACGGCCAGACGGCAGTGGTCCCGCGCTCGAAAGTCAACGCTCAGCAGGAAATGCACCCGATGTTCAAGTTCGGGCCGGGCACGACGCTGGACGAGATTGTTCGTGCGGTTAACCAGGTGGGTGCAGCGCCAGGCGACTTGATGGCGATTCTCGAAGCACTGAAGCAGGCCGGCGCATTGCAAGCCGACCTGATCGTGATTTAAGAGGCAGAAGACTCATGAGTATTCCAAGTGGCGGCGTTTCATCAGGCGATTCGGGTGCGTATACCGACCTCAACCGCCTGACGGCGATGAAAACCGGCGACCGCGACAGCGAGGGCAACCTCAAGAAAGTGGCGCAGGAATTCGAGTCACTGTTCGTCAGCCAGATGCTCAAGGCCATGCGTTCGGCCAACGAAGTGCTGGCCAAGGACAACCCGATGAACACCGCGGCGACGCGGCAGTATCAGGACATGTACGACCAGCAGCTGTCGGTGAGCATGTCCCGCGAGGGTGGCGGCATCGGTCTGCAGGACGTGCTCATGCGTCAGCTGTCGAAGAACAAGAGCACCGAAGTGGCACCGGCCAGCACCGGCCTTGTCGCGGGTGGTAAAACCGCGACGCCGGCTGACGGCAAGACCGATGCGCCAGCGCAGACCGGTCTGGCCACGCGCGTTGCCCAGCGTCCACTCTGGGCCAGCCGTGCAGTGGCTGCGCCGGACGCGGCTGACGGCACGGTTCACAACGACGTCGCCGCGCTCAATTCCCGTCGCCTGTCGCTGCCAAGCAAGCTCAGCGATCGCATCATGGCCGGTATCGTGCCGAATGCGTCGGGTGCCCAGGACCCTGCCACCAGCGCCACCACGCTGAAAAACCGCATCGCCGTGTCCAACGCCGTGGCGGCCGCGAAAAGCGCCGGTCAGAAGGACAATGGCGACTGGACCGTCGGCCCGCAATACGCCGCCGACGCCAATGCCTATGTGCGCAGCCGCGTGCAGACGCCGCTGGCGCCGGGCAAGAGTGCGTTCGCCAACAAAGACGACTTTGTCGCCACGATGATGCCCTTGGCCAAAGACGCCGCGGCCCGCATCGGCGTCGACCCAAGCGTGCTCGTGGCACAGGCGGCGCTGGAAACCGGCTGGGGCAAATCGATCATGCGTCAGTCCGATGGCGGCAGCAGCTACAACCTGTTCGGCATCAAGGCTCAGGGTGGCTGGAAAGGGCCGGAAGCCCGTGCAATTACCAGTGAGTTCCGCGACGGCCAGATGGTCAAGGAAACGGCGGATTTCCGCGCCTACGACTCTTACGCCAGCAGCTTCCACGACCTGGTGAGCTTCCTGCAAAACAACAGCCGCTATAAAGAAACCCTGAAATCTGCCGATAGCCCGGAACAGTTTGTGAAAGAGCTGCAGAAGGCCGGGTACGCCACTGACCCGTCCTATGCCAGCAAGATTTCTCAGATAGCGAAACAGATGAAGAGTTACCAGACCTACGCATCCGCCTCGGGCTCTTCCACGACTTTATAAGGTTTGAACCATGTCACTGATTTCAATTGGGCTTTCGGGACTGAACGCCAGCAGTGCTGCGATGACCACCATCGGCAACAACACTGCCAACGTTGACACGCTCGGTTACTCGCGCCAGCAAGTGATGACCGCTGCCGGCGCACAGCAGAATATCGGCGTCGGCTTTGTCGGCACCGGTACGACGTTGTCCGACGTGCGCCGCATCTACAACGGCTTCCTCGACACCCAATTGCAGACCAGTACGGCACTCAGTTCTGACGCCACGGCCTATCTGAGCCAGGCGAGCAAGCTGGATTCGATCCTCTCGGACAGCTCCACCGGTATCAGCACCGTGTTGTCGAAGTTCTTCAGCGACCTGGGGACGTTGTCGACCCGGCCAACCGACTCGTCTGCGCGCACGACCTTCCTGACCAGCGCCTCGGCCCTGGCCGGTCAGTTCAACTCCATCTCGTCGCAGATGAAAGATCAGAACGCCAGCATCAATACCCAGATGAACACCGTGGCCGGGCAAGTCAATGCCCTGGCGTCGTCCATCGCCAGCATGAACCTGCAGATCACTCAGGCGCAGGCCTCCGGCGGTCAGCCGAACACACTGCTCGACTCGCGCAGCGAAGCCGTGCGCCAGCTCAATGACCTGGTCGGCGCCAAAGTCGTCGAAACCAACGGCAACTACGACGTCTACATCGGCACCGGCCAGCCGCTGGTTACCGGCAGCAAAGCCAACACGCTGACCGCCTCGCCAAGCGATGCCGACCCGAACGTGTATTCGCTCAAGCTCAACTATCAGAACAGCAACGTCGATGTGTCGAGTGTGGTCACCGGCGGTACGCTGGGCGGCCTGCTGCGCTATCGCAGTGACGTGCTGCAGCCGGCGGCCAATGAACTCGGTCGTCTGGCGGTTGTGGCTTCCGATCAGGTCAACGCCCAGCTCAATCAGGGCATCGACGCCAACGGCAACTTCGGCGCCAACCTGTTCATCAATGTCAACGATCCGAGCCTGACGGCTCAGCGCAGCGTTGCGAACAAAACCAACGATCAGGCGTCGGGCAACTTCGCGGTGTCCATTACCAACAGCGGCGCGCTGACCACCAACGATTATCAGGTGACGTTCACCAACGCCTCCGGGCAGTACAGCGTCAAGCGCATGCCCGACGGCAAGGACCTGGGTTCTTACAACACCAGTGATGCCAATCCGCCGGTCATCGACGGCTTCTCGCTGAAGTTCAAGGGCGCCTCGGGGGAGGGTGACACCTTCAAGATCAGCCCGGGCAAAACCGGCGCCGACGGCATCAAAGTGGTAATGACCGACCCTAAAACCATCGCCACGGCTGGTCCGCTGACCGGCGGCGCGAGCGCGAGCAACAAGGGTTCGGGTACGTTCACTCAGCCGGTGCTGTCCAACCAGGCCGACATCTACAACCCCACGGCCACCGCCGACCTGCGCAATGCGCTGACGGCCTCGATGCCCATGCGCATGATCATGGGCGACGACGTCAACGGTGCCCAAAGCTACTCGCTGGTCAACGCCCAGGGTCAGCCGGTGCTGGATAAATCCGGCAACGCGATCACGGGTTCGATCGTGCCTGGCGTGTCCAACGACGTCAGCCTGGAAGTCGGCTACACAGACTCTTCAGGCGCCAAGCAGTCGTTCACCTTTGGCACGACCATCGGTGGGTCCGCCAAAGCTGGCGACACCTTCAGCATCGCCATGACCGCTGCCGGGTCTTCGGACAACCGCAACGCTGCGTCGGTCATTGCGCTGCAGACCAAACAGACCCTCGACAATGCCGCCGGCAACGGCACAGGCATGAGCCTGAGCGGTGCCAACGCCAACATGATCACCACCGTCGGCAGCAAAGCGGCGCAGGCGAAAAACGACACGACGGCAACCACGGCGGTGTTGACCCAGGCCAAGACCGCGCGCGACAGCGTCTCCGGTGTGTCGCTGGATGAAGAAGCCGCCAACCTGGTCAAGTACCAGCAGTACTACACCGCTTCGTCGCAGATCATCAAAGCGGCTCAAGCCATCTTCAGCACGCTGATCAACAGTCTTTAAGGAATCGTAATCCATGCGTATTTCAACGGCCCAGTTTTACGAAACCAGCGCGGCGAACTACTCGCGCAGCTACGCCAACGTCACCAAAACCGGCGACGAAGTGGCCAGTCAGGTCAAGCTCAACACCGCCGGCGATGACCCGGTTGGCGCCGGCCGCGTGCTGCAATTGCAGCAAATGGGCACGATGCTCAACCAGTACAACGCCAACATCGGCACGGTCAATACCGGCGTGGTGCAAACCGAGACTGCGATGACTGCCATCACCTCGGCCATCCAGCGCGCTCAGGAACTGGTGCTCGGCGCTGCCAATGCGACCTTCACCGATAAAGACCGTCAGGCCAATGCCGCGGAACTGAAGGAAGTGCAGACCCAGATTCTCGGCCTGATGAACAGCAAGGACGCCGATGGCTCCTACCTGTTCTCCGGCTCCAAATCCACGACAGCGCCGTACTCCGTCAACCCCGATGGCACATACAGCTACCAGGGCGACCAGACGCGCAACCTGTTGCCGATCGGCAGCGGCATTTCCATGGCCGCCAACACCACCGGCTGGGATGCGTTCGAGCAGGCGATCAATACCACTCGCACCACGACGACACTGACATCGCCTGCGGTGAACGACAACGTCATTGCCCTGTCGGGCGGCAGCGTCAGCAATACCGCGGCCTACGACAACAAGTTCGCCCCGGGTGAGCCGTACAGCATTTCGTTCCAGAGCAGCACGCAGTACAAGATTCTCGACAAGGCCGGCAACGACGTGACCGCCGATGCCACCTCGACCGGCAAGTTTTCGTCGAACAACGAAGGCAATCAAACCATTGGCTTCCGCGGCCTGGAGCTGACCCTCAACGTCAACCTGACCACCGCGCAGTACGGCGACGCGGCACAGGCCGATGCGGCCATTGCCGGTCATACGTTCAGCCTGGCAGTGTCCAACAGCACGGTGAGCACGACCCGTTCGCCGGGTAACCCGTCGACCACGGTGGTCACCGATTCAACTGTTACCGACCAGACTCAATTCAACGAGACCTTCCCGTCGGGCGGGGCGATCATCCGCTTCAGCAGCGCCACAGAGTTCGACCTGTATGCCGCGCCGTACGACGCCACCACCAGCAAGCCGGTCTCCAGCGGCACGTTGACCGGTACCCCGGTGGCCAATCAGGCCGTGGCGTCGGGCGTGACCTTCACCTTCAGCGGCACTCCGGTGACGCTGGCCAGTGGTGATCAGTTCACGGCGCAGTCGTCGACTCAGCAGAGCCAGAACATCCTCAACACCTTGTCCAACGTCATCACGGCGTTGAACGGCAAAGTGGACGGTGACCCGGTCGCCAAGCAAAAACTGCAGGCCACGCTGAGCTCGACCATCGGCAACCTGACCAGCGCGGCCAACCAGATCAACGACGCAGTCAGCGACGGCGGTGCGCGGGCAAAAACCGCCACTGACCAGGGCGTGACCAACCAGAACCTGCTGGACAACGGCAGCAACGAGGCTCAAGGCATCACTGCCTCCGACCCGGTTGATGCGATTGCCCGCCTGACCCTGCAGAAGACCATGTTGCAAGCTTCGCAGCTGGTCTTTACTCAGCTGTCAGCGCTGAACCTGTTCAGCAAACTGTAAGTGCGCCGCTGAACGGAGCGCGGGCCGAGCCTGCGTTCCCGCCCGCTGAGCGTTAACCGTTATAGTCAGCGGTTAGGCCGGCCCTTCGCGCTGAAGGCCGGCACCGCTCGTGAGTCTGCCTGTGAATTCAGTTCCCCTCGTCAGCATCGTCATCCCCGCCTACAACCCTCGGTTTTTTCAGACCGCCCTGGCCAGCGCCCTGACCCAGACCTATGAGCGTCTGGAAGTCATCGTTTGCGACGACTCCCCTGGCAGCGAAATACGCGAGATCGTCGACACCCTCACGCCTTTGAGCAACGTTGAGCTGCGCTACGTGCGCAACCCGCAGCGGCTCGGTTTTGTGGGGAATTTGCTGCAGTGTCTGGCGCAGGCGCAGGGCGAGTACGTCAAGTTTCTGTGCGATGACGATCGGTTGTTCCCTGGCTGTATCACCTTGCAGGCGCAGGCGTTCGTTGCCAATCCCGACGCCAACCTGGTGCTGGCGCAGCGCTTTCTCTGGGACGCTGACAGCATTCAGCTGCCGTCGCGTCTGGAGAACACGCCGGTCGCGCCCAAGGACTCGCTGTTTCTCGGCACCGACATGCTGGCGATCTTCGAGAACTTTCCGTCCAACTTCCTCGGCAGCTTCACCAGCGCGATGTTTCGCCGCGCCGACATCCAGGAGCTGCTGCCTGCCTTGACCGGTAAGGATCAAGGCTTCGCTGCCATGCTGGATCTGGCGCTATACACCTGCCTGCTGCGGCGCGGCAATTTGATCGTGCTCAACCAGGTGCTCAGTGTCGAGCGCCTGCACCCCGAGCGCCTCAGCCGCCAGCAAGCCATGCGCATCGCCGCTGCCAACGAATTGACCTGGCTGGTGGACATGCTCAAGGCCCGGACCAGCGAACCACCGCCCGCCCAGGGATGGGTGCGTTACGTCGAGCTGGACCATGCCGAGCGGCAGCCACGGGTCTGGGAGGAGCTGGCGTTGAGCCGGACCCTGGGCAGCCAACAGGCCGTGCTGCCACTTAAAGTGGGCGTCGACAGCCAGAGCTTTGCCGAACTGTATGCCCAGTGGCTGAGTTGCCGGACCTTCAACGCGCATCAGCAAGCCTTGCTGCCCGACAGGCTGCGACGCTTGCCCGTGCAGCCGAAGATCGTCGCCGTGGTCATCGACGAACACGGCAGCAGCGCGCGGCGCAAGCTGACGCTGGACAGCCTCGCCGAGCAGTTTTACCCCGCCGAGCTGACGGTGATGTTGACCGGTTCGGTCACCGAGCCGGTGCTGGAAGAGCGCCTGTTCAAGTTGCCGCTTCAAGCCGACTGGGCCGATCAGCTCAATGGCCTGCTGCCTCAGTTGGAAGGCGCGGACTGGTTTTACCTGTTGCGTGCTGGCGACCGCCTGGTGGCGCCCGCGTTGTTGACCCTCGCCGACCGCATCGCTAATGCTCCGCAGGTGCGCTGTTTTTACAGCGATGAAGGCGCGCTGCGTGAAGGCGAATCCGCCGAGCCGGTGTTCAAACCCGCCTTCAATCTGGACTTCTTGCGCAGCTATCCCTATGTGGGCCGAGTGCTTGCCTTCGAGCGCCAGCGGTTCATCGCGCTGGGTGGCTTCGATGCTGGCTTCGGCGAGCTGGCGCCCCATGACGTGATCTGGCGACTGGTGGAGAACGATGGCGCCCAGTCCATCGGTCATATCGCCGATTTGCTGGTGGAAAGCCAGTTCGCGCTGGGCCAGTGGCTGATCTCGGACGAGGTCATCGAACACAACCCTCGGGTGGTGCAGGCGCATTTGCAGCGCTGCGGCATCGAGCATCACTTGCGCCAGGGCAACCAGCCGCTGCTCAATCGGATTGACTATGAGCATGCGCAGCAGCCGTTGGTGTCGATCATCGTCAGCCATCGCAATCAGTTGGCGGCGCTGCAACGCTGTTTCGACAGCTTGCTGGAAAAAACCGCTTATCCGCATTACGAGCTGTTGATCGTCGACAACGGCAGCGACAGCGCCGAGGCCCTGGGCTGGCTTGAAGGCCTGGCGAACATGGGCAGCGCCACGTTTCGTGTGCTGTACAGCGGCGAGGTGCTCAGCCCCACGGCGTTGCGCAACCTGGCTGGGCAACACGCGCGCGGCGAGTACTTGCTGATGCTTAATCCCTATGCGGTGGTGACCCAGGACGACTGGCTCGGCGAGTTGATGAATCACGCCCAGCGGCCGGAGGTCGGGGTCGTCAGCGGCAAGCTGTTCGATGCCAGCGGGGCGATTGTTCACGCCGGGGTGATCCTCGGTTTGCAGAACTCCGCGGCGACGCCGTTCTACGGCGAATCGCTCGATGCAGCGGGCTACATGCAGCGCCTGCAAGTGGTTCAGGACCTGAGCGCCGTCGGGCCTGATTGCCTGCTGGTGCGCAGGTCCGTTTTCGAGCACGTTGGCGCGCTGGATGCCGAAGCCTTTGCCGACTCGTTCAGTGAAGTCGACCTGTGTCTGCGTGTGCGAGAGCAGGGCTACCTGGTGGTGTGGACACCGTTTTCGGTGATGGCGCTGGGCGCAGCGCCGGTCAAGACGCGCGATGACGAAGCCCAACAGCGTCAGACCCGTGAGCTTGAAGCGCTGTATTTGCGCTGGTTACCGATCATCGCCCGCGACCCGGCGTATAACCCGAGCCTCACCCTGGACGCCTATAGCTTCCGCCTGGACCCTGGCCTGCGTACCGGGTGGTCGCCGTTTTCCGAACGCTCACTGCCCAGCGTCCTGGCACTGCCGATGAACGCTACTGCGGTCGGCCATTACCGGGTGACCCAGCCGTTTATCGAGCTGTCGGCGGCTGACCGGATCATTGGCCAGATTGCCTACGACGCGCCGACCACCATCGAGCTTGAACGCCGCTCGCCGGATGTGATCGTGCTGCAGGGTCGATACCACGAGGCGTCGATGGAGGACACGGTGCGTCTGAAGACGTTTTCAAACGCCCGACGCATCTTCGAACTGGACGATTACGTGATCAGCGTGCCCAAGAAAAACGCCCACGGCCGGCACATGCCGACCAATCTGGAGGCGGTGGTCAAGCGGGGTATCAGCCTGTGCGACCGCGTGGTGGTGTCCACTCATGCGTTGGGCAACGCGCTGTCTTCGATGCATCACGACATTCGCGTGGTGCCGAACATGCTCGCGCCGCATTTGTGGACGGGCCGTCGTGCGCAGCGCCGGACGTCGTTCAAGCCCCGCGTTGGTTGGGGCGGCGGCACCAGCCATGGCGGCGATCTGGAGATTATTGCGGATGTGATTCGCCAGTTGGCGGACGAGGTGGATTGGGTGTTCTTCGGGATGTGCCCTGCGGATCTGCGGCCGTTCCTGAAGGAGTTTCACCCGGCGGTGAGTCTGGAGGCGTACCCGGCGAAGTTGTCGAGCCTTAATCTGGATCTGGCGCTGGCGCCGTTGGAGTATCACATTTTCAATGACTGCAAGAGCAATCTGCGGCTGTTGGAGTATGGCGCGTGTGGTTATCCGGTTATTTGTACGGACACTGAGGCGTATCGGGGGTATTTGCCGTGTACGCGGTTGACGGGCAATACGACTGAGGAGTGGCTTGAGGCGATTCGTATGCATTTGGCTGACCCGCAGGCCAGTTACAGGATGGGTGATGAGTTGCATGAGGTGGTGATGCGCGATTTCATGTTGCGGGGTGACAATTTGCAGTATTGGGTTAATGGGTGGCTTGCGGATTGAGGCTTTTTGGTTGGTAGATCGAGGGCAAGGGCAAGGGCAAGGGCAAGGGCAAGGGCGTCTGCCTGGGGGCAGACTGTTTCGCCTTCGGCGAGTTACTTGATAAAGCCCCGCCTTCGGTTTCAAAGAGCAGCCAAGGGCTTGTGCTCCTGGTTTGGCCCCTCCTTCGTCGGGGTTCCTTTCTCCGGTCTTGCTCCGTGGGCCCGCGCCGAACGGACATCCATGTCCTGACGGCGCTCTCGCCGCATCCCTGCGGCTCGGCCCACTGCGCAAAACCTGCGTTCAGCCTGCACCCAAGTCGCGATGGGTGTCGTCTGGACGTTATGTGTTTGAAGATCAAAGGCAGATCAACCGCAGATCAAAGGCAAATCGCGGCAGATTAATGCAGGTCGGGGGTAGATCACATGCAGATTAGTGGCTCCCCGGTTAAAGCCGGTCCTGCTGGATAGACGCGTTTTCCCGTAGGAGCCGGCTTGCTGGCGAATGCTTGCTCCCAGCTGCGTCTTCATATCTGACCCACCGCTTTCGCCAGCAAGCCGGCTCCTACCGGGCATCACGTTCGGTTGTCGATCGGTCCTACGATCCGCGTGGACACTCACCCGTAACGCTCCGCGCTCTGGTCCCGCTGTTTTCTGATCGTTCCCACGCTCCGCGTGGTAACGCCGGTCCGGACGCTCCGCGTCCCTCTGAAGATATGGATTCAGGCCCAGGTAAGTGACGCCTTTACTAATGCCACGGCATGCTCACCGGTTTTGGCTGCACACACCCCTCTGTAGGAGCCGGCTTGCTGGCGAATGCTTGCTCCCAGCTGCGTCTTCATATCTGACCCACCGCTTTCGCCAGCAAGCCGGCTCCTACCGGGGATCACGTTCGGGTGTCGATCGGTCCTACGATCCGCGTGGACACTCACCCGTGACGCTCCGCGCTCTGGTCCCGCTGTCCCGTGACAAGCTGGCGCGTTTCCTGCAATCCCGTCCTTCATTCTGTTGTCTTTCGCGTGTTTTCCGGCGCGGGGGATGGCGTGTGGGGCCGGTATTACTGACCTCGACTTTTAATTCGGTGGGGATGGGCAATGTCCGGGGTTACGACTTCAGTATCCAGCGTCAAAAAAACTGCTTTGGCTAACGCTCACAATACGTTGCTGGTGATTTCGCGGGATCAGCCTGATTTCTTGCGCCGCACATTGCAGTTTTACCGGGAATACGCCGGGCCGTTGCTGGTTGTTGATACGTCTGTCGAGGCGCCGTCGGTGGGGGCTGGCTTGGCGCCGGAGGTGACGGTTCTCCATGCGCCGCATTTGGCGGAGGCGAGTGCGGTACAGGCGCTGGCCCATGCGCTGGAGCGGGTGAATACACCTTTCGTGACCCTCGCCAGGGTCGACGACTTCCTCATGGAGGACGCGCTGGCCGAGAGCGTGAGCTTTCTGCAGGACAACCCCGATTACGGTTTCTGCCACGGTTATTCCCTGAGCTATCGCGACACCGGCAGCCAGGTTGAGTATTTCCGTCGCGACAAAAAGGTACCGGAAGATGTGTGCGATGACTCCGCCGAGGAACGCGTCCAGCAGGCAATGGCGGCTTTCATTACTCCGGCGCAGGCGGTCATGCGCACCGAGCTGCTGCGCGACTGGTGCAGCGCGGTGCCGGACGCTGTCGCTGAGGTGTGGCAGGGCATCGGCCTGGCCTGGTTTCTGATTGCCCGCGCCAAGGGGCGAGTGCTGCCTCTGGCCTTCGCGGTCCGCGAGCAGACCAACGCGCCTGCGCGCAACAAGGCCAGCCTCATTGCCGCGCTGAGCGACGCCGACCCGGTGTCTAAAAATGCCCGCGAGTCGTTCGCCGACTTCCTCGCCTCCCTGTCAGGTGTTGCCCTCGGTGATGCCGCGAACACCGCGCGCGCCGTCGTGCTCGACAGTTTCAATACCCTGCTCAAGTGCGTGCGCGAAGACGCTGCTTCGGCCCACGAATTGATCATCGAATCCAGCTGGAAAAGCCCCCTGAGCGGACCCGTTCGGCGCTTTGGGGTCAACCAGTATGTCGAGTTGCCGTTCTACAACCAGCCGTTCTTCGACCGTCTCGCCGATATCGAATTTCTGATGGGTGCGCTGCCGGCCGGATCGGCGCAGCGGGCCGAGCTGGAAGGCGTGTGGGTGTCGCAGGCGCAATTGCTGACGCTGCACGACAACGACACCGCGCAGACCATCACCGAGCGGCTGTGGGAAGCGCTGGACGTCAACGTGTTCAACACGACGGTGGTCGCGCGGCTCGCCGAGCAACTGGCTCATCTTGACGAGCCCCAGGAGGCGCAAGGCATGCGCCAGTGGCTGGAGCGTCTTGAAGCGGTGGGCGCCGAGGACCGGCAGCACCTGCTGCATGCCACCGCGTCCGGTCAGCTGTTGCACTGGCTTGAAGGGCGCCGGCCGGATGCCGACGTCACCGCCAGGGCCGTTGCCCGTCTGGCGGCGGAGGGTGGCGGTGCGCAATTCGGGATCTTCCTGCTGGACCTCGAAGACGACATGCGCAAACTTCAGGTGACCCTGGACAGCCTCGTCGAGGGTGCCTACAAATCCTTCCGCATCGTTGTTTTCACCACCGGCGAACCGCCCGTGGCGACGTCTGTTCAGAACACGCTGCACTTCGTCAAAGTCAGCAAAAGCAACTACGTCGACAAGCTCAACCAGGTTGCCCGGCAGATCGCCTCTGGCTGGCTGATGCTGGTAGAGGCCGGTGACCAGTTCCTGCCCGGCGGGCTGCTGCGTGCGGCGCTGGAGCTGCAGGGCGCGAGCGATGTCCGCGCTGTCGCCGGTGACGAGATCCATCGCCAGTCCCATGGCGCGTTGAAAGATGTCCTGCGACCGGGCTTCAACCTCGACCTGCTGCTGCGCAACCCGGGATTGATGGCGCGTCACTGGCTGATACGCAAGGACGTATTGCTGGACGCGGGCGGTTACAGCGCTGATTTCACCGGCGCGCTGGAATTCGATCTGCTGTTGCGAGTAATCGAGCAGGGCGGTCCTTCGTGGCTGGCTCACCTGGACGAACCGCTGTTGATCAGCGCATCGCCCGAAGGCCTGGACAACAGCGACGAGCGTCTTGCGATCACACGCCACCTGACCGTGTTGGGCTACAAGGCGCACGTCACCTCGGCCCGTCCCGGCACCTGGCAGATCGACTATCGCCACGCCGAGCGTCCGCAAGTGACCGTGATCGTCCCCAGTCACGACAACCTTGACCAGTTGCAGCGCTGCCTGACGGCCATCCTGCAACGCACTCGCTATACGCGCTACGACGTGCTGATCGTCGACAACCACAGCCAGTCACCGCAGGTCCATGAATGGCTGGACCGGCAGCAACAGCAGAACAAACGTATCCGTGTGCTGCGCAGCGAGGTTGTCCTCAGCGAGGCTGCGCTGTACAACGCAGGCTCGCAACACGCCGACGGCGACTATCTGGTGCTGCTCGCAGCTGACAGCGAGGTGGTCAACCCGAACTGGATCGACGCCATGCTCAATCACGCGATGCGCCCCGAAGTGGCGGTGGTTGGCCCCAAACTCATTGATCGCGACGGCACCGTGACGGGCGCGGGCCTTATCCTGGGGATGAATGGCGGTGTGGGTTCGGCGTTTATTGGCGAGCTCAAAGAGGCGAGCGGTTACATGCAGCGCCTGGTGCTGGAACAAAACTATTCGGCGGTATCGCCTGCCTGCGTGATGGTGCGCAAGTCGTTGTTCCAATCCACGGGCGGTCTTGATGAGGCGCACTACGGCGACGCTTACGCGGTGGTGGATTTCTGCCTGAAGATCGGCCAGAGCGGTTTCCTGACGGTCTGGACACCTCAGGTTCACGTCGTGCATCCGGGCGAAACAAAACAGGCGCCGGCTGCATTGGCGCGCTTGCAGGCAGAATGGACCGCAGCGTTCGGTCATGATCTGGCCTATAACCAGAACATGAGCTTGTCAGGGCAGGGTTTCGCCCTCGACACCACGTCGCGTGCGGATTGGATGGCTCTGATCGCTTAAGGTCGCCCCCAGGTTAAGGACTTCAACATGTTCAACGGCAAATCAGTATTCATCTCCGGTGCCACCGGCTCCTTCGGCCGGATGTTCATCCGCACGCTGCTGGCGCGTTATCAGCCCCGGCGCGTGGTGGTGTTTTCCCGCGATGAGCTCAAACAGTACGAAATGCAGCAGGAATTCAACGCCCCCTGCATGCGCTATTTCCTCGGGGACGTGCGCGACGCCGAGCGGGTGTTGCAGGGCATGCGCGGCATCGATTACGTGGTCCATGCCGCGGCCCTCAAACATGTGCCCGCGGCGGAATACAACCCGACCGAGTTCATCCGCACCAACGTCAATGGCGCGGAAAACATCATCGCGGCCGCCATCGCCAATGGCGTGAAGAAAGTCGTGGCGCTGTCCACCGACAAGGCGGCCAGCCCGATCAACCTCTACGGCGCCACCAAGCTGCTGTCGGACAAATTGTTCGTCGCCGCCAACAATATCGGCGGCGAAGAGCAGACCCGTTTCGCCGTGGTGCGCTACGGCAACGTCGCTGGCTCGCGCGGTTCGATTGTGCCGTTCTTCAGCAAGCTGCTGGCCGGCGGTGCGGCCGAGCTGCCCATTACCGACCCGCGCATGACACGCTTCTGGATCACCCTGGACCATGGCGTCGATTTCGTGATGCAGAGCTTTGAGCGCATGCACGGCGGTGAAGTGTTCGTGCCCAAGATCCCCTCGGTGCGCATCGTCGACCTGGCCCAGGCCATGGCCCCGAAGCTGCCGCACAAGATCGTCGGGATTCGTCCCGGCGAAAAACTCCACGAGCTGATGGTGCCGCAGGACGACGCGCGCATGACCCTGGAGTTCGACGATCACTACACCATCGTGCCGTCGATTCGCTTCAACAACGTCGACACCGACTTCGCCGTCGATGCAACCGGCGCACAGGGCAAGGCGGTCCACGATGACTTTGAGTACCGCTCCGACACCAACCCGGACTTTCTGTCGATCCGCCAGATCGGCGAGCTGCACGCTGACGTCACGCCATGATTCCGTACGGCAGGCAGAGCGTCGATCAGGCTGATATCGATGCCGTTGTGGACGTGCTCAAGTCCGACTGGCTGACCCAGGGGCCGACCCTTGAGCGCTTCGAAAACGCCATGGCCGAGCGCTGTGAGGCCGGCTTTGGCGTGGCGGTGTGCAACGCCACGGCGGCGCTGCACATTGCCTGCCTGGCGGCAGGTCTCGGCCCGGGTGACTGGTTGTGGACCAGCCCGAACACGTTTCTGGCCTCGGCCAACTGCGGGCGCTACTGCGGCGCCGATGTGGATTTTGTCGACATCGACCCGCTGACCTGGAACCTCGACACCGCCGCGCTGGCGCGCAAGCTCGACGCGGCCGAGTTTGCGGGGCGACTGCCCAAGGTGCTGGTCGCGGTGGCGTTTTCCGGCCAGAGCTGCGACATGCGTGCGATCGGTGAGCTGGCCCGTCGTTACGGGTTTGTGGTGATCGAGGACGCCTCTCATGCCGTTGGCGCGCGCTACGCAGGGCGTCCGGTGGGCTGCGGCGAATTCGCCGACATGACTGTGTTCAGCTTCCACCCCGTGAAGATCGTCACCACCGGCGAAGGTGGCCTGGTGCTGACCAATCGGCCCGAACTCGCCGAGCATCTGCGCCGCCTGCGCAGCCATGGCATGACCCGTGATGCCGCGCAGATGGACGAAGCCAGTCATGGCCCCTGGTACTACCAGCAAATCGAGCTCGGCTTCAACTATCGCCTGACCGATCTGCAAGCGGCACTCGGTCTCTCACAGTTGAACAAGCTGGAGGCTTTTCTGGCCCGTCGCCGTGAGCTGGCGGCGCGTTATCAGACGCTGCTGGCGGACCTGCCCCTGAGCTTGCCCACCAGCCAGCCCGGCGCCGAGTCCGCCTGGCATCTGTACGTGGTGAGGCTGCAGACCGAGCGACTGACATTGAGTCATCGGCAAGTGTTCGAAGGGCTGCGCGCTGCCGGCATCGGTGTGAACGTTCATTACATTCCGGTGCACCTGCAGCCCTATTACCGCGAGCTGGGCTTCAAGGCCGGCGATTTTCCCGAGGCCGAGGCGTATTACGCGCAAGCCATCAGCCTGCCGCTGTACCCGGCGATGACCGACGCTCAGCAGGATGAAGTGGTCGATCAGCTGCGCCGCCTGCTCGGCGAAACGGCGCGGGCGGCCAACTGATGCGCGCCCTGTCATGAAAGGCCGTCGACCGTGAGCGCCATTGCGATCATTCCCGCACGCGGCGGCAGCCAGCGCATCCCGCGCAAGAACATCAAACTGTTCAACGGCGAGCCGATGATCGCCCATTCCATTCGCGTTGCGCTGGCAAGCGGGGTGTTCGACCGCGTCATCGTCAGCACTGACGACGAAGAAATCGCCGACGTCGCCCGCGCTTCTGGTGCCGAGGTGCCGTTCATGCGTCCTGCCCATCTGGCGGATGCGCATACCGGCACGGCGGCGGTCATTCAGCATGCGCTTCAGTCCGTCGCGGGCAGTCTCAGTCAGCCATTCGATTACGCCTGCTGCATCTACGCCACTGCGCCGTTGTTGCAGGCGCGATTTCTCCGTCAGGGCTATGAAGCACTGCACGCGGCGCCGGAAAAATCCTATGCCTTCTCGGTGTCCAGCTTCGGCTTTCCGGTGCAGCGGGCGCTGTTGATTGACGGCGATGGCTGCGTGAACGCCATGTACCCGGAATTTCGCGGCGTGCGCTCTCAGGACCTGCCAGTGGCTTATCAGGATGCGGGGCAGTTTTACTGGGGTCGCAGCGATGCCTGGTTGCGCGGCGACACGGTCTTTTCCGAACTCAGCCTGCCGGTGATCCTGCCCCGGCATCTGGTGCAGGACATCGACAGCCCTGAGGACTGGCTGCGCGCAGAATATTTGTACGCTGCGCTGAAGGCAGGCGGGGAGCTGGAATGATGCGCGTGCTGATCCGTGCCGACGCTTCCGTGACTATTGGCAGCGGTCACATTGCCCGTTGCCTGACGCTGGCCCATCTACTGAAAAACATGGGCGCCGATGTGCGCTTTGCCTGTCGCGCATTGACCGGACACCTGCTGGAGCGCCTGGCCGATCAGGGCTTCGTGACGTACGCGCTGCCGGCTCGCTATCAGGCTGACGAAGATCAGGACATCGAAGCGGCGCTGCCGTGGCGGGCAGATGTGTCTGCCTTGGGTGAGCAATTGCAGGGGCAGCCCCCGTTCGACTGGTTGATTGTCGATCACTACGGGCTGGACGCGCGCTGGGAGCAGGCGGCACGCGGGTTTGCAGCCCGAATCATGGCCATCGATGACCTGGCCAATCGGCCCCACGCGGTCGAGCTGTTGCTGGATCAGAATTTCAGCGCCCAGGTGCTCGATCAACCCTACGCGCAGTGGGTCGGGCCTGAATGTCATACGTTTCTGGGCCCGCGATTCGCATTGCTGCGCGACGAGTTTCAGTGTGAACCAATTGCTATCAAACCCCTGGTTGAACGGGTGCTGGTGAATTTTGGCGGTTTCGACGCGGCCGGGCAGGTGTTCGCCGCCATGCAGGCGCTGGACGGGTTCGACGAGGTTCAGGTGGATTTTGTGGCCGGCCTGCATAACCCGCACTGGCAGGCAATGAGCGAGCTTGCCGCCTCTCGACCTTACTGGCGGCTGCACACACTGACCGGCGATTTTTTTGCGCTGATGCAGTCGGCGGATCTGTTCATCGGCGCGGGCGGCGGTACGACCTGGGAGCGCGCGGCGCTGGGCTTGCCGACGGTGTGCATTTCGGTGGCTAACAATCAGCAGCTCAACGCGCAGTTGCTCGCCGAGGCCGGGGTGCACCTGTACCTGGGCCCGCATCTACATCTGGACACTCGGCAACTGCGTGATGGCATCGCGCAGGTGCTCGGTGACGCGGCGTTGCGTCGCGCTTTTGCCCAGGCGTCGAGGCGTTTGGTCGACGGCCGTGGTGCCAGGCGGATCGCCGAAGCGTTGACCGCCATTGATCGTGGCGCAGCAGCAGGGCAGGGCGCATGAAGCGTCGCCCGGCAACTTTTTCACGGACCGGCCCGGCGCCGGCCCACATCAGTTCAGTGAGTGAGCAACGATGAGTCATTTCAAGATCGGTTCCCGCAGCATCGGCCCCGACGCGCCGCCGTTTATCATTGCCGAGATGAGCGGCAACCATAACCAGTCTCTGGATCAGGCGCTGCGGATCGTCGAGGCGGCCGCCAAAGCGGGCGCCCACGCGCTGAAGCTGCAGACCTACACCGCCGACACCATGACGCTGGACATCGCCGAGGGCGAGTTTTTCATCAAGGACCCCAACAGCCTGTGGGCCGGCACCTCGCTGTATGCGCTGTATCAGCAGGCGCACACGCCGTGGGAATGGCATGCGCCGATCTTCGAGCGAGCCAAAGCGCTTGGGATGCTTGCGTTTTCGACTCCGTTCGATGAGACCGCCGTAGACTTTCTGGAAACCCTCGACGTGCCGGCCTACAAGATCGCCAGTTTCGAGAACACCGATATCCCGCTGATTCGCAAGGTCGCGGCCACCGGCAAGCCGATGATCATTTCCACCGGCATGGCCAGCATTGCCGAACTGGACGAAAGCGTGCGCGCGGCCAGGGCAGCGGGTTGCAAAGACCTGGTGTTGCTTAAATGCACCAGCACCTATCCGGCAACACCGGCCAACAGCCACATCCGCACGATTCCTCATCTGGCCGGGCTGTTTGGCTGCCAGGTGGGCCTTTCCGATCACACCATGGGCGTCGGCGTGTCGGTGGCGGCGGTGGCCATGGGCGCAACGGTCATCGAGAAACACTTCACCCTCGACCGTGCCGATGGCGGCGTGGATGCCAGTTTTTCCCTCGAACCGGCGGAGATGGCCAGCCTGGTCGTCGAAACCGAGCGCGCCTGGGCCGGCATGGGCCACGTGCAATACGGTGCCACCGAAGCCGAACAGAAATCATTGCAGTACCGACGCTCGCTCTATGTGGTGCGGGACATCGCCGAAGGCGAGGCTTTCAGCGCAGACAACATCCGAGCGATTCGCCCCGGCCTGGGCCTGGCGCCTAAGCACATCGACGCCGTGCTGGGGCGCAAGGCACGCCACGCCTTGAAACGCGGCACCGCGTTGAATTGGGAAGTGGTCGGTTAAGAAAGAGGACACACAGCGCAAAACCGGTGCCTACCGCCGAGGGTGCGTACCACCCAAACACCGATGCTTGGCGCCGGGGGTGTTCCAGCGCAGCCCCGGTGTAGGAGCGCGCTTGCCCGCGAAGGGGCCGGTACATCCGATAAATTTTTAGCGTCTTAAACGCAGTCTTCGCGGGCAAGCGCGCTTCTACAAATGCCAGGTTCGAACGACCGGTGTGTGGCCGGCGAGGGTTTCTACGGCGCAAAACCGATGCGTTACGGCCGAGGGTGCGTACAGCGCAGCCCCGTTGTAGGAGCGCGCTTGCCCGCGAAGGGGCCGGTACATCCGATAAATTTTTAGCGTCTTAAACGCAGTCTTCGCGGGCAAGCGCGCTTCTACAAATGCCAGGTTCGAACGACCGGTGTGTGGCCGGCGAGGGTTTCTACGGCGCAAAATCGATGCGTTACGGCCGAGGGTGCGTACAGCGCAGCCCCGTTGTAGGAGCGCGCTTGCCCGCGAAGGGGCCGGTACATCCGAGAATTCTCCAGCGTCTGGAACACAGTCTTCGCGGGCAAGCGCACTCCTACAAATATCAGGTTTCGCTCGCTGGTTTTGCGAGCGCGCCTAAGGGCCTCTTCCCGGCTGAAGCCGGTCCTACAACCCGCCACACTCCGATGACATCTTCATGTCAATTGCCTGTCTGAGCGGCAATCCGGCCTTGCGCAGCACCCGTCGGTCAGCTAAAAGCATGTAAAACTTTTGGTGACCTGTGGGTCATAACGCGCATCTTCACTGTATCGTGTTGGCGGGCCGTGACGTCAACGGGCTGATTGCAGAGTGACTTCTGGTGTCGCCCTGGCGTATGCGTCGCCTCTCTACCAGGCCGCAAGCCCCCGAATTTTCAACGCCCCGCCTAATGGCGCCGGGTGATGTTCAGCAGTTTTTTATTGGGAAGCCATGATGATTGGCATCAAGAGCATAGCGAGTTATGTGCCCACAGCCGGCGTCGACAATTACGCCCAGGGTGCCAAATTCGGAAAGGATGAAGACTTCATCCTTGGCAAGATCGGTTCCGCTTTTCTGCCGCGCAAAGACGATGCCCAGGAAACCTCCGACCTGTGTGTCGAAGCGGTCAACCAACTGTTCGCCAACAACCCGGCGCTGTCGCGGGACTCCATCGACGCGCTGATTGTCGTCACCCAGAACGGCGACGAAGAGGGCCTGCCGCACACGGCCGCCATCGTGCAGCACAAGCTGGGCCTGCCCACCCACGTCGCCGCGTTCGATATTTCCCTGGGCTGTTCGGGTTACGTCTACGGCATTTACGCGCTCAAGGGGTTCATGGAAGCGACCGGGCTGAAAAACGGTCTGCTGGTCACCGCCGACCCGTATTCCAAGATCGTCGACCCCGAAGACCGCAACACCACGATGCTCTTCGGCGACGCCGCCACCGCCACCTGGATGAGCGACGACGCCCCATGGCAGCTGGGCAAATCCAAGTTCGGCACCGACGGCTCTGGCGCCGAATTCCTCAAGACCACCGACGGCGCCTTCTACATGAACGGCCGTCAGGTGTTCAACTTCGCTCTGGTCAAAGTGCCGGCGCACCTCAACGAGTTGCTGGCGGACTCCGGCCTTCAATCTTCGGACGTCGACGCGTTCTGCATCCATCAGGGCAGCGCCGCCATTGTCGATGCGGTCGCCCGTCGTTTCGAGGACGGCAAGGCGCCGGAGAAGTTCGTCAAGGACATGCTCGAAACCGGCAATACGGTCTCCTCCAGCATTCCGCTGCTGCTTGAAAAGCATGTGATGAACGCCAGCTGGAAACGCATCGCAGTCAGCGGCTTCGGCGTGGGCTTGTCGTGGGGCTCGGCGATCCTATATCGTCCGTGACAGCGCTGCACCCGGCCGTACCCGGCCTGCGCAACGGCGACACTGAATTTCAGGTCGCCGTTGTGCGTTTTGCAGGCCTCACCGGAAAAGGATTGCCGTCTTGAGCGAGATACTTCAGCACAACCTCGCTGTCATCGAGCAACGCTGGCCGGACGTGGCCCAGCGATTGTGCGGCGAAGACGCCGGGTCCGTTCCCGCGCAGTTGCTGGAAGGTCGTGAATCGACCTTGAGCATCCACGGTGTTCAGCTCACCAGTCGCCATGACCGCTTCGCCGAAGCGCTGACCCAGGCGCACAGTCTTCCGGTCCACAGCCCGGTGGTGCATGTTTACGGCACGGCGTTGGGGGATCTGCAGCGGGTGATGCTGGCGGAGCCTTCGCTGCAATGCCTGCATGTCCATATCCTCAACGGTGCGTTGTGCGCACTGGTGCTGCAGTTGCTGGATCAGCACGACTGGCTGTCGGACCCGCGAGTGACGCTGGCCTATGCCGACGTCCGCGACGAAATCCAGCTGCCATTTTTCGCCTTGCCCGCCGAGCTGGTGCTCGCTGATGACACCAGCGCACGCATCCGTGATCGCCTGGTCAGCGAGGTCCACGTCAGCTTCAACAATGAGGCGTTTGCCGCAGACACGCCGGACAACGCGCGCTTGCTGGAGCAGGGCAGGGACCTGCTGCAACGCGACACTGATGTCGCTGCGCTGTTCGCTGCCCAGCCGGGGCGCGACGTGTTCGTCATCGCCACGGGACCGAGTCTTCAACAACACCTGCCGCGCCTCCTGAAGGCCTCCACAAGCGCCGAGCGGCCGCTGATCATCTGCGTCGACACCGCCTACGTGCCGTTGCGCAACCAGGGCATCCAGGTCGATATCGTTGTCACCATCGACCATCGCATCACCTCGCGGCACTTGCCCTCCGACGATTCGGCCGGCGTTGCGCTGGTGTATCTGCCCGGCCAGGACGTTGCCATGCTCGAAGGGTGGCAAGGGCCGCGCTACGCAGGCTATTCCGCCAGTCCGCTGTACGCCCGGCTGCGCGCGGAGATTCCCCGGGCCACACTGCATGTGGGCGGCAGCGTCATCCACCCGGCCGTTGACCTTGCGGTGAAAATGGGCGCGGCGCGCGTCACCCTGTTCGGCGCCGACTTCGCCTTCCCCGGCGGCAAGACCCACACCGGTTGGCAGGACGGCGACCTCGGCCCTGCATCCAGCATCGCCAAACACTGGGTGCGGGACGGGCGCGGCAACAAGGTCAAGACGCAGCTCAATTTTCGCAGCTACCTGATCGAACTCGAGCGCTACATCGTTCGCCACCCGCAGGTGGCGTTCTTCAACACCAGCCGCGATGGCGCGCTCATCGCCGGCACCCACTTCGACCCTGACTGGACCGCACCATGACCCTGCATCAAGCCACCATTGACGAGGCGCGCGATTGCGCGCGGCTGTTCCGTCTGGGCCGCGACATCGAAGGGGCGCTGAAAATGGTCGAGCTGATTGACCGCTCAATGCCGTTGCTCGGTGAAATGTCGGCTGTCGACCAGGCCAAGGGCGCGCAAGTGCTGGGCGAAATCCTGGCGTGTCAGGAACGTCAGGACTGGATAGGGTTGGCAGATTGGCTTGAAGTAGAGTTTGTAGAGCTGTTCTGAACGCCGTTTCCATTAAGAATACAGTGAAAGAAACTTCCTACATTAGTTTCAGTTTTATCTGAAAACAGCGCGCGCGGCCGGTTGTTTTTTAGTGTTTTTTTATTGTCGGATTATTCAAATAGTTAGGCGCATTTAACCCCTGCAGTTGTCGGGGTTGAAAGTCTGTGGTGGGCGATTGTGGGTTAAAGCCCATGCAGGGCTCGTCGATAGGTGGACAGTAAGTTCTTCGGGAGAAAGGGACTTCCCCGAGTGTTCGAGACCTTTCCGTTCTTATCAACGAGGAATTAAAAATGGCTTTAACTGTTAATACGAATATTGCGTCGCTGTCGGTACAGAGAAATCTGGGCCGCTCTTCCGACTCCCTAAGCACCGCCATGACGAGGCTTTCCTCTGGTCTGCGCATTAACAGCGCCAAAGATGACGCAGCTGGAATGCAGATTGCCACCCGGCTTACCACGCAGATTCGAGGGCTCACTGTAGCAGCCAGAAATGCAAACGATGCCATCTCTGTGATTCAAACAACCGAAGGCGCGCTGCAAGAGTCCATTGGTATTTTGCAGCGGATGCGTGAGCTGGCTGTGCAAGCCAAAAACGGAACTAACAGCCCAAGTGATCGGGCCGCTTCCAATAAAGAGTTTGATGAAAAAGTAGCGGAGCTTAATCGCCTTGCCGGCAGCACCAAGTTTGGTCAGGACTTGAAACTGCTGGACGGCAGCGCGGGCATTTTAACTTTTCATGTAGGCGCCAACACGGGGCCTGATGAGCAAATCGATGTAGCACTTACAGAAGACTTCTCCGGGAAGGCGCTGTTCACCGCGAAAGAGGACACCGCGGCGGTGACTGCGGAACTTGGCGACGCCGCAACCAACAAGCCGCTGGCGGTCGGCAGCCGAGACATTAAAGCCGGGGACGATATCACTCCGAAAATCGACGGGTCTGGCATCTACGTGGGGCTCACGCGAGTTGACCCTTTGAAGCCCACCAAAGCGGAGCTGGAGCTGGAATCTGCCGTGACAGCTAAAAACATCGACGATGCGATCATCCAGATCGACAAGGCGTTGGCCACGGTGTCTGCGGCCACCGCCGAACTGGGCGCCAAGCAGAACCGGCTGACCTCGACCATTTCCAACATCACCAATATCGTCGAGAACGTCACCGCTTCGCGCGGACGGATAGAAGACGTCGACTTCGCCGCCGAAACAGCAGAGCTCACCAAGCAGCAAACCCTGCAACAAGCGTCCACGGCCATCCTGTCGCAGGCCAATCAGCTGCCAGCCGCCGTTCTCAAGCTGCTGCAGTAACCAAAGCCTCTCTATAGAGAGGGCAACCACACCGGGCGCGCCTTGGGGCGCGCCCCTCTTTATGTGCACTGGTTAACAAAATGCCGAGTCCGGTTAAAGCTTCAAGGGGTTGGGCCGAAACGTTGTGTATCCCCGGACAACACTCTGCGGGGGTGGCGCTCTGGTGGCAAAAAATTTTGAAAAAGCCCTCAAGCTCCTGGCAACCGCGACGATAAACATTATGTAGGTTCTCTAGGCCACACCCGGCGCTTGCCAGGGCCGGAAAGCCGCAGTACCCAACCAACGAGGAATTCATCATGGCTTTAGGCGTAAACACCAACGTAGCTTCCCTGGCTGTTCAGAAGAACCTGTCAAAAGCTTCCGATGCACTGTCGACTTCGATGACTCGTCTGTCTTCCGGTCTGAAAATCAACAGCGCTAAAGACGACGCAGCCGGCCTGCAGATCGCCACTCGCGAAACTTCGCAAATCCGCGGCCAGACTGTTGCAATCAAGAACGCCAACGACGGTATCTCGATGGCTCAGACTGCTGAAGGCGCTCTGCAAGAGTCCACCAACATTCTGCAGCGTATGCGTGAACTGGCTGTTCAGTCGCGAAACGACACTAACGGCACGGCTGACCGTACCGCTCTGAACGCTGAATTCGGTCAGATGTCCGACGAACTGACTCGTATCTCGTCTTCGACCAACCTCAACGGCAAGAACCTGCTGGACGGTTCGGCTGGCACCATGACCCTGCAAGTCGGTTCGAGCACTGGCTCGGCCAACCGCATCGACCTGGTTCTGAGCTCCAAGTTCGACGCTACTTCCCTGTCGGTTGCAAGCGGTTCGGTTGCGATCACTGGCACCAGCGCCACCGCCAGCACCAACATCGACAACGCAATCACTGCAATTGACGCTGCTCTGGCAACGATCAACAGCACTCGTGCAAACCTCGGTGCTTCGCAAAGCCGTCTGACCAGCACCATTTCCAACCTGCAAAACGTTAACGAAAACGCCACTGCTGCACTGGGCCGTATTCAAGACACCGACTTCGCCGCTGAAACCGCTAACCTGACCAAACAACAGACTCTGCAACAGGCTTCCACCTCTGTTCTGGCCCAGGCTAACCAGCTGCCATCCGCTGTACTGAAACTGCTTCAGTAATCACGGTTTGAGTTTTGGCGGGGGAGTATGCTTGCGTGCTCTCCCGCTTTTTACGTTCAAGAGGTGAGTGGACATGGAAATAAGTAGCAGGCCGAACTTTGCTTATCCAGTGATCCAGTCGATGCCCGCGGTGCCTGTGGTTGCTGACAAGCCAGCCGTGGCGCCTCAAGTCGTTTCTGCTCCTGCCGCCGCAGCGCAGTCGGACACTTCGACGCGAAAAGACTCGGAACCTGGTGAAAAGTCGGAAGAACTGGAAGCCGCAGTCAAACAGATGGAACAGTTCTTTCAATCGGTTCATCGCAATCTGGAATTTTCCATCGACGACAAATCGGGGAAAGTTGTGGTGAAAGTCATTGCCACCGAAACGGGTGAAGTGGTGCGGCAGTTGCCGTCCGCCGAAGCGTTGAAACTCGCTGACAGTCTCAAGAACGCAAACAGCCTGTTGTTTGACGCAAAAGTTTAATTGGCACCCAGCGTGGACGCGATACCTGTGCATCGCGTGCTCGTCACACTGCCAACCACAAGCGAAAGGAGACTCACATGGCTAGTCCAATTACACCTGCAACCGGCCTCGGCTCGGGCCTGGCGATCGGGGAAATCGTGACCGCGCTGGTCAACTCCGACAAAACCGCCAAGCAAACCCAGATCACCACCCAGACCAAGCTGGTGACCACCAAGTTGTCGGGCATCGGTACGCTGCAATCGGCGATGGCGGCTTTCCAGGCGCTGGTCAATCCGCCATCCGGCACCACCAGTAAACTGCAATTCACTGGCTACGCTGCGAAGTCCTCTGACGAAACCAAGATGACCGTCAGCTCGGATAACACCGCAGTGCCCGGTAACTATTCGATTGAAGTAAAGAACATTGCCACCAGTTCAAGCGTTGCCACGGCTGCATTTGCCGGCGGCGCCACCAGTGCCATTCCGAGTGGGGACCTTACCCTCACTCAAAATGGCATTTCCAAGGCTTACACCATTCCGGAGGGGGCCACCCTGGCCTCGGTCGCGGCGCAGATCAACAAAGACACGAAAACCACCAACATCAGTGCCAACATCATCACTGACGACAAGGGCACGCGCCTGGTTTTCGGCTCGACGGTGACAGGTGCCGATTCCGAAATCACCACCAACAGCAGCATTGCCGGCTTCACCATCGGCAAGACCGACGCGCTTGATCCAAATTCCGCCTCGTCGGCAGGCTACATCGGCAAGCCGCCAGTCAGCGCTTCGTTGACCATCAACGGGCTGCAAGTCACCAGCAAAAGCAACACCGTCGACAAGACCCTCGGCGGGGTAACGATGAACTTGCTGCCAGGTAGTGGCGGCACGACGACCACAGTGACGGTGAGCACCAACACCGACAACCTGAAAGCGTCGCTGCAGGCGTTCGTCGATTCCTACAACGCCGTGCTCAGCGCTGTGACGACGGTGACCAAAGCCTCAGTGAGTGACACCCCGGACAAAACCACCGGCGCCACGGTGACACCGGCTTCATTGACCGGCGACGCGATGCCGCGCGCGATCATTTCGGCGTTGCGCAAAGAACTGGTCACCACCGGTGCGCCAGGCCAGCTGTCCGTGCTGTCCCAGTTGGGCATCACCACCGGGCAAAGCGACGGCAAGCTGACTCTGGACGACAAGAAATTCACTGCGGCGATGGACGCAGGCCTGGCGGGTGACGTACAGCAGCTGTTCACGGGTACCGGCGACGGCAAGAACGGTCTGCTGGCCCGGATGAACGCGGCCGTGACGCCCTACACCCAGACCGGCGGCATCTTCGACACGCGCAAGACCAGTCTGAACAAGCAGCAGAGCAACCTTCAGGATCAACAAGCCGCACTCGACCTGCGCGTGACGACCCTGACGGCGACCCTGACTGCCAAGTACAACGCGATGGATTTGCTGGTGGGACAACTGAAAGCCTCCGCCACCAACATCACGTCGTTCTTTGACTCGCTGAACGCCCAGAAAAACGCTTGATCGTTGACGAGCTGAACAAGACCCGGCCTCCGTGCCGGGTTTTTGGCATCTGGCCTTAAAGTTTTTTCAGGCCGTGTCGATACCCTCAATATAGAAACTTCGAGTTGTGCGAGGTAAGACAATGAACCGTATGGCAGCCCTTCGGCAGTATCAGAAGGTCAATTCACATGCCCAGACCGCAGTGGCCACGCCTCACCGCCTGGTGCAGATGCTGATGGAAGCCGGCCTGGACCGCATCGCTCAGGCCAAAGGCGCCATCGAGCGCAAGGACATTCCCGCCAAAGGCCTGTTGATCGGCAAGGCGATCGAGATCATCGGCGGTCTGCGCGAAGGTCTGGATATGGAAAAACAGGCTGAAGCCCTGGCCCATGTCGACAACCTGTACGTCTACATGATGAAGCGTCTGGCAGAGTCGAACATCAAATCCGATCCCAGGATTCTTGACGAAGTCAGCGGCCTGCTGACCACGCTCAAGGAAGGCTGGGATGCGATCGGCGATCAGCAACCCGTGCTCTGAAGGAGAGACCCATGAGCGCTGCACTCAAGCGAATCGAAGAAACCCGCGAAGCCTTGGTCGATGCTCTCGAACAGCGTGACTGGGAGGCAATCGGCCAGCTCGATATGGCCTGCCGGGCCTGTGTCGACGAAGTCATCAGTCAGGCCAGCAACGATGAGCCCGAGTTGCGGACCAATCTGGAAGAGCTGCTAGGCGTCTATCGCAAGCTTATCGACGTGGCTGTAGGCGAACGTCAAGCAATCGTCGACGAAATGTCGCAGATCCAGCGAGCGAAAAGTGCTGCAAAGGTTTACCATCTGTTTGGTTGACGCCAGTTTGATGGCAAAAAACGTGTACGCCATAAAATTGACCGTGAACGGTTTTTTGACTTAACCAGCGAAGTTCACTAATTTCTGGTGATTGACACGTCTCATCGGACGATACGAAAGCCAAGCTTGCCCGAGATCGGGCATCGAGTTGACTAGGGAAGTTGCTATTGCATGTGGCGTGAAATCAAAATCCTGCTGATCGATGACGATAGCCAGCGCCGCCGTGACATGGCGGTGATTCTGAATTTTCTGGGCGATGAAAACCTGTCGTGCTCAAGCACCGACTGGCAACAAGTCGTGGGTTCGCTGACCTCTACCCGAGAAGTTCTTTGCGTGCTGGTAGGCAGTGTCAACGCCCCGGGCAGCCTTCAGGGCCTGCTCAAAACCGTTGCCGCCTGGGACGAATTCCTCCCTGTCCTGCTGATGGGCGAGAACTCATCGGCTGAACTGGCCGACGACCTGCGTCGTCGTGTGCTCTCCACTGTCGAGATGCCGCCCAGCTACAGCAAACTGCTGGACTCCCTGCACCGCGCCCAGGTCTATCGCGAGATGTACGACCAGGCCCGTGAACGTGGGCGTCAGCGTGAACCCAATCTTTTCCGCAGCCTTGTCGGCACCAGCCGTGCGATTCAGCACGTGCGCCAGATGATGCAGCAAGTGGCCGACACCGATGCCAGCGTGCTGATCCTCGGTGAATCCGGCACCGGCAAGGAAGTGGTCGCCCGTAACCTGCATTACCATTCCAAGCGCCGCGATGCGCCGTTTGTGCCGGTCAACTGTGGCGCCATTCCGGCCGAGTTGCTCGAAAGCGAACTGTTTGGTCACGAGAAAGGCGCCTTCACCGGGGCTATTACCAGCCGGGCAGGGCGTTTTGAACTGGCCAACGGCGGCACACTTTTCCTCGATGAAATCGGCGACATGCCGTTGCCAATGCAGGTCAAGTTGTTGCGCGTGCTGCAAGAGCGGACCTTCGAGCGCGTGGGCAGCAACAAGACCCAGAGCGTCGATGTGCGGATCATTGCCGCGACGCACAAAAATCTCGAAGACATGATCGTGATCGGCAGCTTCCGTGAGGATCTGTACTACCGCCTCAACGTGTTCCCGATCGAAATGGCGCCGTTGCGTGAGCGCGTGGAAGACATTCCACTGCTGATGAACGAGCTGATTTCGCGCATGGAGCACGAAAAGCGCGGGTCGATTCGCTTCAACTCCGCTGCGATCATGTCGCTGTGCCGTCACGGTTGGCCGGGCAACGTTCGTGAACTCGCCAACCTCGTCGAGCGCATGGCGATCATGCACCCGTACGGTGTCATTGGCGTCGCCGAGCTGCCGAAGAAATTCCGCTACGTCGACGACGAGGACGAGCAACTGGTTGACAGCCTGCGCAGCGATCTGGAAGAGCGCGTAGCAATCAACGGCCACTCGCCCAACTTCGGCAGCAGTGCGCTGCTGCCGCCGGAAGGCCTGGACTTGAAGGACTACCTCGGTGGTCTGGAGCAGGGGCTGATTCAACAGGCACTGGACGACGCCAACGGCATCGTGGCCCGGGCTGCCGAGCGCTTGCGCATCCGTCGTACCACGCTGGTCGAAAAAATGCGCAAGTACGGCATGAGCCGACGCGAAGGCGACGAGCAGGTCGAAGACTGACACTCGTTTGACGCGCCAAAAATAAACCGCTGATTTATCAGCGGTTTTTTTTCGGCACGGGGATTGCTAAGTCTCTGGGAACATACCGTTTACTGACGGTTCGCTACCCGAGAGATCAACTATGTCCCAGGCCGCTCAGACGTCTTCCGAACCCGACTTCGCCGTGGGTGCGCGAGTGCAGCAGTCCCCGGAAGCCGCCAGCCGACAAGGCCTTGAGCATGCTTTTGCACTGTTCAATCAGATGTCGACCCAATTGACCGATTCCTACAGCCTGCTGGAAGCCCGGGTCACCGAGCTCAAGGGCGAGCTGGCGGTGGTCAGCGCGCAGCGCATGCAGGAACTGGCGGAAAAGGAGCGGCTGGCCAACCGCTTGCAGAACCTGCTGGATCTGTTGCCCGGCGGCGTTATCGTCATCGACGGCACCGGCATGGTCCGCGAGGCCAATCCTGCCGCGCTGGATCTGCTGGGTGAGCCGCTGATCGGCATGCTCTGGCGCCATGTGATCGCCCGCTGCTTTGCACCGCGCGAAGACGACGGCCATGAGATCTCTCTCAAGGACGGGCGCCGGCTGTCGATTGCCACGCGTTCGCTGGACGCCGAGCCAGGCCAGCTAGTGTTGCTGAATGATCTGACCGAAACCCGCCATCTGCAAAGCCAGCTGGCGCGGCACGAACGCCTGTCGTCACTGGGCCGAATGGTCGCATCCCTTGCACATCAGATTCGTACCCCCCTGTCTGCCGCGATGATCTACGCCAGCCATCTGGCCGAGCAGGCACTGAACGTGGAAACCCAGCAGCGTTTTGCCGGACGGCTCAAGGAGCGTCTTCACGAGCTTGAGCATCAAGTTCGCGACATGCTGGTGTTTGCACGCGGCGAGCTCCCCATGACTGACCGGGTTACCCCGACGGGGCTGGTCGCCGCGCTGGAATCCGCTGCACAGACGCACCTTCAGGGCGTTGCCGTGCGTTGGCAATGCGACAGCCCGGCGGGCGAGTTGCTGTGCAACCGCGACACGTTGGTGGGTGCATTGCTCAACCTGATTGAGAACGCGGTGCAGGCCAGCGCCGGGTGTGCGCGCATCAAAATCCACGCCTACCGCCGCGGCAATACGCTGCGACTGTGTGTAAGCGACAGCGGCAGCGGCATTGAACCCGCGGCATTGGCGCGCATGGGCGAACCTTTCTTCACGACCAAAGCCACTGGCACCGGCCTGGGGCTGGCGGTTGTCACGGCCGTAACGCGAGCGCATCAAGGCAGCATCGAGTTTCGCTCGCGTCCGGGGCGTGGCACTTGCGCCATCGTTTCATTGCCACTGATTCCCGGTACGGGAGCGCTGCCAATGTCGTCGGGTGACCTTTCATGACCATTAATGTATTGCTGGTCGAGGATGATCCCTCCCTGCGTGAAGCCCTGGGCGAAACCCTGGCGCTGGCCGGCCACGTCTATCAGGCAGTGGGTTCTGCCGAGGAGGCGCTGATCACTGCGGCTGCTTCACCGTTCAGCCTGGTGGTGAGCGACGTCAACATGCCCGGCATGGACGGTCATCAGTTGCTCAGCCAATTGCGCAGCCGCTATCCGCAGCTGCCGGTGCTGCTCATGACCGCACACGGTACGGTGGACCGTGCCGTTGATGCCATGCGTCAGGGTGCGGCCGATTATCTGGTCAAGCCTTTCGAGCCCAAGGCGCTGCTGGCCTTGGTGGCCCGTCACGCACTGGGCCGACTGGAACCGGCGGAGGGTGACGGACCGATCGCCGTGGAGCCGGCCAGTGTGCAACTGCTTAACCTGGCCGCTCGGGTGGCGCGTAGCGACTCGACGGTGCTGATTTCCGGCGAATCCGGCACGGGCAAAGAGGTGCTGGCGCGTTTCATTCATCAGCAGTCACCCCGCGCCGGCAAGCCGTTCATCGCAATCAACTGCGCCGCGATCCCGGACAACATGCTAGAAGCCACGCTGTTCGGCCACGAGAAGGGCTCCTTTACCGGGGCTATCGCCTCCCAGCCCGGCAAATTCGAGCAGGCCGAAGGCGGCACCTTATTACTCGACGAAATCTCGGAAATGCCCATGGCCCTGCAGGCCAAGTTGTTGCGCGTGCTGCAGGAACGGGAAGTGGAGCGAGTCGGTGCGCGCAAGCCCATCGCGCTGGACATCCGCGTGGTGGCGACCACTAACCGTGATCTGGCGGGGGAAGTGGCGGCCGGGCGGTTCCGCGAAGATCTGTTTTATCGCCTGTCGGTGTTCCCGCTCGCCTGGCAGTCGTTGCGTCAGCGGCCCGCCGACATTCTGCCGCTGGCCGAGCGCCTGCTCGCCCGGCACGTCAAGAAAATGAAGCACGCTGCGGTTCGCCTGTCGGCCGAGGCGCAGAAGTGCCTGATCAGTTACGCCTGGCCGGGCAATGTGCGCGAGCTCGACAACGCCGTGCAGCGCGCGTTGATTCTGCAGCAGGGCGGCGTCATTCAGGCTGAGGACTTTTGCCTCACGGGCCCGGTTGCGTTTGCCGCATCGGCCACACCTCAGCTGACGGCCGTTGCAGCCAGCGCCACGGAACTGGCGCCGGATGCCGGCGGTGGGGAAGGCGCGGGCGCCTTGGGCGAGGACCTGCGGCGGCGTGAGTTTCAGATGATCATCGATACCCTGCGCGCCGAACGCGGCCGTCGCAAAGAAGCCGCCGAACGTCTGGGGATCAGCCCGCGGACGTTGCGCTACAAGCTGGCCCAGATGCGCGATGCAGGGATGGATGTCGAAGGGTTTTTGTTCGCCTCCTGAAGACTCGTCAGCCGAGCATAAATCTGACGCCCCACGGTGCCTGATCTCATAGACAGCTCATGCTTCGCGGGACCGGCTTTAGCCGGGAAGACGTCAGCCCTGACAATAAAGACCCTATGCCACTGATGGCTGCTTCCCGTCTGAAGCCGGCTCATCGAGGCGTCGGAGCGTTGTTTGTTCTGCGCCCCAACATGCCTGCGCCCCCAAAAATATGGCCTGCTGAACTCTTTCATCAAACGTGGCACATTGCCGCTATTGGTCTGGCACCGTTGTTGCTAATACATGGGTAACCGCTGAATCCGTGTCAAAAATCTGCGGCCCTTTTGAGAGAAACGTCATGACCCAAGGTGTTGAATTTAATCGCTTGATGCTGGACATGCGCGCCATGCAAATGGACGCCATGGCCCAACCCAAGGCAATCGCAGCGCCGGAACAGGCGGGTGCGAGCAGTTTCGCTGACATGCTCGGCATGGCGGTAAACAAGGTCAACGACACCCAGCAGGCGTCGAACCAGCTGTCGACTGCCTTTGAAATGGGCAAGAGCGGCGTGGACCTCACTGACGTGATGATCTCCTCGCAGAAAGCCAGCGTGTCGTTCACAGCGCTGACCCAGGTACGCAACAAGCTGGTTCAGGCGTACCAAGACATCATGCAAATGCCGGTTTGAGGACGATTTAAGTCATGGCCGAAGCCGTCGTCGATAACGTACCCGCCAAAACGGGTGCGCCAGGAAGCAAGCCACCGATGTTCGGGTTGGCGTTCCTGCAAAATCTCTCCGAGATGACCATGCTGCGTCAGGTCGGCCTTATGGTCGGTCTGGCTGCCAGCGTGGCGATTGGTTTCGCCGTGGTGCTTTGGTCGCAACAGCCCGATTACAAGCCGCTTTACGGCAGCCTGTCGGGTATCGACACCAAGCAGGTGATGGACACGTTGGCGCAGTCCGACATTCCCTACACCGTCGAGCCCAATTCCGGCGCGCTGCTGGTGAAGGCCGATGACTTGTCTCGCGCCCGCATCAAGCTGGCCGGCGCCGGTATTGCCCAGAACGACGGCAACGTCGGCTTTGAAATCCTCGACAAGGATCAGGGTCTGGGCACCAGTCAGTTCATGGAAGCCACGCGTTATCGCCGTGGCCTGGAAGGCGAACTGGCACGCACCATCTCCAGCCTGAATAACGTCAAGGGCGCTCGCGTCCACCTGGCAATTCCCAAGAGCTCGGTGTTCGTGCGTGACGACCGCAAGCCCAGCGCCTCGATTCTGGTAGAGCTGTACGCCGGCCGTACGCTGGAGCCGGGCCAGGTGTTGGCCATCATGAACCTGGTCGCGACCAGCGTCCCGGAACTGAACAAGTCGCAGATCTCTGTCGTCGACCAGAAGGGCAACCTGCTCTCCGATCAGGCCGAGAACTCCGAGCTGTCCATGGCCGGCAAGCAATTTGATTACACCCGCCGTATGGAAAGCATGCTGACCCAGCGCGTGCAGAACATCCTGCAGCCGGTGCTGGGCAATGACCGCTATAAGGCAGAAGTGTCGGCAGACGTTGATTTCAGCGCCGTCGAATCCACTGCCGAAAGCTTCAACCCGGATCAGCCTGCACTGCGCAGCGAGCAGACGGTTAACGAACAACGCTCCAGCGGCAGCGGTCCGCAAGGCGTACCGGGCGCGCTGAGCAACCAGCCGCCTGGCCCGGCAACCGCGCCACAAAACGCCGCCGCCGGTGCTGCCGGGGCCGCAGGTGCAATCGCTCCAGGTCAGCCGCTGCTGGACGCCAATGGTCAGCAGATCATGGACCCGGCCACCGGTCAGCCGATGCTGGCACCGTACCCGGCCGACAAACGTAACCAGTCGACCAAGAACTTCGAGCTGGACCGCTCCATCAGCCACACCAAACAGCAGCAGGGCAAGGTCAATCGCCTGTCGGTTGCGGTGGTGGTCGACGATCAGGTCAAGGTCAACCCGGCCAACGGTGAAACCACCCTGGTGCCGTGGACCGCCGACCAATTGGCGCGCTTCACCCGTCTGGTGCAGGACGCCGTGGGCTTCGATGCCAGCCGTGGCGACAGCGTCAGCGTGATCAACGTGCCGTTCTCGACTGATCGCGGCGAAGTGATCCCGGATATCCCGTTCTATTCGCAACCGTGGTTCTGGGACATCGTCAAACAGGCCATGGGCGTGATCTTCATCCTGGTGCTGGTGTTCGGTGTGCTGCGTCCGGTGCTCAAAGGCATCACCAACCCGCAGAGCAAGGGCGGCGAGCGTGACTCCGAGCTGGGCGGCATGGTCGGAATGGACGGTGAATTGGCGAACGACCGCGTCAGTCTGGGCGGTCCGCAAAGTATTCTGTTGCCGAGCCCTACCGAGGGTTATGACGCACAGCTCAATGCAATCAAGAGCCTTGTGGCCGAGGACCCGGCGCGTGTAGCGCAGGTCGTCAAAGAGTGGATCAACGCTGATGAGTGAGAGAGCTGCTGCAGTCAAATTGAGCCGCGTTGACAAGGCGGCGATCCTCCTGCTCACCCTGGGTGAGACGGATGCCGCGCAGGTGTTGCGGCACATGGGCCCTAAAGAGGTCCAGCGCGTCGGTGTGGCCATGGCGCAAATGCGCAACGTGCACCGCGAGCAGGTCGAGCAGGTGATGAGCGAGTTCGTCGACGTGGTCGGCGATCAGACCGGCGTCGGCATCGGCTCGGACGGTTATATCCGCAAGATGCTTACCCAGGCGTTGGGCGAGGACAAAGCCAACGGCTTGATTGACCGGATTCTGCTGGGCGGCAACACCAGCGGCCTCGACAGCCTGAAATGGATGGAGCCGCGCGCGGTGGCCGACGTCATCCGCTTCGAGCACCCGCAGATTCAAGCCATCGTCGTCGCTTATCTGGACGCCGATCAGGCCGGTGAAGTGCTCAGCCATTTCGATCACAAGGTGCGCCTGGACATCATCCTGCGCGTGTCTTCGCTGAATACCGTGCAGCCGGCGGCGCTCAAAGAACTGAACCAGATCCTCGAGAAGCAGTTCTCGGGCAACGCCAACACCTCGCGTACCACCCTGGGCGGTATCAAGCGCGCGGCGGATATCATGAACTTCCTCGACAGCTCGATCGAAGGCCAGCTCATGGACTCGATCCGCGAAGTGGACGAAGACCTGTCGACGCAGATCGAAGACCTCATGTTCGTCTTCAACAACCTGTCCGATGTCGACGATCGTGGTATTCAGGCGTTGCTGCGCGAAGTCTCTTCGGACGTGCTGGTACTGGCGTTGAAGGGCTCGGACGACGCCATCAAGGAAAAGATTTTCAAGAACATGTCCAAACGTGCCGCCGAACTGCTGCGCGACGACCTGGAAGCCAAAGGCCCGGTTCGCGTCAGCGACGTGGAAGGCGCCCAGAAAGAAATTCTCACCATTGCCCGTCGTATGGCGGAGGCCGGGGAGATCGTTCTTGGCGGCAAAGGTGGCGAGGAAATGATTTAAGCGTAGGTGCCGTTGATGTCCAGCTCTGATAAAGCACCACCCAGCGAGCTTATTCGTGCCGGGGATTTGCGCGGGATTGACGTCTGGGCCCTGCCCAGCTTCGACCCGCAGGTGGCAACGCCCGAGCCGGAACCGGTGATCGAGGAAGCCGAGCTCGCCGACAGCGAAGAAGTGCCGCTGGAAGAAGTCCAGCCGATGACCCTCGAAGAGTTGGAGAGCATCCGCCAGGACGCCTACAACGAGGGTTTTGCCATCGGTGAAAAAGAAGGCTTTCACAGCACCCAGCTCAAGGTTCGCCAGGAAGCGGAAGTGGCCCTGGCTGCCAAGCTGCAAAGCATGGAAGTGCTGATGGGGCACCTGTTCGAGCCCATCGCCGATCAGGACGCGCAAATCGAGAAATCGATGGTCACGCTGGTCGAGCACGTGGTCCGCCAGGTCATCCAGCGTGAGCTGAAAACCGACTCCAGCCAGATCGGCACCGTGCTGCGTGAAGCCTTGCGGCTGTTGCCCATGGGCGCTGCAAACGTGCGGATTCTGGTCAATCCTCAGGACTTCGAGCTGGTCAAGGCCATGCGCGAGCGTCATGAGGAAACCTGGCGCATCCTGGAGGACGACACGTTGCAGCCGGGCGGTTGCCGCGTCGAGAGCGAGCACAGCCGCATCGATGCCACGGTCGAGAGCCGTATCAGCCAAGCCATCGGCAAAATGTTCGACCAGTTGCACGAACAGGCCCTGCACCCGGCAGTGCCCGACGTGACCATCGAGCTGGAGCAGGCGATCCAGAGCGCCGAAAAAACCATCTATCCGCTGGGTGCTATCGATGCGCCTTGAACGCACCAGCTTCACCAAACGCCTGAGCGCGTACCCCGAGGCCATCTCCCTGCCCACGCAGCCGATCGTCGAAGGACGACTGCTGCGCATGGTCGGTCTGACCCTCGAAGCGGAAGGCCTGCGCGCCGCCATGGGCAGCCGTTGCGTGGTCATCAACGACGGCAGTCATCAACCGGTTGAGGTCGAAGCCGAGGTCATGGGTTTCGCCGGCGGCAAGGTGTTCTTGATGCCGGTGGGGAGTGTGGCCGGCATCGCGCCGGGTGCTCGCGTTGTGCCACTGCCGGACACGGGACGCCTGCCCATGGGCATGACCATGCTCGGACGCGTGCTCGACGGTGCCGGTCGGCCGCTTGACGGCAAGGGCGGCATGAAAGCCGAGGACTGGGTGCCGCTGGACGGCCCGACCATCAACCCCCTCAAACGCGACCCGATCAGCCAGCCGCTGGACGTGGGCATTCGCTGCATCAACGGTTTGTTGACGGTCGGCCGCGGTCAGCGTCTGGGCCTGTTTGCCGGTACTGGCGTGGGCAAGAGTGTGCTGCTGGGGATGATGACCCGCTTCACCGAGGCCGACATCATCGTGGTCGGCCTGATCGGTGAACGGGGCCGCGAGGTGAAAGAGTTCATCGAGCACAGCCTCGGCGAAGAAGGCCTAAAGCGTTCGGTGGTGGTGGCATCCCCAGCGGACGACGCGCCGTTGATGCGTCTGCGCGCAGCGATGTACTGCACGCGCATCGCCGAGTATTTTCGCGACAAGGGCAAGAACGTCCTGTTGCTGATGGATTCGCTGACGCGTTTCGCCCAGGCCCAGCGGGAAATCGCGCTGGCCATCGGCGAGCCGCCAGCGACCAAGGGTTATCCGCCGTCAGTGTTTGCCAAGCTGCCCAAGCTGGTTGAGCGCGCTGGCAACGCAGAGGCGGGCGGTGGCTCGATCACCGCGTTTTACACGGTTTTGTCGGAAGGCGATGACCAGCAGGATCCGATTGCTGACTCGGCCCGGGGCGTGCTCGACGGGCACATCGTATTGTCCCGGCGGTTGGCGGAAGAGGGTCACTACCCGGCCATCGACATCGAGGCGTCCATCAGTCGGGTCATGCCGTCGGTGGTCGATCCGCAGCACATGGTTCAGGCGCAGTACTTCAAGCAGTTGTGGTCGCGCTATCAGCAGAGCCGCGATTTGATCAGCGTGGGCGCGTATGTCGCCGGCGGTGATCGCGATACCGATTTGGCGATTTCGCTGCAGCCGCAGTTGGTCAAGTACTTGCGGCAGGGCTTGCAGGAGAACGAGAGCATGCAGAGCAGCGAAGAGCAGTTGGCCAAGATTTTCAATCCTCAGGCCGGTGGTTAATCGGTTATGGCGCTGAGTCGCGCAGCCCGTCTGGCGCCGGTGGTCGAGATGGCCGAGAAGGTCGAGAAGGCGGCGGTGCAGCGCCTGGGCCATTTTCAGGGGCAGGTACGGCTGGCCGAGGCCAAGCTGGGTGAGCTGGACAAGTTTCGCTCCGATTATCAGCAGCAGTGGATTGATAAGGGCGCCCATGGGGTTTCGGGGCAGTGGCTGATGAATTATCAGCGCTTCCTTAACCAGTTGGAGACGGCGGTGGCGCAGCAGCGTCAGAGCCTGGCCTGGCATCAGAATAATTTGAACAAGGCGCGCGGCGAGTGGCAGAAGGCGTATGCGCGGGTGGAGGGGCTGCGCAAGTTGGTGCAGCGGTATATCGATGAGGCGCGGGCGCTCGAGGATAAGCGCGAGCAGAAACTGCTGGATGAGTTGGTTCAGCGGTTGCCCAGGACAGAGCAGTTTTAAGAGCAGATCAAGATCAAGATCAAGATCAACATCTAAAGCGGTCTGCCTAACGGCAGACGTTTCGCCTTCGGCGAGTTACTTGGAAAAAACACCCCAAGTAACCAAGGGTGTCTGCTCCTGGTTTGGCCCTCCTTCGTCGGGTTCCCTCACTCCGGTCTTGCTCCGTGGGCCCGCGCCGAACGGACATCCCTGTCCTGACGGCGCTCTCGCCGCATCCATGCGGCTCGGCCCACTGCGCAAAACCTGCGCTCGGCCTGCACCCAAGTCGCGCTTTGCGGTGTTTGGACTTTTTGCGTAGGAAAAGCAACGGCAACGGAAATGGCGAGGACGACGAAGTAGTGGGACCGGCTTTAACCGGGAAAGCGTCGGGAGGCACACTGCGAAATTGATGGCTGGCGAACTGGCCTCTTCCCGGCTGAAGCCGGTCCCACTCAGGCATCGCATGCATCCTGTGGGATTGATTTTGGCTCTAACTGTGGGACCGGCTTCAGCCGGGAAGCTTCTGAAAAGGTTTTGATCTGCTTTTTGCTCTTCATACACAGCCAGCCCAAACACCGCCTATCGCGACTTGGGTGCAGGCTGAACGCAGGTCTCGCGCAGTGGGCCGAGCGGCATGGATGCCGCGAGAGCCGCCCCCCGCCATGGATGGCGGATGGCGGCGGGCCCACGGAGCGAGACCGGAGTGAAGGAACCCGACGAAGTCGGGCCAAACTAGGAGCAAGCACCCTTGGTTACTTGGGGATGGTGCGACTTTCGACTTTTCCAAGTAACTCGCCGAAGGCGAAACAGTCTGCCGTTAGGCAGGCGCTTTTGATTCTGAAAGCCATGTAAAAGCTATCTATTTGCCACGCCCCGTAACCCCTGCTAAAACTTCAAGCGTATGGCGCCGTTTCATATAAGGAATTTGCCAATGTCAGTTACCTCCGAACGCTCCGCCGATGGTCAACAACTGACCATCATCATCAAGGGACGCTTCGACTTCTCGACCCACCAGGATTTTCGCGGCGCCTACGAGAAAGAAACCAAGGGCCAGCGCATCGTGGTTGATCTAACAGGCACCTCGTACCTCGATAGCTCCGCGTTAGGCATGCTCCTGCTGCTGCGCGACCATGCCGGTGGCGAGCGCGCCGATGTCGAACTGGTCGGCTGCAACGCCGACGTCATCAAAATCCTCACCATTTCCAACTTCGCCAAGCTCTTCAAAATCGCCTGATGATGCCTTCCCCTCCCGATCGCCTGACGGTCCTCATCGCCGATGACAACGTCAGCGACCGGATGCTGCTGTCCGCCATCGTCAGCCGACAGGGCCATGATGTTCTGACCGCCAGCAACGGCGCCGAGGCGGTGAGCCTGTTCGAGCGGCGCCGGCCGCAGCTGGTGCTGATGGACGCGATGATGCCGGTCATGGACGGCTTTGAAGCCGCTCGGCAGATCAAAGCGCTGGCGGGTGATGCACTGGTGCCGATCATCTTCCTGACGTCGCTGACCGAAGGCGAAGACCTCGCCCGCTGTCTGGACGCCGGCGGCGACGATTTCGTTGCCAAGCCCTACAACCAGCTGGTGCTGGCGGCGAAGATCAACGCCATGAACCGGCTGCGCGTGCTGCAGGAAACGGTCCTGCATCAGCGCGACCTGATCACCCGCCACCACAAATACCTGCTCAACGAACAGCGCGTGGCCAAGGCGTTGTTTGACCAGATCGCCCACTCCGGCTGCCTGAGTTCGACCAACATTCGTTACCTGCAATCGCCCTATGCGCTGTTCAACGGCGATCTGCTGCTGGCCGCGTGGTCGCCGTCCGGCAACATGCACCTGCTGCTGGGCGATTTCACCGGCCATGGCTTGCCGGCTGCGGTCGGTGCGATGCCCCTGGCCGAAGTGTTTTACGGCATGACCGCCAAGGGCTACGGACTGCGTGAGACCTTGCGCGAGATGAACGCCAAGCTCAAACGCATCCTGCCGGTTGACATGTTTTGCTGCGCAGCGCTGTTGAGCCTCAATTTCAAACAGCAACTGGTCGAGGTCTGGAACGGCGGGCTGCCCGATGGCTACCTGCTGCACGGCGACGGCCGACCGCACACGCCGCTGATTTCCTCGAACGTGCCGCTTGGCGTGTTAAGCGCCGGCAGCTTTGACGACAACACCCAGGTGTACCCGTTTGGACCGGGTGACCGGGTGTTTTTGCTGTCCGACGGTGTGGTCGACAGCACGGGTCAGGACGGCGAGCTGTTCGGCGCCCGCCGCTTGCAGAATGTGCTGGTGAGCAATCGAAATCCGGCACTCCTGATCGAAGAAGTGCAGTGGGCTCTGGCGCGGTTCAACGGACAGGCGCGGGACGATGTGAGCATGGTCGAAGTGGCGTTTACCGAGCCCGACTTGCTCGGCCCGCCTTCGGTCATTTACACCGACAGCGGGGATTGCAGCCCGCTGGACTGGTCGGCGTCGTTCGAGTACCGGGCGGTAACGCTCAAGCGTTTCAATCCGCTCCCGTATCTCCTTCAGCTACTGCAAGAGGTCCATGGCCTGCGCTCGCAAAGCGGTGAGCTGTACATCGTATTGTCCGAGCTCTACAGCAACGCACTGGAGCATGGTGTTTTGGGGCTGGACTCGGCGTTGAAACGCGACGCCGAAGGTTTCGGGCTGTATTACCAGCAGCGCGGCGAGCGCCTGGACACCCTGGAGGATGGCTTTATCCGTATCGATTTCAACATCGTGCCAGCGGGGGATGGCGGCCGGCTGACCGTGCGCGTGCAGGACAGCGGCGCGGGTTTCGATTCCGATAGAGTGCTGGCGATGCCGCCGGCGACCAACCAGTTGTCGGGGCGCGGGCTGTCGCTGGTGCGGCAACTCAGTGACCGTTGCCAATGGTCCGATGACGGCCGGACGGCCAGCGTGGAATTTGCCTGGGAGGGTCTGGCATAATCCGCGCGTCTTGATCAAGGAGTGAACAAGTGTCGAACAATCCGGTGGACTACAACGTGCTCAGCACGCTGCGCGAAGTGATGGAGACCGAATACCCCCTGTTGGTGGAGGTGTTCATGGATGACTCTGTCACGCGTATCAATGAAATGGTCCAGTTGCTGGACAACCCTTCTTTTTCCACGTCTTCAGCGGCGTCGCTTGAGAACCTTGGCCTGATGGCGCACAGCTTCAAGGGCAGCACGGGGAATATGGGCGCGACCCACCTGTCCGAACTCTGCCTGCAACTTGAAGAGCAAGGGCGCGGCATCGTTGCGACGGACGAAACCCGTATACGGCTACTGGTGTCGCAGATCGAGGCTGAATTCACCGCCGTTCGAGACATCTTCGAGCGTGAACTGCAACTCTGCCATGCCGGTCATTGAGCAGGGGCAGTGTTTCGCCCGGTTTAGCCAGTCCGCCAGCTTCGCCCTGTTCTGCAGCCTAGCCTGAGCGTTAGCGCTACAGTCATCAGGGTTGGCCCGCCAATTGCTTGGTCTCTCTGCATTAGTGCTCTTGCGGAGATTGAAATGGCCCTCGCCACCAACCCATTACTGACGGCTTTGACAGCGGCCAAGGTCCAGAAAGCCGGCAATAGCCCCGCGGCAAAGGCGCCTGACCCCGTCAAGAACCACAGTTCCAGCTTCTCCGACGTGTTCGCCAAGCAGTCGCCCGTCAAGCCGAACAGCGTGGATAACCCGCCGCCCAAGCCGGCAAGCGCCAAGAGTTCGGCAGCGGATGACAAGCCATCCGCCAGCCATACGTCTGCCGCCACCGACAAGACGGTTGCCGATAGCGGCAACGGTTTGCCTGGCAAGCCTGTCAAGGACAAGGATGCCGATGACAGCGGCGCCAAAGGCGACACCCACGACAAAGACGAGGCGGCTGACCCGTCACAGGATCCGACCGTGGCCGATGCGCCCGTGGTCGACCCTGCACTGGACCCGACGCTTGATCCAGCATTGGTCGCCACGGCTCCTGTCACTGAGCCAGTGGTGGTTGCCCCGGCGGTCGATCCGGTGGTTGATCCGGCACTGCTCGCTCAGGCATTACCGCTGACACCGGCGCCGGCTGATCAGGCCACGACGGATGCACCGGACGACGGCTTTGACCCTTCGGCCGATCCGCTGGAAGGTCTGACGGCGGTGCAGGTCGCCCTGGACAACAAGGCACAGCAGACGGCGCAGACCAACGGCGTGCATGGCGATGTGAAGGGCTCCGGCAAGCAGGACCCGAACATCGATCCTTCTCAGTTGCAGGCCGGTAATCTGGCAGCGCTGGGCGATCAGTCGGTGGACAAAAGCATGACCGAGGGCGGGGGTGACAAGGCCTTTAGCGGCTTGTTGGCCGACGGTTTAAAAGACGTGAAGGGCGCCATCAGCGATACCCGGATCGACAACTTTGCTGACCGTCTGGCGGCGTTGTCCCAGGCCGCGCAAGTGAAGAGCACCGCGGCGCCGGCTGCACCGCTGCTCAATCAACCGCTGGCGATGAACCAGGGTGGCTGGACCGAAGGCGTGGTCAACCGCGTGATGTACCTGTCCAGCCAGAACCTCAAGCAAGCGGACATTCAGCTGGAACCTGCCGAACTGGGCCGTCTTGATATCCGTGTCAATATGGCGGCGGACCAGCAAACCCAGGTCACCTTCATGAGCGCCCATGTGGGCGTGCGTGAAGCGCTGGAAAGCCAGATGTCGCGCCTGCGTGATTCCTTCGTTCAGCAGGGCATGGGCCAGGTCGACGTCAACGTTTCCGACCAGTCGCGTGGCTGGCAGCAACAGGCTCAGCAGCAGTCCGGCGGTGAAGGGCAGCGCAACGGTGGTCCCAATGGCACCAGCGGCGTGGGCGGCAGCGACCTGATCGCCGACGGCGCTCCGGTTGACGCGGCATCGGCGGCCGCCAGTGCGCCGCTGACCGTGGTTGGCTCCAGCGCAGTCGACTACTACGCCTGAAAACGCGTACCGCTCATCTGTAGGAGCCGGCTTGCTGGCGAACGCGTTTTATCAGGCAACATCGTCGTTGCTGACCCACCGCATTCGCCAGCAAGCAGGCTCCTACAGATCGCATGCCTCCCGGGATTTGGCACCCGGCCTCCAGAGGGTGAAAACCGCCCTCATTGCTGCCCTGCCGTGGGCCAGCGCGTCCCAATCCAGACTGAATCACACTAACCAGCTGCCCATGTGGCACAACCCTTGCTCTTGCTCTGTCACGCAACACCGAACCCTTTGGATAGTGACGGATTATTGGCATGGCGAAGAGCGACGACGCAGTTACGGACCCCGCAAAAAAAGGCAAGCTGAAAGTCATCATCCTGATTGTGGTGGGGCTGCTGCTGGCCATTGGTCTGTCGGTCGGGGCGACCTGGTTCATCATGCACAAGGCCGAGAGCAAGCCGGACCCGGCGGCTGTAGCGGAAGCGGCGAATGCCAAAAAAGAGGCGATCTTCGAACCGCTGACGCCGCCCTTCGTCGTCAACTACAACGTCAACGGTCGTCAGCGCTACATGCAGGTCAGCATCACCTTGCTGGCTCGCGATCATGCTGACCTGGAAGCCTTGAAAGCACACATGCCGGTTATCCGTAATAATCTGGTGATGATGTTCTCCGGTCAGCCATTCGATACCATCGCCACGCCGGTGGGTATGGAAATGCTGCGCCAGAAAGCCGCTGCCGTGGTTCAGGAAGTGGGCCAGAAAGAGCTGAGCAAGAGCGTCATCGAACAAGTACTTTTCACTAACTACGTACTGCAGTAGGACCACGACATGGCCGTGCAAGACCTGCTGTCCCAGGATGAGATCGACGCGCTGCTGCATGGCGTCGACGATGGTCTGGTGCAGACCGATAGTGTTGTCGACCCTGGCAGCGTAAAAAGTTACGACCTCACCAGCCAGGATCGCATCGTCCGCGGACGCATGCCGACCCTGGAAATGATCAACGAGCGTTTCGCCCGTTACACCCGCATCAGCATGTTCAACCTGCTGCGTCGCTCCGCCGACGTTGCCGTGGGCGGCGTGCAAGTGATGAAGTTCGGTGAATACGTGCATTCCCTTTACGTGCCGACCAGTCTCAATCTGGTCAAGATCAAACCCCTGCGCGGCACGGCGCTGTTCATCCTCGACGCCAAGCTGGTGTTCAAGCTGGTGGACAACTTCTTTGGTGGCGACGGTCGTCACGCGAAGATCGAAGGGCGTGAATTCACCCCTACCGAACTGCGCGTCGTACGGATCGTGCTGGATCAGGCGTTCATTGATTTGAAAGAAGCCTGGCAGGCGATCATGGAGGTCAACTTCGAGTACATCAACTCCGAAGTCAACCCGGCCATGGCCAACATTGTCGGGCCCAGCGAGGCGATCGTGGTGTCCACGTTCCACATCGAACTGGACGGCGGTGGCGGCGATCTGCACGTGACCATGCCGTATTCGATGATCGAGCCGGTGCGCGAAATGCTCGACGCCGGTTTCCAGTCGGATCTCGACGACCAGGACGAACGCTGGGTCAATGCGCTCAAACAGGACGTGCTCGACGTGTCGGTGCCGCTGCGTGCAACTGTTGCCACGCGTCAGCTCAAGCTGCGCGACATCCTGCACATGCAGCCGGGGGACGTGATCCCGGTCGAGCTGCCGGAGAGTCTGGTCATGCGCGCCAACGGCGTGCCGTCCTTCAAGGTCAAGCTGGGTTCGCACAAGGGCAATCTGGCCCTGCAAGTGGTCGAACCGATAGAACGCCGCTGACGCTCAGGCGTCGGCTAAATGAATGTGCTGCGTAAACGAATCAATGTTCCCCGAGGACAACCATGGCTAATGATAACGAAATGAACTCCGCTGACGACCAGGCTCTGGCTGACGAATGGGCGGCTGCACTGGGCGAGGCCGGGGAAGGGCAAGCGGACATCGACGCGCTGCTGGCGGCTGATGCGGGTAACTCCACCAACCGCATGGCGATGGAAGAATTCGGCGGCATGCCGAAAAGCAACGGCGCGGTGACTCTGGACGGCCCGAACCTGGACGTGATCCTTGATATCCCGGTGTCGATTTCCATGGAAGTGGGCAGCACGGACATCAACATCCGCAACCTGCTGCAGCTCAACCAGGGCTCGGTGATCGAGCTCGACCGTCTGGCCGGCGAACCGCTGGACGTGTTGGTCAACGGCACCCTGATTGCTCACGGCGAAGTGGTGGTGGTCAACGAAAAGTTCGGCATCCGTCTGACCGACGTGATCAGCCCGAGCGAACGCATCAAGAAGCTGCGTTAAGTGCGCGGTGTGTTCAAGGCACTGACGAGCCTGCCGCTGCTGGCGTTGTCCTGGGCAGTGATGGCGGCCGACCCGGTAACGCCCGCACCGGCTGCTGCGTCCGGCGTGAGCACTGGCGCGGTAGTGACGACTGCGGCCCCGGCTGCAGCTGCCCCGGTCGCCGGTACGCTGGGCAGCGGAATTGGTGGTCAGTTGCTGCAACTGGTGTTGGGTCTGCTGTTGGTGATCGGCCTGATCTTCGTGCTCGCCTGGCTGATGCGCCGGGTGCAGCGCGCGGGCCCGGCCGGCAATCAGGTGATCAAGCTGGTCGGCTCCCGCGCATTGGGTACACGGGACCGGCTGGTGCTGGTGCAGGTCGGCAACGAGCAGGTGCTGCTCGGTGTGTCGCCCGGCAGCATCACCGCTTTGCACGTCATGAAGGACCCGGTGGACGTACCCGATCCGCAGAACGCACCGCCCGAATTCGCCAAACGCTTGCTTGAGGCCCTGGGCAACAAAGGCGTGGCCGGGCAACGGGTGACCCAGCGTTCGGGTGACAGTTCGGTTAACAAAGGTTTTGGTACTCCAGATCAGAAGGACACGAACTGATGCGCATTGTTTTGACGCTGCTGTTGTTGCTTGCAGCGCCGCTGGCGTTCGGCGCCGATCCGTTGTCGATCCCGGCCATCACGCTGGGCACCGGCGCCAATGGCCAGCAGGAATACTCGGTCAGCCTGCAGATCCTGCTGATCATGACGGCGCTGAGCTTCATTCCGGCGTTTGTCATGCTGATGACCAGCTTTACGCGGATCATCATCGTCTTCTCGATCCTGCGTCAGGCCCTGGGCCTGCAACAGACGCCCTCCAACCAGATCCTCACCGGCATGGCGCTGTTTCTGACGATGTTCATCATGGCGCCGGTGTTCGATCGGGTGAACAACGATGCCCTGCAGCCCTATCTGGCGGAGAAGCTCTCCGCCCAGGACGCCGTGGCCAAGGCCGAAGTGCCGATCAAGGACTTCATGCTGGCGCAGACCCGTTCCAGCGACCTTGAGCTGTTCATGCGCCTGTCCAAGCGCACCGACATCGCAACGCCGGACGCAGCACCGCTGACCATTCTGGTGCCGGCATTCGTGACGTCCGAACTGAAAACGGCGTTTCAGATCGGCTTCATGATCTTCATCCCGTTTCTGATCATCGATCTGGTGGTCGCGAGCATCCTCATGGCGATGGGGATGATGATGCTGTCGCCGCTGATCATTTCCCTGCCGTTCAAAATCATGCTGTTCGTGCTGGTGGATGGCTGGGCGCTGATCATCGGCACGCTGGCCGGCAGCTTTGGTGGCGTATGAACCTGTTTGACGTGGAGTGCGCGGCATGACCCCGGAAGTAGCAGTTGACCTGTTTCGCGAAGCGCTGTGGCTGACCACGACCATGGTCGCCATTTTGGTGGTGCCGAGCCTGATCGTCGGCTTGATCGTCTCGATGTTTCAGGCCGCCACGCAGATCAACGAACAGACGTTGAGCTTCCTGCCGCGCCTGTTGGTCATGCTGGTTACGCTGATCGTGGTCGGCCCGTGGATGGTGCGCACCTTCATGGAGTACATCACCTCGCTGTACACCAGCATTCCCCAAGTGATCGGCTGATCCCTCGATGGAACCTGTGCTGGCGCTGACCGACACACAGATCAGCACGTGGGTGGCGGCGTTCATGCTGCCGCTGTTTCGCATCGGCGCGCTGCTGATGACCATGCCGATGATCGGTACCGCTCTGGTGCCCAAGCGCGTGCGTCTCTATCTGGCGCTGGCAATCACGGTCGTCGTCGCGCCGAGCCTTCCAGCCATGCCCGCCGTCAACGCGCTCGACCTCAGCGGGCTCCTGTTGATCGCTCAGCAAATCCTGATCGGCGCCGGCATGGGCCTGTCGCTGCAGTTGTTTTTTCAGGCTTTTGTGATCGCCGGGCAGATCATCGGCATCCAGATGGGCATGGGCTTCGCGTCCATGGTCGATCCGGTCAACGGGGTGTCGGTGGCGACCATTGGGCAATTTCTCACCATGCTCGTGACGTTGCTGTTTCTCGCCATGAACGCGCACCTGGTGGTGTTCGAAATCCTGATCGAAAGTTTCACCACCCTCCCGGTGGGGCAAGGTATCAGCACGGCGGACATCTGGCTGTTGGTGATGCGGCTCGGCTGGGTGCTCGGCGCGGCGCTGGTGCTGGTGCTGCCGGCCATTGCTGCGCTGCTGGTGGTGAACATCGCCATGGGTGTGATGACCCGCGCGGCGCCGCAGCTGAACATCTTTTCGATCGGTTTTCCGCTGACGCTGGTGCTGGGCATGGTGATTCTGTGGATCACCCTCGGCGACATTCTCAATCAATACCAACCGCTGGCGGTCGACGCCTTGCAGTTGCTCAGAGACTTGGTCAAGGCGCGCTGACATGGCCGAAAGCGAGAGTGGTCAGGACAAGACCGAAGACCCCACGGACAAACGCAAACGCGAGGCCAGGGAGAAGGGCGAGATTGCCCGCTCCAAGGAACTCAACACCGTTGTCGTGATGATCGTGGGCGCTGCGGGGCTGCTGGCATTCGGCGGTTCCATGGCGGAAATGATGATGCAGTTGATGCGCGACAACTTCACCATCACGCGCGCGGCCATCCTCGACGAGCGCAGCATGGCGATCATGCTCATGGCGTCGGGCAAGGCGGCGTTGCTGTCGGTGCAGCCGATTTTGCTGGCATTGACCCTGGCGGCGTTTATCGGCCCCATCTCGCTGGGCGGCTGGCTGTTTGCCGCCGGTTCTCTGGCACCCAAATTCAGCCGCATGAACCCGGCGGCGGGCATCAAGCGGATGTTTTCGCCGAAGGCGTTGATTGAACTGCTCAAGTCCCTGGCGAAGTTTTTCATCGTGCTGATGGTGGCGCTGGTGGTGCTGGGCAAGGACAAGGCGGACCTGGTTGCCATCGCCCATGAGCCGCTGGAGATGGCGGTGGTGCACAGTTTGCAGCTGGTTGGCTGGAGCACGCTGTGGATGGCGCTGGGGCTGTTGATCATTGCGGCGGTGGATGTGCCGGTGCAGTTGTGGGAGTCGCACAAGAAGCTGCTGATGACCAAGCAGGAGGTGCGCGATGAGCACAAGGACAGCGAGGGGCGGCCGGAGGTCAAGCAGCGGATTCGTCAGTTGCAGCGGGAGATGTCGCAGCGGCGGATGATGACGGCGATTCCGGACGCGGATGTGATCATCACGAACCCGACGCATTATGCGGTGGCGTTGAAGTATGACGCGGAGCGGGGCGGGGCGCCGATTCTGTTGGCCAAGGGCAGTGATTTCATGGCGTTGAAGATCCGGGAGATTGCGGCGCAGCATGAGATTCTGTTGTTGCAGTCGCCGGCGCTCGCGCGGTCGATTTATTACAGCACGGAGCTGGATCAGGAGATTCCGGCGGGGTTGTATCTGGCGGTGGCGCAGGTGTTGGCGTATGTGTATCAGATTCGTCAGTATCAGGCGGGGCGCGGGAAGCGGCCTGATCCGCTGAAGGATAATTTGCCGATTCCGCCGGATCTGAGGCGCGATTCGTAGAGTTGGTTGTTGGATCAAGATCAAGATCACGATCAACGGCGCCTGCCTGGGGGCAGACTGTTTCGCCTTCGGCGAGTTACTTGATAAGCCCCAAGTAACCAAGGGCTTGGGCTCCTGGCTAGGTCCCTCCTTCGTCGGGATACCTTCACTCCGGTCTTGCTCCGTGGGCCCGCGCCGAACGGACATCCATGTCCTGACGGCGCTCTCGCCGCATCCCTGCGGCTCGGCCCACTGCGCAAGCCCTGCGTTCAGCCTGCACCCAAGTCGCGTTTTGCGGTGTCTGGACCTTTTGCGTATGAAGATCAAAGGCATTGCGAAGATCAAGAGCTTCCCGGCTGAAGCCGGTCCCACTGACGGCACGCGCTGTTTTTAGTGGGACCGGCTTCAGCCGGGAAGCTTTTGCTTCTGCTTTTTGCTGTTGCTTTGTCGATCATTCCCACGCTCCGCGTGGGCATGCATCCCGTGACGCCCGGCGTCACAGCGGCACGCCCTTGCCGACACCGCGACGTGCTCACCAATCTTTGGCCGTACACACCCCTCTGTAGGAGCCGGCTTGCTGGCGAACGCGGTGGGTCAGTTGGCACTTTCACCTCCGACCCAACTAGCCCAACCCTTCAAACGCGACTAGAGTGGCCGCAGTCTCCCTCAAGGCCTCGCCACTTGACCATTCGATCGAATGCCGCTCAGTCCTCTGACGCTCAGTCCAGCGCCAAGGCGTTGAATGTCTTGATGCAGGCTTGCGGCAACGGCAATCGGGTGGCATTCGAAGCGGTGTATCGCGCTACGTCTTCCAGGTTGTTCGGGATTTGCCTGCATTACTCGGATAATCGGGCCGAGGCCGAAGAGGTACTTCAGGAGGTGTACATCATGGCGTGGGTAAAGGCGTCTGGATTCGATCCCCGGCTGGGCAGCGCGATGACGTGGCTGTCGACCATGGCCCGCCACAAGGCCATCGACCGGCGCAGAGCCCATCGTCATCATGACCCTCTTGAGACGATCCCCGAAGCCGCATCGCAGGACTCCCTTGTGGACACGCTTGAGCGCGAGCAGCAAGGCAGCCAGCTGGACCGTTGCCTTGAAACGCTGGAAGAGGCTCAGCGACGCTATATCCGGGTTGCATTCTTCGAAGGGTATTCCTACGCCGAACTGGCCGAGCGTCATGGTATTGCGCTGGGCACGATGAAAAGCTGGATTCGTCGCGGGTTGCTTCGACTGCGCATGTGCCTTGGCCTATGAGCGAGCATCCCGTGCCTCCCGACGAGACCCCGGACCTGCTGATCGCGGAGTACGTGCTTGGCGTGCTCAGCCGCGAAGAGTGTGATCGGGTGGAAGCGATGATCGCGCGGGAGCCGCGCCATCAACGCGCGGTGGCGCAATGGCAGGCGCAGTTCGCCGAGTGGCTCGGTCAATTGCCTGCATCCAGTCCTCCGGCGGGTGCGTGGGCCAGAATTGAGCAACGGTTGTTTGTGGATACCAGTCATCCGCCGTCGCAGGCTTCAGGCTGGTGGAACAGTCTCGGGCTCTGGCGCTGGACGACAGCCGCGCTGGCTGCCGGATTGCTGGCCTCGGTGTTGATCCTTCAGCCGCCTGTTTCGGGGCCAACATCGGGATCGACGTCAGGGTTGCCACTGTTGGCGCGTCTTGAACAGACAGATGGCACGACACTTTTTGCCGCGACGATCGATGCTGGCAGGCGGAGCGTATTGTTCGTCAACACGGCCCGGGCCGACTGGCCGGGCAAGAGTGCCGAGGCGTGGGTGATCGCCGCCGATGGCAAGCCGCGCTCGCTGGGCCTGCTGCCGGCCAATGCCTCGGCAACGTTAAACGTGACGCCGCAACTGGCTGACCTGCTTGCCAGCGGGGCAGTGCTCGCCGTCACCCTCGAGCCGCTGAACGGGTCACCGAGCGGGCAGCCAACCGGACCGGTCGTCGCTCAGGGAAAAATATCTTCGCTTTGATGCATCCGTTACGGCGCCTGCTTCGTATCTCTCTCACCTTCATCCGAAGGACCGAAGATTCTGGGAGAACTACCATGTTGACCCTTGCCAAACGCATTGCCGCTGTCTCCTTCGCCGCTCTCTGCCTTGCTGCATCGCCAGGCTTTGCCGCCGACACGGTCATGGTCGGTGGCGCCGCCATGTACCCGAGCAAGACCATCGTCGAGAACGCCGTCAACTCCAAGGACCACACGACCCTGGTAGCGGCGGTCAAGGCTGCAGGTCTGGTGGACACGCTAAACAGCAAAGGCCCATTCACCGTCTTCGCCCCCACCAATGAGGCTTTTGCCAAACTGCCGGCGGGCACGGTAGACACACTGGTCAAGCCTGAGAATAAAGCGGACCTGACCAAAATTCTGACGTACCACGTCGTCGCCGGGACCCACACCGCCAAACAATTGATGGCGGACGCCAAAATGAACGGCGGCAAGGTGATGCTGAAAACCGTACAAGGCGAATCCCTTACCGTCATGCCCCATGACGGCAAGCTGTGGGTGACGGACGCCAAAGGCGGCAAAAGCGCGGTCAGCATCGCTGATGTCATGCAGTCCAATGGCGTCATCCACGTCGTCGACTCGGTGCTGATGCCGTAAGCGGTGGCGTAATCACTGCTTTACCCGGTGGGCATCAACCAAGTCCACCGGGGTCCGAGGCCTGACCGGGCGACTGACGTCGTGTCAGGCAACGGACACTCTCTGCTGTGCCCCCCGTCCCCCTGATGTTCCCCGCGCGTATTTATTTTCAATTCGCTGCATCCGTTTCGTTCTCCCACGGGTAGTACAAGAAGTAGCGATGGCTGCTGACCTGTTTATCCAATGGAGAGATGGCATGAACGCTAAGAAAATGTTGGGCGCTTTGGGTGTTTCAATGGTAGCCACTTGCCTGCTGGCCACGGCGCCGGCGGCGTACGCACAGATGGCATTGCCTGACGCGGTCAAGGTTCCGGACGGCCACAAGGTCGCGATGCAGACCGTGGGCGTGGGCGAGATCACCTATGAGTGCCGTGACAAGCCGAACGCCGCCGGCCAGACCGAATGGACCTTCGTGGGGCCCAAAGCGGTGCTGAATGATCGCAGTGGCAAGCAGGTCGGCACGTACTTTGGGCCACCCGCCACCTGGCAGGCCGCTGACGGCTCGAAGGTCACCGGCACACAAGTTGCCGTTGCCCCTGCCGGTTCAGGCGACATTCCCTATCAGTTGGTCAAAGCCAACCCGGCCGAAGGCAAGGGCGCGATGGCCAACGTCAGCTACATCCAGCGCACGGCAACCAAGGGCGGCGTGGCGCCGAAGATGGAATGCTCGATGGCCACCAAGGGCAAGCAGGAAGTGGTGAAGTATCAGGCGGACTATATTTTCTGGGCTGCTCAGTAAGCCCGAGTCGCGCATCACTGATCGTCGCTGCCGCGCAAATTCATCTACGCTGCAGCGACGCAACCCCGGCTTACGGCCGGGGTGTTCATTTGACGTCGGCGGTTGAAGAATTTTGTCCCTACCCGAATTCTGTTTTGACTATGAAGCGTGCCTTGCGGCGTGCGCACGAGGTGAGCAACGGGCCTTGCGCGATCTCTACACACAGGAGAGTGCGCGTCTGCTGGGTGTTGCCAGGCGAATCGCGCGCAGTGACGCGCTGGCCGAGGACATCGTGCATGACGCCTTCATCAAGATCTGGACCCGCGCCGCGGCCTACGATCCGGCGCGAGGCTCTGCCCGTGGCTGGGTCTTCAGCGTGACGCGGCATCTGGCGCTCAACGTCATGCGTGACCAGGGCCAGACGGTGCAGGTCAGTGAGCAGAGCGAGCACGCGCTGCAGGACCAGGCATCCCTAGAAACAGCAACCCACGCAGACACCTTCGAATACCGAGCCCGCTCGGACCGGGTTTTCGGGTGTCTTGAGCAATTGGAGCCGGCCCGTCGCAATTGCATTCTCCACGCGTATGTCGATGGTTATACGCATTCGGAAATAGCGCTGAAAATTGGCGCGCCACTGGGCACCGTGAAAGCCTGGATCAAGCGCAGCCTGGTGGCATTGCGGGAGTGCATGGGATGACGGGTCAAGCGAAAGACGACGGCATGAATGACCTTGACGCCCTGGCCAGCGAATACGTCCTGGGCACGCTGGAGCCTGCGCAGCGACGCGATGTGCAAAATCGCCTCGCCGTGGATGCTGACTTGCGCGCTGCGGTTGACGCCTGGGAAGAGCGGTTGCTCGCATTGACCGAGCTGGCAGAACCGCAAACACCCAGCCCGACGCTGTGGGGGCGCATCGAGCGCAGCCTGAGCCATCAGGACCGCCGTGCCTCCCGACCTGCGCCTACCGCGCAGTCATGGTGGAACCTGCTGCCACTCTGGCGCGGGCTTGCCGGTGCCGGTCTGGTTGCTAGCTTGCTACTGAGCATGCTGCTGTTGAACCGGCCGGCGACGGAAGCCCCAACCACCTACCTTGTGGTGCTGGTCGCCCCGCAAAATCAGGCGCCTGGCTGGGTCATACAAGCCAACAATCCGACGCAGATCCAGCTGATACCGTTGAGCGTGAGCCAAGTCCCCGCCGACAAAGCCCTGCAATTCTGGACCAAGGCCGACGGCTGGCAGGGGCCGGTGTCATTGGGCATGGTCGAACCCGGGCATACCCTCTCCGTGCCGCTGGACAAACTGCCACCGCTGCAACCCAACCAACTCTTCGAACTCACCCTCGAAAACCCAAACGGCTCCCCGACCGGCAAGCCCACCGGACCGATCCAGTTCATAGGGCGTGCGGTAAAAGTGATCTGAACCATCGCCTCCAACCAAAGGACGCGAAGCGTCCGAGGCTGCATTCCCACGCAGAGCGTGGGAACGATCAGCCACAGGCCCGTGTACGGCGCCAGATTCGCGGTGTAGCACCTTACGCCTTCCCGGCTAAAGCCGGTCCCACAAAGAGCAGCGCGTCCAGTCAATGAACCCGGCGGCGACCGTAGTGGGACCGGCTTTAGCCGGGAAGCTCTTGATCTGCTCTTGATCTGCTCTTGATCTGCTCTTGATCTGCCCTTGATCTGCCCTTGACCTGCCTTTGATCTGCCTTTGATCTTCAAACGCAAAAAGTCCAGTCACTGCCAATCGCGACTTGGGTGCAGGCTGAACGCAGGTTTTGCGCAGTGGGCCGAGCCGCATGGATGCGGCGAGAGCGCCGTCAGGACATGGATGTCCGTTCGGCGCGGGCCCACGGAGCAAGACCGGAGTGAAGGAACCCCGACGAAGGAGGGGCCAAGCCAGGAGCACAAGCCCTTGGTTACTTGGGGCTCTATCAAGTAACTCGCCGAAGGCGAAACCCGAGGCTGTTAGGCCGAAGCTTTTGATCTGGATCCTCACCCCAGCGATACAAAACCGTCGCCGTGACAAAAATCTAAATACTGGCACTCTGATATTTTCCCGCCCAACCCAAATGTTGGACCCCTTCTTGCAATAACCCCGATACAACGCTTCGGCGTCAAAAGATTGATTTAACACGCAGGTGCCCAATCGGTGGAACGCTCTCAGATAATCTCCCACGCCCGAACCGGATTGATCGGCCTGGGCCGTGGACAACTCGGCGTACCTTTGCTGCTTCTCGTCATGCTCGCCATGATGATGCTGCCCATGCCACCGTTCCTGCTCGACGTCTTCTTCACGTTCAACATCGCACTCTCCATCGTCGTCCTGCTCGTCTGCATCTACGCCCTGCGGCCACTCGACTTCTCCGTATTCCCGACCATCCTGCTCATCGCCACCTTGCTGCGCCTGGCCCTCAACGTCGCCTCCACCCGCGTCGTCATGCTCCACGGCCAGGACGGCCATGCCGCCGCCGGTAAAGTCATCCAGGCCTTTGGTGAAGTGGTCATCGGCGGCAACTACGTCGTCGGTATCGTCGTCTTCGCCATCCTCATGATCATCAACTTCGTCGTCGTCACCAAAGGTGCCGGACGGATCTCCGAAGTCAGCGCCCGCTTCACCCTCGACGCCATGCCCGGCAAACAAATGGCCATCGACGCCGACCTCAACGCCGGCCTCATCGACCAGCCCGAAGCCAAGCGCCGCCGCCTTGAAGTCGCCCAGGAAGCCGAGTTCTACGGCTCCATGGACGGTGCCAGCAAATTCGTCCGCGGTGACGCCATCGCTGGCCTGCTGATCCTGTTCATCAACCTCATCGGCGGCATGCTGGTAGGCATCTTTCAACACAACATGAGCTTCGGCGACGCCGGCAAGGTGTACGCGCTGCTGACCATCGGTGACGGTTTGGTGGCGCAATTGCCATCACTGCTGCTGTCGACCGCTGCGGCAATCATGGTGACCCGTGCTTCCGGCTCGGAAGAAATGGGCAAACTGGTTGGCCGCCAGATGTTCGCGTCGCACAAGGCGCTGGCCGTGTCAGCCGGGATCATGATCGTCATGGGTCTGGTGCCGGGCATGCCGCACTTCTCCTTCATCAGCCTGGGCCTGGTCGCTGCCGGCGGCGCCTACCTGCTGTGGAAGAAAGAGAACCAGGTCAAGCTTGCTGCGGTTCAAGAGGTCAAGCGTCAGCAAGAGCTGTTGCCCTCACCGATCCGCGCTCAGGAATCCAAGGAGCTGGGCTGGGACGACGTCACCCCGATCGACATGATCGGCCTGGAAGTCGGCTACCGCTTGATTCCGCTGGTTGACCGCAATCAGGGTGGCCAACTGCTGGCGCGGATCAAGGGCGTGCGCAAGAAGCTTTCCCAGGAGTTGGGCTTCCTGATGCCGACCGTGCATATTCGCGACAACCTGGATCTGGCCCCCAGCGCCTATCGCTTGACGCTGATGGGTGTGACCCTGGCCGAAGCCGAGATTTACCCTGACCGCGAGCTGGCCATCAACCCCGGCCAGGTCTTTGGCAGCCTCAACGGCATCACTGCCAAAGACCCGGCGTTCGGCCTGGAAGCGGTGTGGATCGAAATCAGCCAGCGGGCCCAGGCGCAATCGCTCGGCTACACCGTGGTCGACGCCAGCACCGTGGTCGCGACTCACTTGAACCAGATTCTCTACAAGCACTCTCATGAATTGATTGGCCATGAGGAAGTCCAGCAGTTGATGACCTTGCTGGCCAAGGGCTCGCCAAAACTTGCGGAAGAGCTGGTACCGGGCGTGCTGTCACTGTCGGCCCTGTTGAAAGTACTGCAGGCGCTGTTGGCCGAGCAGGTGCCGGTGCGAGACATTCGCTCCATCGCCGAAGCCATCGCCAACAACCCTGCACGTAGTCAAGATACCGCCGCGCTGGTGGCCGCCGTACGGGTCGGATTGTCCCGCGCAATCGTGCAAAGCATTGTCGGCATTGAGCCGGAGCTGCCTGTCATCACACTTGAACCAAGGTTGGAACAGATCTTGCTAAATAGTCTTCAGAAGGCAGGACAGGGTCAGGAAGAAGGCGTTCTCCTCGAACCGAGCATGGCTGAGAAGCTTCAGCGCTCGTTGATCGAAGCGGCGCAGCGTCAGGAGATGCAGGGGCAGCCGGTTATTTTGTTGGTCGCAGGTCCGGTTCGCGCCATGTTGTCCCGCTTTGGACGGTTGGCTGTACCGAATATGCATGTTTTGGCTTACCAGGAAATTCCTGACAATAAGCAAGTCACCATCGTAGCGACTGTCGGGCCTAACGGCTGAGGTAGTGAGTCATGCAAGTTAAGCGTTTTTTCGCCGCCGATATGCGACAAGCCATGAAACTGGTTCGTGATGAGCTGGGCGCTGAAGCCGCCATCATCGGTAACCGGCGGATCGCCGGCGGCGTGGAACTGACCGCCGCCCTGGACTACAAGTTGTCAGCGCTGGCACCGCGTGTGCCGAACATCGAACTTGAAGACGAGCTGCGCAAGACCCAGTCGCGCATCGTGACCGCTCAGGCCGAGCTGACCTCGCGCAGCGAGCTGGACACTGTCGCCAACCGCCAGCTGTTCACCGGCCTGGCGATGGACGACAGCAAGCAGATCGAACCGACCCTGGAAGAACCGTTTCGCCCGTCGGTTCACGCGGCCGTGGCAGCCGAACGCGCCGAGCGCAATGCCGAACCTTCGGTCAGCCATCACGTGTACGAGTCGATGCGCTCGGAATTGAACGGCCTGCGCGAACTGCTGGAAGTCCAGCTTGGCTCGCTGGCCTGGAACCAGCTGCAAGGCAGCCGTCCGCAGCAGGCCAATCTGTGGCGCCGTCTGCAGCGCGTTGGCCTGTCCGGCCCCCTGTCCCGCGATTTGCTGGCGATGGTCCCGGACTCGAACGATCAGGCTCACACCTGGCGCATGTTGCTGGCCCACCTGGCCCGCATGATCGCAACGCCGGACGTAGAGCCCCTGGAAGAGGGCGGTGTGATCGCCATGGTCGGCCCTGCCGGCATGGGCAAAACCACCACGCTGGCTAAACTGGCAGCCCGATATGTGTTGAAATACGGCGCGCAAAATATCGCGCTGGTGAGCATGGACAGTTTCCGCATTGGTGCTCAGGAACAGCTGAAGACGCTGGGCCGGATCCTCAATGTACCGGTCACCCACGTCGACCCGGGGCAATCCCTGGCGCAGGCGCTGGAACCGCTGCTGCGCAAGCGCGTCGTGTTGATCGACACCGCGGGCCTGCAAGCCAGCGATCCGGCATTGCGTCTGCAACTGGAGACCCTGGCCGGGCGTGGCATCAAGGCGCGCAACTACCTGGTGCTGGCGACAACCAGCCAGAAGCAGGTGCTGTCTGCGGCGTACCACAGCTATAAACGTTGCGGCCTGGCCGGGTGCATCCTGACCAAGCTCGACGAAACCGCCAGCCTGGGCGAAGTGCTCAGCCTGGCGGTGACACACGAACTGCCTGTGGCCTATCTCACTGATGGCCCACGGATACCGGACGATCTGCATTTGCCGCGTCGGCACCAATTGGTGAGCCGGGCTGTCAGCGTGCAGATGCAGGAGGAGCCTAGCGAGGAAGCGATGGCGGATATGTTTGCGGATCTTTATCACAGCACCGGCAAGCGAGCGGGCTAGGTGAAGAAAATGACAGTGGAATTTTCCTGCATCGATGGTCTGCCAGGCATTGTTCAGGCACTGAACGTGCAGCCCGACATGTGGCTTAGGTCTAAGCAAGACAAGGTAAACAATTAACATGGGCAGCATGCATCCCGTACAGGTTATCGCGGTGACCGGTGGCAAAGGTGGCGTAGGCAAGACCAACGTTTCAGTGAATCTTTCACTGGCGCTGGCCGAGCTGGGACGTCGCGTCATGCTGCTGGACGCCGATCTGGGTTTGGCCAACGTTGACGTACTGTTGGGCCTGACCCCCAAGCGCACCCTGGCTGACGTCATCGAAGGGCGGTGCGAGCTGCGCGACGTCCTGCTGCAGGGCCCGGGCGGCGTGCGCATCGTACCGGCGGCGTCGGGGACACAGAGCATGGTCCACCTGACCCCGGCCCAGCATGCCGGGCTGATCCAGGCATTCAGTGACATCGGCGACAACCTGGACGTGCTGGTCATCGACACCGCTGCCGGTATCGGCGAGTCAGTGGTGAGCTTCGTTCGCGCCGCTCAGGAAGTGCTGCTGGTGGTGTGCGACGAGCCTACGTCGATCACCGACGCCTACGCCCTGATCAAACTGCTCAACCGCGATTACGGCATGAACCGCTTCCGCGTGCTGGCCAACATGGCCCAGAGCCCGCAGGAAGGGCGCAACCTCTTCGCCAAGCTGACCAAGGTCACCGACCGCTTCCTTGACGTGGCGCTGCAGTACGTCGGCGCGGTGCCGTACGACGAGTGCGTACGCAAGGCGGTGCAGAAACAACGCGCCGTGTACGAAGCGTTTCCGCGTTCCAAATGTGCGCTGGCGTTCAAGGCCATCGCGCAGAAAGTTGACACCTGGCCGCTGCCGGCAAACCCGCGCGGTCACCTGGAATTTTTCGTTGAACGCCTCGTGCATCACACCAGCGCAGGGCCCGTCTCATGACAGCAAGTGGCTATCGCATGTACAGCAAATCGTCCAAAGATTCTCAGTATGAGCTGATCGAGCGTTATGCCCCGCTGGTCAAACGAATCGCCTATCACTTGCTGGCACGTCTGCCAGCCAGCGTTCAGGTCGAGGACTTGATCCAGGCGGGCATGATCGGCTTGCTCGAAGTCTCGACCAAATACGACTCCACCAAAGGGGCCAGCTTCGAGACGTACGCGGGTATTCGTATCCGTGGTGCGATGCTCGATGAAGTGCGCAAGGGGGACTGGGCGCCGCGCTCGGTCCACCGCAACACGCGCATGGTCAGCGACGCGATTCGTGCAATCGAAGCAAAAACCGGCCGTGACGCTAAAGATCACGAGGTTGCTGCCGAACTTCAATTGAGTCTCGACGATTACTACGGGATCTTGAACGATACCCTGGGCAGTCGCTTGTTCAGTTTCGACGACCTGTTGCAGGACGGCGAACACGAAGGGCTGCACGAGGACGGCGCGAGCCAGTCGCTCGAGCCGTCGCGGGACCTGGAAGACGAGCGCTTCCAGGCGGCATTGGCGGAGGCCATTGCCAACCTGCCGGAGCGCGAACGTCTGGTGTTGTCGCTGTACTACGACGAAGAGCTGAACCTCAAGGAAATCGGTGAGGTACTGGGTGTCAGCGAATCGCGCGTCAGCCAGCTGCACAGTCAGTGCGCCGCGCGTCTGCGGGGTCGTCTTGGCGAGTGGCGCGCCCGCTCCTGAATTCTGACGCAGGCCGCAAGGCCTGCGAGTTGCTTGTAAGACCGGCTGTGCAAGACGTTGAGCGGGAAGTGGAAGAGGCAGGCAGGAGTCGGTCGAACCGGGTCGTAGATGATCCGGTTTCGCTGCGCTCGTCCCGGTCGATCCCGGCCCTCCAATGTCCCGGCACCGCCGGTATTGATTGAACGCGCGTTCAGGTGCTGAACGCGTTAAAGACTGCTTGGAGGTCGAATTGGACAAGAACATGAAAATCCTCATCGTTGATGACTTCTCAACGATGCGGCGGATCATAAAAAACCTGTTGCGTGACCTTGGGTTCACCAACACGGCCGAAGCAGATGACGGACTCACCGCATTGCCCATGCTGCAAAGCGGCGCCTTTGACTTCCTCGTCACTGACTGGAACATGCCCGGCATGTCCGGCATCGACCTGCTGCGTCAGGTGCGTGCCGACGAGCGTCTGCGCAGTCTGCCGGTGTTGATGGTCACTGCCGAAGCCAAACGCGAGCAGATCATCGAAGCCGCTCAGGCCGGTGTGAACGGCTACGTGGTGAAGCCGTTCACTGCGCAAGTGCTCAAAGAAAAAATCGAAAAGATATTCGAGCGCGTCAATAGCTGATGTCCGCTGCGAGGGCGCTATGGATTCCAAAGATTCGACAATGGGTGACTTTGAGTCAACCCTGAAGAAACACGCACAAGAGCTGGTCGCGAGCCTTGAAAAAGGCAAGTTCGGCGATGCCGTGCAACTGATCCATGAGCTTAACCAGACCCGGGACAGAGGCCTGTACCAGGAGGTCGGCAAACTGACGCGCGAGCTGCACAGCGCGATCGTCAATTTCCAGATCGACCCGAACATGCCTCAGGCCGAGGAGGTCTCTCAGATCACCGACGCCACCGAGCGGCTCTCGTACGTGGTCAGGCTGACCGAAAACGCGGCCAACCGGACCATGGACCTGGTGGAGCAGAGCACGCCGTTGATGAGCGGGCTCAGTGCCGACGCCAAATCCTTGAGTGCCGACTGGGGACGCTTCATGCGCCGCGAAATCAGCGCTGAAGAGTTTCGTGATCTGGCGCGCCGCGTCGATACGTTCCTGACGCGCAGCGAGAAGGAGACCACCGAGGTCTCCGCGCACCTGAACGACATTCTGCTGGCCCAGGATTACCAGGACCTCACCGGTCAGGTGATCAAGCGCGTGACCACGCTGGTGACCGAAGTGGAGCGCAACCTGCTCAAGCTGGTCCTTATGGCCAGCCAAGTGGACCGTTTTGCCGGCATCGAACACGACCAGGAAGTCTTCCGTCAGCAAAAAGAACAAGAAAAACTTCACTCCAAGGGTGAAGGTCCGCAGATCCATGCCGATAAACGTGAAGACGTCGTATCCGGACAGGATGATGTGGACGATCTGCTATCCAGCCTCGGCTTCTGATTCGGTCATCCGGATTTCAGATTTCAGGTTCTCTGTGAAAGTGGCTGCTGGACCCGCGCGCCAATGCTTCGACGAAAGCAATGCGCGCTGGCCGTCAGTGCAGCCTCCGGATCGGTTTGACGGTTAATTTTAGGAGCACCCCCCAATGAGCTTCGGCGCCGATGAAGAAATCCTTCAGGATTTTCTGGTAGAGGCCGGCGAGATTCTGGAGCAGTTGTCCGAGCAGTTGGTTGAGCTGGAAAGCCGGCCAGACGATGCGGATCTGCTCAATGCAATTTTTCGCGGTTTTCACACTGTAAAAGGGGGCGCCGGCTTCCTCCAGCTCAACGAGCTGGTTGAATGCTGTCACATCGCCGAGAACGTGTTCGACATCCTGCGCAAGGGTGAACGCCGCGTCGACTCGGAGCTCATGGACGTGGTGCTCGAGGCCCTCGACACCGTCAACAGCATGTTCGGTCAGGTGCGCGAGCGTTCCGCCGTGACCCCGGCCACGCCTGAATTGCTGGCGGCCCTGGCACGTCTGGCCGAGCCGGCCTCTGCCGACGAAGTCGCTGCCGCACCGGTGGTCGAAGAGCCGGTCGCTGAAGCGCCGTCCGAAGACATCACCGACTACGAATTCGAACAGCTTCTGGATTCGCTCAATGCCGTCAAGGCTCAGGCGGCTGGGGGTATTGCTGCCCCCGTTGCTCCTGCTGCGCCCGCTGCTGCCGCGCCTGTTCCTTCACCGGCTCCGACAGCATCGACGAGCAGCGCGCCCAGTGACGAGATCACCGACGCCGAGTTTGAATCGCTCCTCGATCAGTTGCACGGCAAAGGCCAGTTCGCCGTTGATGCCGTACAGCCGGCCGCCGCGGTGACGCCTGCGGCTGCGCCGGCCAGTGACGAAATCACGGACGACGAATTCGAGTCGCTGCTTGATCAGTTGCATGGCAAGGGCTCGTTCTCGCCAGACGCCGCTGCTTCTGCTGTGGCAGCCGCACCCGCCGCACCCGCCGCACCCGCCGCGCCGGCTGCTCCTGCTGCGCCCGCCGCTGCGTCGAAAGCCGCTGCCTCGGACGAGATCACCGATAACGAATTCGAAGACCTGCTGGATCAGTTGCACGGCAAGGGCAAGTTTGAACCTGCCGTCGCCGCCGCTGCGCCTGCTGCTGCACCGGCCAAAAAGCCTGAGCCCGCTGCCAAGCCCGAACCGGCTAAAGCGACACCTGCAGCTGCGTTACCGGCCAAAGCTGCACCCGCCGCCGCGCCTGCACCGGCCCGAGCGGCTGCTCCGGCGCCCAGCGAGAAGCCGCCGTCCGAAGCGGAAACCACCGTGCGCGTCGACACCGCGCGGCTGGACGAAATCATGAACATGGTCGGCGAACTGGTGCTGGTGCGTAACCGACTGGTCCGCCTGGGCGCCAACAGCGCCGATGAAGCCATGTCCAAGGCCGTGTCCAATCTGGACGTGGTCACCGCTGACCTGCAGACCGCGGTCATGAAGACCCGCATGCAGCCGATCAAGAAAGTGTTTGGCCGCTTCCCGCGACTGGTCCGCGATCTGGCGCGTCAGTTGAAGAAAGAAATCAGCCTTGAACTGGTGGGTGAAGAAACCGACCTGGACAAGAACCTCGTCGAGGCCCTGGCCGACCCGCTGGTCCACTTGGTGCGCAACGCGGTCGACCACGGTATCGAGTCGCCGGAAGAGCGCGAGGCGTCGGGCAAGTCCCGTAACGGTCGTGTGGTGCTGGCGGCCGAACAGGAAGGCGATCACATCCTGCTGTCGATTTCCGATGACGGCAAAGGCATGGACCCCGCTGTCCTGCGCGCCATCGCTGTGAAGCGCGGCGTGATGGACAAGGACGCCGCCGATCGCCTCAGTGACACCGACTGCTACAACCTGATTTTTGCACCGGGCTTCTCGACCAAAACCGAGATCTCGGACGTATCCGGTCGTGGTGTGGGCATGGACGTGGTGAAGACCAAGATCTCCCAGCTCAATGGCTCGATCAGCATCGATTCCACCAAAGGCCTGGGCTCGAAGATCATCATCAAGGTGCCGCTGACCCTGGCGATCATGCCGACGCTGATGGTCATGCTGGGCAATCAGGCCTTCGCGTTCCCGCTGGTCAACGTCAACGAGATTTTCCACCTGGACCTGTCGACGACCAACGTCGTCGACGGTCAGGAAGTGGTTATTGTCCGGGACAAGGCGCTGCCGCTGTTCTACCTCAAGCGCTGGCTGGTCAGCTCGGCCGCGCACGAGGAACAACGCGAGGGCCATGTGGTGATTCTGTCGGTTGGCACCCAGCGTATCGGCTTCGTGGTCGATCAACTGGTCGGCCAGGAAGAGGTGGTCATCAAGCCGCTGGGCAAGATGCTGCAAGGCACGCCGGGCATGTCAGGCGCCACCATCACCGGTGACGGCCGTATCGCATTGATCCTCGACGTACCGAGCATGCTCAAGCGCTACGCGGCACGACGGATTGGCTAAGCAGCGTGGGCTTCGGTAGTGCGGCTCGCGATGTTTTTCAGTGGGACCGGCTTCAGCCGGGAAGAGGCCGGCAGGGACACCGTGGATGTCGCGGTGTGACATCCGACGCCTTCCCGGAGTAGGACCGGCTTCAGCCGGGAAGAGGGTAGGGCGAACACCGTGGATTTTGCGGCGTGACATCCGACGCGGTTCCGGCTAAAGCCAGTCCTACAGGTCCTACAGGTCCTACAGGTCCTGCTTAACGCGCGAAAATTGGTCCCACTGGCTTTTCCCGCATCGCCAGATGTGACCCAAGCTACATGATTCAGGGCGTGCGGACTCCCAGGGTGGCGCGCGTTCTATGGAGTGTTTATGGCAGTCAAGGTTCTCGTCGTGGACGATTCGGGTTTCTTCCGACGTCGCGTCTCGGAAATTCTCTCTTCAGATCCCACGATCCAGGTGGTCGGCACTGCCACCAATGGCAAGGAAGCCATTGATCAAGCCTTGGCGCTCAAGCCCGACGTGATCACCATGGACTACGAAATGCCGATGATGGATGGCATTACCGCGGTCCGCCACATCATGCAGCGCTGCCCGACCCCGGTGTTGATGTTTTCGTCGCTGACTCACGAAGGCGCCCGGGTGACCCTCGATGCGCTGGACGCCGGGGCGGTGGATTTCCTCCCGAAGAACTTCGAAGACATCTCGCGTAACCCCGAGAAGGTCAAGCAGATGCTCTGTGAGAAAGTGCACAGCATCTCTCGCAGCAATCGCCGCTTCAGCGGCTACGGCAGCAACTCGACGCCTGCGCCGACGCCTGCTGCCGCAGCGGTTTCGCCGCGTGCATCGTCCGCCGCGCCAACCCCGTCGCGTCCGGCGCCTGCCGCTGCACCTGCCCGTTCAGCGCTGCCGGCGGCTCACGCGCATGCGGCACATACATCAGCCTCGACGGCTCATCCGCACGCAGCACATTCCCCGGCGCCCAAGCGCAAGGCCTACAAACTGGTAGCGATTGGAACGTCCACTGGCGGCCCGGTGGCCTTGCAGCGGGTGTTGACTCAATTGCCGGCCAATTTCCCGGCGCCCATCGTGCTCATCCAGCACATGCCGGCCGCGTTCACCAAAGCTTTTGCCGAGCGCCTCGACAAACTCTGCCGCATCAGTGTGAAGGAAGCCGAGGACGGCGACATGTTGCGCCCCGGGCTGGCGTTGCTGGCCCCCGGCGGCAAACAGATGATGATCGACGGTCGCGGCGCGGTGAAAATCCTGCCAGGCGATGAGCGCCTGAACTACAAGCCGTGCGTGGACATTACCTTTGGCTCCGCAGCCAAGTCCTATAACGACAAAGTACTGGCGGTCGTCCTCACCGGGATGGGCGCCGATGGCCGTGAAGGCGCGCGCCTGCTCAAGCAGAGCGGCAGCCAGATCTGGGCGCAGGACGAGGCCAGTTGCGTGATCTACGGCATGCCGATGGCGATCGTCAAAGCCGAACTGGCCGACGCCGTTTACAGCCTCGATGACATCGGTCGCCATCTGGTGGAGGCCTGCAGCTGATGGATGTCTTGACGCTCATAGGGATCATTCTCGCGTTCGTCGCGATCATTGGTGGCAACTTCCTCGAAGGCGGGCATTTGGGCGCACTGCTCAACGGCCCGGCCGCGTTGATCGTGCTCGGCGGCACGCTGGCGGCCTGCCTGCTGCAAACGCCCATGAGTGCGTTCAAGCGCGCGATGCAGATCTTCATCTGGATTTTGTTTCCGCCGCGCATCGACCTGGCCGGCGGGATTGATCGCGTCGTGTCCTGGAGCCTGACCGCCCGCAAAGAGGGTTTGCTGGGCCTTGAAGCCGTGGCCGACTCGGAGCCCGATGCCTATTCGCGCAAAGGCCTGCAGTTGCTGGTCGACGGCGCTGAGCCTGCGGCCATTCGCGGCATCCTCGAGGTGGATTTCCTGACCCAGGAAAGCCGCGACATTCAGGCGGCGAAGGTCTACGAAAGCATGGGCGGCTATGCCCCCACCATCGGGATCATCGGCGCGGTCATGGGCCTGATCCACGTGATGGGCAATCTGGCTGATCCCGCCCAACTGGGTAGCGGTATTGCCGTTGCGTTCATCGCGACCATTTATGGCGTCGCGTCCGCCAACCTTTTTCTGCTGCCAGTGGCCAACAAGCTCAAGGCCGTAGCGATGCGCCAGTCGCGCTACCGTGAAATGCTTCTGGAAGGGTTGCTGTCGATCGCCGAAGGTGAAAACCCGCGTTCTATCGAACTGAAGCTGCAAGGCTTCATGGAGTGATGGACTGATGGCCCGCCGACGTCGCCACGAAGAGCATGAAAATCACGAACGCTGGCTGGTGTCCTACGCGGACTTCATCACCTTGCTGTTCGCCTTTTTCGTGGTCATGTATTCCATCTCTTCGCTCAACGAAGGCAAGTACAAGGTGCTGTCCGAGGCGCTGGTCGGGGTGTTCAACGAACCCGAGCGCAGCGTCAGACCGATCCCCATCGGCGAGCAAAAACCGCAAACCGTACGCCCGGCCGACCCGTTGGTGCAGGACAGCGAGCAAACCGATGCGGCGCTGGGGCAGGGCGCCCAGGACCCGCTCAAGTCGATTGCCGACGACGTCAACGCCGCGTTTGGTGACCTGATCGCCTCCAAGCAGATGACCGTGCGCGGCAACGAACTGTGGATCGAGATCGAGCTCAATTCCAGTCTGTTGTTTGGCAGCGGCGACGCAATGCCGAGCAATCAGGCGTTCGACCTGATCGACAAAGTCGCCAAAATCATCAAGCCGTTCGACAACCCGGTGCACGTCGAGGGCTTCACCGACAACCAGCCGATCAACACCGGGCAGTTCCCGAGCAACTGGGAGCTGTCGTCGGCGCGTTCGTCGAGCATCGTCCGAATGCTGGCGATGGACGGGATCAACCCGGCACGCCTGGCCTCGGTCGGCTACGGCGAATTTCAGCCGTTGACCTCCAATGCCACCGCCGATGGCCGCGCGCGCAACCGTCGCGTGGTGCTGGTGATTTCTCGCAATCTCGACGTACGCCGCAGCCTGACCGGCTCGGGCACCACCGCCAATGCAAAACCCGACGCGGCGCTGCGCCGTGCTGGCACACAAACTGCACCGGTCCCGACCACACCGCCGCAAGGCGTCAAATCTTCGTCATCTGCCCCTTAAACCCGGTCGCTGCTTCAGTCGGGGGGAAACGCGTACATGAGAGTCTGGGCAGTAGCCAATCAGAAAGGCGGGGTCGGCAAGACCACCACCTCCATCGCCCTCGCCGGATTGCTGGCAGAGGCGGGCAAGCGCGTGGTCGTTGTGGACCTCGATCCCCATGGCTCGATGACCAGCTACTTCGGGCATAACCCCGATGCGCTTGAACACAGCACGTTCGATCTGTTCCTGGACAAGGGTCTGGTCCCCAACGGGCTGCCGGGCCAGCTGCTGCTGCCGACCAGCGACAAACGCATCTCGTTGCTGCCGTCCAGCACCGCCCTTGCCACCCTTGAGCGTCAGTCGCCAGGGCAGAGCGGGCTCGGGCTGGTGATGGCCAAGACCCTGGCGCAGCTGTGGCAGGACTTCGATTACGCGATCATCGACAGCCCGCCGCTGCTTGGCGTTCTAATGGTCAACGCGCTGGCCGCGAGCCAGCAGCTGGCAATTCCGGTGCAGACCGAGTTCCTGGCGGTGAAGGGCCTTGAACGCATGGTCAACACCCTGGCGATGATCAACCGCTCGCGCAAGGTGCCGCTGCCGTACACCATCGTGCCGACGCTGTTCGACCGCCGCACCCAGGCGTCGATGAGCACCCTCAAGTTGCTTCGCGACAGCTACCCCGAGCACGTCTGGAATGCCTTCATTCCGGTGGACACGCGCCTGCGCGATGCCAGCCGCGCCGGGCTGACGCCTTCGCAGTTCGATGGCAAAAGCCGCGGAGTGCTGGCATACCGCGTCCTGCTCAAGCACATGCTCACCGAGCAGCTTGTCGGGCAGGTGGCTTGAATGGCCGGTCATCATTATTTGTCGAGCGGCGCGCCTGCACGCTCAAGTCCATCGGCTATGCAGCCGATATCTGTTTCAGGCGGCAATCGCTTCACTACTTTTCGGGCTCCCGTATGAACCGCCCCCTGGACATCGCTTCACGACCACAACTGGCACTCCAGAACTACCTGGACGCGTTGCTGCAAGACGCGACCGAGGAACTGGAAGTCGTCGAGCACATCGATGAATTTCAAGCGGCCGTGCTCGAAGAGCAGGCCCATGATGCGCGCATGCGTTCTGCGGTTGCGGCGGCTGTTGCTGCCGCGCTGCCATCGCCTGTGCCACTGACGCGCCCTGCGCCCGTCTCGTTGGCCTTTACCGCGCCAGCTGAGCCGCCTGCTGCCAGGGTCATGGAGCGTCCGGTGGCCTTGCCGCCGGTGATCCTGCCCCCGGTTATCGCGCCTGCCATGCTTGAGCCGACGCCTGAGCCAGCGGTTGAAGCGCCCCAGGTGGCGCTGGTCGAGCCGATTGTTGACGTGCATGTGTCTGCGCAGCAGCCCCCGGTCTCTCCGCCCGCCAGCGACGAGCGCCCGGCCTGGGCCTCCGAGCCGTTCGAGTGCCTGCTTTTCGACGTGGCGGGTCTGACCCTCGCGGTGCCGCTGGTGTGCCTGGGCTCGATTTATCCGCTGGCGGGTCACGACCTGACGCCGCTGTTCGGTCAACCGGACTGGTTTCTCGGAATCCTGCCCAGCCAGGCCGGCAACCTGAAGGTGCTGGACACCGCGCGCTGGATCATGCCGGACCGTTATCGCGACGATTTCCGTCAGGGGCTGCAATACGTGATCTCGGTTCAGGGCTACGAATGGGGGCTGGCGGTGCATCAAGTCAGCCGTTCGTTGCGCCTGGACCCCAATGAAATCAAATGGCGCTCCCATCGTGGTCAGCGGCCCTGGCTTGCCGGGACGGTGATCGAGCACATGTGTGCGCTGCTGGACGTTTCCGAATTGGCCGAGCTGATAGCCAGTGGCGCGGTCAAGCAGATGAAAGCAATCAAATAACCATCATCAGATCAACACAGGTCGGCGTACGAAACGCCGTCCGCACCGCACAACACGCAAGGGGTTAGGGGTATGAAGAAGTCGTCAGCACAGGGTTCCGAAGATCCGATTCTGCAATGGGTCACCTTCCGCCTGGACAACGAGTCGTATGGCATCAACGTGATGCAGGTTCAGGAAGTGCTGCGCTACACCGAGATCGCTCCGGTCCCGGGCGCGCCAAGCTACGTGCTGGGCATCATCAACCTGCGCGGTAACGTGGTCACTGTGATCGACACCCGTCAGCGCTTTGGTCTGCCGCCGGTTGAAGTCAGCGACAACACGCGTATCGTGATCATCGAGGCCGACAAGCAAGTGGTCGGGATCCTGGTCGACAGCGTGGCTGAGGTGGTTTATCTGCGTCAGTCGGAAGTGGAAACTGCGCCGAACGTCGGCAACGACGAGTCCGCCAAGTTCATCCAGGGCGTCTGCAACAAGAACGGCGAACTGCTGATCCTCGTCGAACTGGACAAGATGATGTCCGAGGAAGAGTGGTCCGAGCTGGAGAGCATCTGATTGATTTTTGATGTAGCGGTTATTTTCCTGGCGGTGTTGTGGGTCGCGAGCGTTGCGATGTTCATGGCCCACACCAAGCGTTTGCGCACCCTGGCGACGCAGCAGCTTGAGGCGGATTCGCTGCGTGATCAGCGCATCCGCGATCTGGCCCGGCGTCTGGAGAATTACCAGAGCGGCACGGTGAGAATGGGCGAGGAACTGCACGAGCTGCGCTCTCTCGTCGCGTTGCTGCCCGACAAGATCACCGCGCTGGAACAGCGCGATCCGTCGACGCTGTCCTTCGCCCAGGCCGCGCGCCTGGTCGGCATGGGCGCCAGCATCGACGAACTCACCCAGTCCTGCGGCCTGACCCAGGCCGAGGCGCAACTGATGACCAAGCTGCACGGCCACAATCGTTAGGCGAGGGCACCAGCGTCATAGGCGCTGACGCCGTCGCCCGGACGTGGCTCGCAGCGACCCTGCCTCTACCGATCAAGCCTGCGCCGCAGGTTCCAGGCGTTGCCGGGACCGTCTGTAGGAGCGCGCTTGCCCGCGAAGAGGCCGGTAC